>JANMXS010000032.1:0-7817 GCA_031394335.1 Burkholderiales bacterium
ACGCCATGCAGACGAGCGACGGCCTGCGAGGCGTGCCCGCCGCGCGCAGTGTGTTTTCTCAACAGAATCCGGCGGTGATCGACACTGGCGTATTCCACAACGATGTGATCGCCGTCGGCAATGGTAATGTGCTTTTTTGCCACCAGCAGGCCTTCCTCGACCAGGCCGGTGCCTATGCTGAACTACGCGAAAAATTCGGCGCGGATTTCACCGTGATTGAAGTCAGCAATGAAGATGTCAGCGTAGCCGAAGCCGTTTCCACCTATCTGTTCAACAGCCAGCTGCTGACGCGCGCCGACGGCAAGATGTTGCTGGTGCTGCCCGAAGAATGCCGCAGCAATGCGCGCGTCTGGACATATCTGCAAAAACTGCTGGCGATGAACACGCCGATCCAGGAATTGTTGATCTTTGATCTGCGCGAAAGCATGCGCAATGGCGGTGGCCCGGCTTGTTTGCGTTTGCGGGTGGAACTGAATGAAGCCGAAGCGCGCGCCGTGAATCCCGGTGCGCTGATGAGCGATGGGCTGTATGCGAAACTCACGGCTTGGGTGGAAGCGCATTACCGCGATCGGCTGGCGGATGCGGATCTGGCTGATCCGGCTTTGCTGGTGGAATGTCGTACGGCGCTGGATGAGTTGACGCAGATTTTGAAGCTGGGGGTGGTTTATCCGTTCCAGCTGGGCTAGACGTCAATACACATCCCGCAAATACCGCCCCTCCACCGCCAACCTCTTCACCCAGGCCTTCGCCGCCTCCGCCGCCATCCCACCCTCGGCCGTCACGATCTCCGTCAGCGCATGATCCACGTCCGCCGCCATGCGCTTGGCGTCGCCGCAGACGTAAAAGTACGCGCCTTCATTCAGCCATGCCCAGATCTCGGCCGCGTTTTCGAGCATGCGGTGTTGCACATAGATTTTTTCGGATTGATCGCGCGAGAAGGCCAGCGTCAGTTTTGTGAGCACGCCGTCGTCGGCGTATTTTTTCAACTCGGCCTCGTACAGAAAATCGGTGGCCGCATGTTGGGCGCCGAAGAACAGCCAGTTCTTGCCCGGTGATTTTGTCGAGGCGCGCTCCTGCAGGAAGGCGCGGAAGGGTGCGATGCCGGTGCCGGGGCCGACCATGATGACGGGTTTGGTTTGATCGGTCGGCAGGCGGAAGCCATGCGATTTTTGCACGAAGGTGGGGACCGGTCGACCGGCCTGCAGATGATCGGCGAAGAAGCCGGAACCGAGTCCCTGGTAGCGGCGGCCGTTGAGGTCGTAGCGCACCACACCGACGGTGAGATGCACTTCCTCGGGATGCGCTTTCATTGAGGAAGCAATCGAATACAGTCGTGGTTGCAGCCGTGCGAGGGTCTGCACGAACTGGCCAACCGGCGGGCGCGCCGAGCGGAATTTGACGAGCGTGTCGAACACATCGTGGATGCCGTACTCGCCGGCGCGCTCATCATTCTTGGCCAGCATCGCCAAGCGCTGCGCTTCGAAATCCAGCGTCGCGTGTTCGGCCATCAGCGCAAACAATTCAGCGGTGACTTCGCGCAGATTCACTTTGCGCGTCAGTGCGTCGCGTGCGTTGAAAATTTCGCCATCGAGGGTCACGGTCTTGTTGCCCTTGGCGCGCAGGATGGAGAGGATCAGTTCGACTTCATCCGGGTTATTGGTTGGCCAGATGCCGAGTGAATCGCCGACCTCGTAGGCGAGACTGGAATTTTTCAGCGACAAGACGATGCCGCGCGTGTCCTTGTCGGCCTCGGGGTGATTCAGCGCATCGCCGCGCAGCAGCTTGAGCTTGGCCGGGCGGTCGCGTGTCGGTGTGGCATCATAAATCGAAACCCCAGCATCCGCGCGGCTCGTGGAAGCATTTCGCGGTCGCCGGAAAACATGACAATCGGGCGGGGCTGATCGCGCGAAATAAAAGTGATGTGCTCGATCACGTCACGTGACGGTGAATCGGTATCGATGATGATCACATCCGGCGCGTATTCGGCGACGCGGTCGTAAAGTTCAAGCGCCGAGCTCAAGGTTGTGAGCACTTCGCAGCCGCCGGTGACGAGCGCCTCCCGCACGCTTGCAGCGCGATCGGGGTCTTCATCGACGAGTAGAACTTTCAATCCCATATAGGCGGTCAGGAGTTGGGACGGTATTTACTCAGCAACTCCCGTGCCATTGCTGTGATCGGCTATCATCATGATTGATCCTCAATCCATAAATTGCCATGTCATCCCACCCTCAGCGTGCGCTGCTCCTGTTCTGCCACGGCTCCCCGGACCCGGAGTGGGCGCAGCCGTTCATGACCTTGCAGGATATCGTCGCCGCGCGTGCTCCCGACCACATTACCGCGCTGGCGTATCTGGAGCCGGCCAGACCGACATTTCAGGATGTGGTCGCGCAGCTGGCGACAGCAGGGGTCAGGGAGGTGGTAGTGGCGCCGGTTTTTTTTGCGCGCGGCAGCCATGTAAAAAAAGATTTACCCGCGCTGGTGGCGGAGGCCGCGGCAAAACATGGGATGACATTCCGGGTGCTGCCGACCATCGGCGAGGTCGATTTACTGCTGGAAGCGATTGCTGGCTGGGTGGTCAAGTCCGCGCAGGCTTGAGCGCTTTATGTTGCATTGAAGGACCATTCACGAAGCGACAGCAGTTGAGCAAAATCTCATAGAACGCCATTTGGTGCGCCGTTCGAGGCAAAAATGGCTGGAGAGGCGCGTCAAATGGCGATCTACGTATTTTCATCATCGTTGGGCGATGCTGCAGCAGTCGGTAGGGTGGGCACGCATGCCCACCATCGGTAATCGCCTACCGCTGACGTCAATTATCGACGATCAACCGCGTGGGCAACGCTGCGCTTTTGCCCACCCTACGAGGTCTAGACCATTTTCTCCGGTCGTACCCAGGCGTCAAACTCGGCAGCCGATACAAAGCCGGAGGCCACCGCTGCCGCTTTCAAACTCGTTCCCTCCCGATGCGCTTTTTTGGCAATCGTGGCGGCCTTGTCATAGCCGATATGCGGGTTCAGGGCGGTTACCAGCATCAGCGAACTTTCCAGCAATTCATCGATGCGTTTGCGATTGGGCTCGATGCCGGCTGCGCAGTGTTCATCGAAACTCCGCATGCCGTCGGCCAGCAGGCGCACGCTTTGCAGGAAGTTGTGAATGATCAGCGGCTTGTAGACATTGAGTTCGAAATTGCCGGAAGCGCCGCCAATATTGATGGCGACATCGTTGCCCATTACCTGGACGCACAGCATGGTCAATGCCTCGCATTGCGTGGGGTTGACCTTGCCGGGCATGATCGATGAGCCGGGCTCGTTTTCAGGGATGCTCAATTCACCGATGCCGGCGCGCGGGCCGCTCGCCAGCCAGCGCACATCATTGGCAATTTTCATCAGCGATGCCGCCAGCGTCTTGAGCACGCCGTGGGCGGCCAGCAGGGCATCGTGCGCGGCCAGCGCCTGGAACTTGTTTGGGGCGGATATGAACGGCAGGCCGCTGCGCGCGGCAAGCTCGGCCGCCATGCGCTTTGAAAATTCCGGATGGGCATTGAGCCCGGTGCCGACTGCGGTGCCGCCGATCGCCAGTTCGCACAGGCCGGGCAGGGATTGCGCAATCGCGCGTTCGGCAAATTCAAGCTGCGCCACATAGCCGGAAAACTCCTGCCCCAGTGTCAGCGGCGTGGCGTCCTGCAAATGGGTGCGCCCGATCTTGACGATATCGCCGAAAGTCTGCGATTTTGCGGCGAGTGTTTTTCGCAATGCGCCCAGTGCAGGTTGCAGGGCGCCGACGATTTGCTGGACCGCCGCGACATGCATCGCCGTCGGAAATACATCGTTCGACGATTGCCCGCTGTTGACTTGATCGTTGGGGTGCACCAGGCGTTTCATGCCGCGCTCGCCGCCCAGCAATTCCGAAGCGCGATTGGCCAGCACTTCATTGACGTTCATATTGGTCTGCGTGCCCGACCCGGTCTGCCATATGCTCAAGGGAAATTCGGTCGCATGCTTGCCGGCAAGGATTTCATCAGCCGCGTTGACAATGGCGCCGGCGACCGCAGCATCAAGCGCGCCCAGGTCACGATTGACCACGGCGGCGGCACGTTTCGCCAGGACCAGCGCATCGATCAGCGCAGGCGGCATCTGCTCGCTGGAAATATGGAAATAATGCAGCGAGCGCTGCGTCTGTGCGCCCCAAAGACGGACGGTCGGCACCTCGATATCGCCGAAGGTATCGTGCTCGATGCGAATGGAGGGCGTCAAAACGGGGGGCGAAGGCGGGGTCGTCATGGGCAGTCTTTCATGCGACATCGTTTCAGCGCATGAGTGTGTCCGGCAGGCGCCGCCTAGGCGACGCGCTTGGTGCGGATGATGCGCTTTGACTTGGCGGACGGAAACAGCGACAGATTGATCGACGCAGCCTTTTGCTCAATGTCTTCGACAGTGCGGCCGATATGATAAGAGAGCATCGCCAGCGGCGCGTGGTGCTTGGCCAGATCGCGCAGGATACGCACTTCATTGGCGGTCCACAGCGATTCGTCAACCGGTGGCCCGGATGACTCGGGCTGCTCTTTGATTGCGGCAGGCTTGTTCGGAGAAACGTTTGCAGGTGATTTGTGATTCAACGCGAATTCGCTTCCAAATGCATTTTGCGATCAACCGGGTTGGTGAAAGTACAAAGCAGTTTGAATTACTTTACACCTAATTTCGGGATTCGTCCGGCGCGGTCGGCCGAGGGTTTTCCCTGAGCCCCCGGCGGCACAGATGAGCCCCTAGCATTCGCCGGTATAAAAGCGCCTTGGGCAGACCGCTTCATATCGTGCGTTGCCGCCGATCTCCACTTGTGCACCTTCGGTAACGCGCTTCCCGGCCGCATCCATACGCAAATTCATGGTCGCCTTGCGCCCGCAGCGGCAGATGGTTTTCATCTCTTCGAGATCGTCCGCTAACGTCAACAGTGTTCGTGAGCCGGGGAAGGGATTGCCCTGGAAATCGCTGCGCAGCCCGTAGCAGATCACCGGGGTGTTCGAGGTATGCGCCATGCGGTGCAGCTGCACCACTTGTTCCGGCGAGAGGAACTGCGCTTCGTCGATCAGGATGCACGAGGGTCGCGTTTTGCCGGCGTACATCGCGTCAAAATCGGTGCTGCTGCTGAATACCCTGGTTTCACGGGTAAGGCCCAGGCGCGAAGAAATACGTCCGACGCCGTGGCGGTCATCGAGCGCGGCGGTAAACAAGTCAACCGACTGGCCGCGCTCTTCATAGTTGTAGGCGACCTGCAACAGCGAGGTGGATTTGCCGGCGTTCATCGCGGCGAAGCGGAAATACAGTTTTGCCAATTGGGATTCCGGGATTTACAGGTGACTGAGGACGTTACTTTAATTCATCTGCGCCGTGGTCTGCCAAACGCGGTCGCCTAGGATTTGTACTGGATCGTTTTGGCCGAGGCCATTTTCGCCATGTCGATCATGGTGTCCAGCCTGGCCTCAAGGCGCGTAACACGGCGATCCTGGTCGCGCAATTCGCCGGCGACATCCTTCATGCGCTCGCCGATAGTCTTGACGTCGTCGGTCAGTTTCAGGACTTCCTTCAGGGCGACGATCGCGTCCTTGACGGCGCTCATGCGACTTTCTTCCTGGCAGGCCTGGCCGCGACCGCTTTGACGCCACGCGGCTTGGCCGCTGCAATCTTGCGTCCGGCGCTGCGTACTTCCCGCAGCGCCAGTTCGACGTCCGCCAGGCCCGCAGTCAGCGAGGCCTTGGCCGCTGCCGCGCTGATTTTCACGGCACTGACCAGTTCAGTCAGTTCGCGCTCCTCGGCGCTGGGTACCAGCGAAAATTTGCGGCGCACCAGCTCGCCGACGCTGATCTCGTCCTTGCGCGCCAGCTTCTCCAGGCCGGTCTTGAATTCGGGGGTGCTGAGAAAGGTGATTCTTGCGGTTTTCATGTGGGGCACTCCGGGCAAAACATTATCATGTGTATGATAATACGACGCATGAAAAATGCAAGCTTGATCTCGGGCGCAGGTGCTGCCGGACAGGGAAGGCGGATGGCCGACGCCGCATTGCCGATGCGGCTGAAGGATCGGCAACCGCGGAACTACATCGTCCGTACGACGCCGACGACGAGCCCTTCGATTTCCAGCGCAGTTTTGTCGAGATCAACCACGATCGGCAGAAAATCAGGATTCTCGGCGATCAGATAGGCGTGATGGCCTTTGAGTTTCAGGCGTTTGACGGTGGCATCGCCTTCGATGCGCGCCACCACGATCTGCCCGTTGCGAGCCTGATTGGTCTTGTGCACCGCCAGCCAATCGCCATCCATGATGCCTACGTCCTTCATGCTTTGGCCGTTGACGCGCAACAGGTAATCGGCGCGCGGCTTGAACATCAGCGGGCTGACGGGATAGCGGCCCTGGATATGCTCCTGCGCCAGAATCGGCGCACCCGCCGCGACTTTGCCGATCAGGGGCAGGCCGTGTTCCTCGTCGTTGGCGGCGTCATCCTCGCCGTTGAGGATGCGGATACCGCGCGAGGAGCCCGGCATCATTTCGATGGCGCCCTTGCGCTCCAGCGCGCGCAAATGCTCCTCGGCGGCATTGGGCGAGCGAAAGCCGAGCGCGGCGCACATTTCCGCTCGGGTCGGCGGCATATTGTGCTCGGCGATCCAGTCTTTGAGGAAGGCGAGAATTTCTTGCTGGCGGGGGGTCAGATTTTCCATAACTGTATTTGTATACAGTTTTCAGGGATTTTGCAAGTCCCGCCTCAAAAATTTATTGCGCCGAAGTCGTTTCGCCCACGGGGCTGTTGAATTCATGCCCAAGGCTGGCTGCATTCAAGCGGGCGGCTTGGTGAATATGATATTTGCGGTACAGGGTAATAAGCGCTGAAGTGGCGGAGCACGGCCCAGCAGGAAGTAGTAGACCGTCTCGAATGCACCCCGGTTTATTGTCGTCGGGTAATAGTCCACATGCATGGCCAGCCCCACTTCGACAGCGAGTTGGCGCAGTCTTGAAGTGATCAATACATCCTCAGGAACTTGCGGACGTTTTCGGTTGACTCGCCAATAAGCGGGTGCATAAAGGTATCGCGGCGTAGCGGGCTCATAAAAATAGAAAGCCTTTCCACCCGGCTTCAAGACCCTGCTGATTTCAAGAAGCGTTTTTTTGTGGGCCAGGAAATGATGGGCCGCAGCAAAACAGAATATCTGATCCAGTGAAGCCGTACTTTCACGGATTTCATAGCTTTTGCAGGCGTATGAATTGTCGATTTTTATCTCGAACAGACGCTCCCATTTTGGCAGTGACATGACCGCAAATTGACTGATATCGGTCACAGTTACATGCGCATCGGGGAACAGTTTTTTGTATATGCAAGAAGCCCATCCCTGGCCTCCCCCGAGCTCCAGAACACTGCCGGCAACGGCGAGCTTGTCGCGATGACGACCAAGACAATCCAGCAAGACTCTTGCTTCGGAAATCTTGTTGACAATATTGTGCAAGGAGTCCGACTCTGGAGACTCGTCCTTGGAGTCGCGCCAGAATTAAATTTCAATTTTCTGCTTTTCTTCAGTTCCGGCCATTTCAGGGATTCCTGTCGATAGATGAATATACGGCAACCGCCAAAATTAATTTAACGATGCTGTTGTGTCTAGCGCGTTATCGAAGTGGCGATTGTCTGGCAAACTTTTAAATCGCATACCGCACGCTAATATACTTTGATGTGCTGGACAATATCTTGATTGTCGCTTGGTCTGGCAAAGGTTCAAGAACAATTCGCGAAACTGGCAAAACGCCGGCGTGGACGAACTTGTCCGGCAAAAAACGAAGAAC
>JANMXS010000033.1:0-12802 GCA_031394335.1 Burkholderiales bacterium
TTCAGCGCATTTGCCGCCTTCATCGTCGCGCTGTTCGTCGAGATGTACGGCTTTCCGCTGACCATCTACCTGATGTCCGGCTGGTTGCAGACCAGGTTCCCCAGCATCGACCTGCTGTCCCACGACTCCGGCCACCTGTGGTCCACGCTGCTGGGCGAAAAGGGAAACCCGCACTTCGGCGTGCTGCACATCGCCAGTTATGTGTTCTTGGGCTACGGCTTCTACCTGCTGTCCAGCGCCTGGAACGTCCTGTACCACGCGCAACGCCATAACAGCCTTGCCAAGTCCGGACCCTACGCGCACATTCGCCATCCGCAGTACGTGGCCTTTGTGTTGATTCTGCTGGGCTTCCTGCTGCAGTGGCCGACCTTGCTCACGCTGGTGATGTTCCCGATTCTGCTGGTCATGTACGGGCGGCTGGCGATCACGGAAGAGGCGGAGATGCGCAAACGCTTCGGCGCCGAGTTCGAAGCCTACGCGGTGCGCACGCCGCGCTTTCTGCCGTCATGGCGCAAGGAACCGGCGGCCGTCTGAAGGCATCTGTCTTGCAAACAGAATCTTTGCACCCGCGACGAGACCACCTTCATGTCGGCCACCATTCAGGTTGAATCCAATCGCCGCTTGTGGATCACCGCGACTTCGGCCGTTGGCGGCGCGCGCCTGGTCGCCAGCGCGGTACCGTTCGTTGCGTCGCTGGCGCCCGGCGAGAGTGCTCGTGCGCTCGGTGGGCCGGTCGAAGTCGAGTTGCAGGGGTTGCTGACTGGCGAGCTTCAGACAGTGCAATGGCGAGGCAAGCCGGTGTTCATCCTCAGGCGTTCGCAGGACATGCTCGATATGCTGGACCGCCACGACGATCTCCTTGCCGACTCGGGTTCCAGGCAATCGGACCAGCCCGGGTACGCCAGAAACGTCCGCGCTCCGCAAAGCCGGAGATCGCGGTGCTGGAAGGCGTTTGCACGCACTTGGGATGTATTCCCCCGTTTCGCCCGACGCCCGGCGCCGCTGACATCGGCGCCGCATGGACAGATGACTTCTACTGCCCGTGTCATGGATCGAAGTTCGATCTCGCCGGGCGTGTGTTCAAGGGCGTGCCGGCGCCGACCAAGCTCCCGGTACCGCCGTATCGGTTTGCCGCCGATTCCACCCTGGTCATCGGCGTCGATCCAAAGACCTGAACCC
Organism: Burkholderiales bacterium; assembly: GCA_031394335.1. Lineage (GTDB taxonomy): Bacteria > Pseudomonadota > Gammaproteobacteria > Burkholderiales > Usitatibacteraceae > UKL13-2. Next base: position 1,180 of record JANMXS010000033.1, read on the forward strand.
TCAACCTGCGAATCACGACCATGAGCAAGAACCATCACAGGCACAAGCGCGACAACGGCAACCACGCGGTCGCCGCCGACAACGGTGACGCCGCGCCGGTCGCGTCCGTTCCATTTGAGAAGACGCCACTATGAAAACCAGCGCCATCGAAGTCGGCGACCTGGTCCGGACCCGCGGTTCCGCCCGCGCCACCGTGTCACGCGCGGCAGCGCCAGTACCCAATCAGGGCGTCGATGAAGCAGCAGATCTGTTGAAGCGCCTGTTTCGCAATTTCGACGGAAGCCTCGCGCTGCGCTTGTGGGACGGCGGCACCCTGCGGCTCGGAAAGTCCGGCCCGGACCGGCCGGCGCCACGGTTCACGCTGGTATGCCGCAACCCGGGCGTGGTTCGCTCAATGGTGCTGGGAGGTCATCCTCTTCGCCTGGCGGAAGCTTATTTCCGCGACGACCTCGATATTGAAGGGGATTTCTTCGCCGCGCTTGGCCTCAAGGACCATCTGCACTCGATTCGCATGTCTTGCTGGGAGCGCCTCGGCGCATTGCTCAGCGCGCTGCGGCTGCCGGCCCTCGATCACGCGTGGGCCGGCCCGGGGCGCCACCGCTTGTCGCTGCACGCGCGTGCCGTCAAGGCGCATTCGAAGACCGAGAACCGCGCCGCGATCCAGTTCCACTACGACTTGTCCAACCAGTTCTACGCCTTGTGGCTGGACGATGCCATGGTGTATTCATGCGCCTACTTCGAGCGGCCCGGCGACGACCTGGAGCAGGCCCAGCAGGCCAAGCTCGACCACATCTGCCGCAAGCTGTTGCTCAAGCCAGCCGATCGCTTCCTCGACATCGGGTGCGGCTGGGGCGCGCTGGTCATCCACGCGGCACGCCACTACGGGGTCCGCGCTCATGGCGTCACTCTTAGCGCGGAGCAACTGAAACTGGCCAGCCAGCGCATCGTGGAAGCCGGTCTCGAGGACCGGGTGACGGTCGAGTTGCGCGACTACCGTGAACTTCAGGGCGATTCGATATACGACAAGGTCGCCAGTGTCGGCATGTTCGAGCACGTCGGACTGAGGAATTTGCCGGTCTACTTTTCGACCGTTCACCGGCTGCTCAAACCCGCGGGCCTGTTCCTCAACCATGGCATCACCCACGACGTCGAGGGCTGGAACAAGACCCTTTCCACCGAGTTCATCAATCGCTACGTCTTCCCCGACGGCCAACTCGACACCGTCAGCAACATCCAGCGCGGCATGGAGCGCGCCCGGTTCGAGATCGCGGATGTCGAAGCGCTCCGGCCGCACTACGCGCTGACGCTCAGGCATTGGGTCGCACGGCTGGAGCGCCACCATGAACAGGCGCTGCGCCACGTCAGCGAATCGACCTACCGGGTCTGGCGCCTGTACATGGCCGCCTGCGCCCTCGAATTCGAGTCTGGAGAAATCGGCGTCTACCAGCTATTGGGGAGCAAGCGTACCGCGGGCGCCGCGTCGCTGCCCTTGACGCGGCGACACCTGAGTCCGGCCCACCCCGTATCTTCCAGGCAGGGTGCCTGCGATGAAAGATGAGAGGCGCGGGCCCATGGAATCCGCGGCTTCGCGCTTGCGGCTGTCCGCCAAGGTGTTCGTCGTCTGCGGCCTCTGGCTGGTTGCGCTGGGCGCGTACTTCATCTTCCTGCGCCCGGCCTTGCTGCCCGAAGATCCCCGCTACATCGGCAGTTCGCTCGAAGCGATACGGGTGGCCGTGCCCGGCCTGGAACGGTGGCTTGGCCATGTGTTCAATGTGATGGGCGGCTTCATGGTCGCCACCGGCGCGCTAACGATACTCGTGGCGTTGCGCCCTCCGGCCCGGCGGGAGCGCGGATCGTTGACCGCGCTGTCGGTGGCGGGAGCGGCCAGCGTGGGGTTGATGAGCGCGACGAACTTTCTCTTGCACTCGAACTTCCGCTGGCTGCTGCTGCTGCCCGCGCTGCTGTGGCTTGCCGGCTTGCTGTGCTACCTGCGGGAGGGCGCCGCATCAGCAACGATGGCGCCGCCGCGCGCGCCCGGCGCGACCGCGCATCCGGGTGGAGCGGGCTGAGTGTGCTTCTCCGCCACGGCGAGTTTCTCGGTGGCGGCCTTGCTGCTCGGGGTCGGCACGCTGACCTTGAAGTCGGCGCGTCGCCCGCGCGAACTGCCGTTTGCCGCAATCCCCCTGCTGTTCGCGATCCAGCAGTTGAGCGAAGGTGTGATCTGGCTGACGTTCCGCTACGACGCGCCGCCGCTCGGCGCGGTCGTGACCCGGTTGTATTCGTTCTTCTCGCATGTGCTGTGGCCGATATACGTGCCGGTGGCGGTATGGCTGATCGAACCGGCCGGGCGGCGCCGCCGGGTGACCCCGCTGGAAATGTCAAAGGTTCGTAACGTGGGCGTCGGCCTGTCGTCGTTGTCGCTGGCCGTGGCGGTCGCGGCAGGGTCGGCGTCTGCCGCCGCTGGCAAGGTGTATGTCGCCGATGAGGAGGCAGACTCCGTCAGCGTCATCGACACGGCTTCCTTCAAGAAGATCCGCGGCATCCCGGTCGGACAAGGTCCGCACAACGTCCAGGTCGCGCCCGACGGCAAGTTGGTATGGGTCACCAACAACGGCGAGCCCGGTAAGTCGGTCGACAAGCCGGCGCACCAAGGGATGCCGAAGTCCGCCGGTGGCGGATCGATGGCTGGAGGTGGCGCCGTCTGGGCCATCGATACCGCGACTGACTCGGTAGTCGCCAAGGTGGCGGTCGGCAAGCATCCCGCCCACGTCGTTGTGGCGCCGGATGGCCGCCATGCCTACGTCGTCAACGGCGGCGACAACACAGTCAGCGTGGTGGACATCCCGGCGCAACGGGTGGTCGACACGATCGCCGTCGGCGCAGCGCCGCACGGCATGCGATTCAGTCCGGACGGCAAGCAGGCCTGGGTCGCCAACCTCAAGGGCGGGACGGTCTCGGTGATCGACACCAAGACACGAAAGCAGATCGCCCAGATCGCCGTCGGCGAGGGTCCCGCGCAGGTGGGCTTCACCCCCGATGGCCGGCTGGGCTTCGTGTCGCTGTCGGAGGAAAACCGGGTCGCGATGATCGATCCGGCGGCCCGCAAGGTGCTGCGCAAAGTGTCGGTCGGATCGGTGCCGATCCAGGTGTACGCCACGCCCGACAGCCGGTTGCTTCTGGTCGCCAACCAGGGAACGCGAGCGAAGCCCGGCAGCACCGTCAGCATGATCGACCTCGGGACCTTCAAGACGGTGGCGACGATCAAGACCGGGGCAGGGGCTCACGGCGTGGTGGTCAACCGCGATGGACGCCGTGCCTACGTGACCAACACCTACGCGAACACCGTCTCCGTTATCGATGTCGGTGGACGCAAGGTCATCGCCACGGTACCGGTCGGCCGCGGACCCAACGGCGTCAGCCTGACACCGTGACTGTCATGGGCAACCGGCGGCGGACGGGTCGCGCGGGTCATCCAGGCGGCACGACGCCAGGGCGCCCTCGCCCATCGCGTCACTTCTCATGACCGCAACCAGCGCCCGCGCAGCGTCGCTCGTGCCGCCGGCCGAGCCTGCCGGACTGACGTTGGTGCAGTTGGCCTGGCTGGCGGCGGCTGTCTTTGTCGTCTCGACCGGCTATGGGGCGTTCATGCCCATGCTGCCAGGCTGGCTCGCCCCGATGCTGCCTGGCGCGACCGCCGTCGACGTCGCTCGTCACATCGGCTTTCTCGGCGGCGTGTACGCGGCCGGCGTGCTGGTTGGCGCCCCCTTGTGGGGAATCGTCGCGGATCGCGCCGGGCGCGGTCGCATCCTGATCGTCGGGCTGGTCGGCTACGTCGCCAGCCTGCTGCTGCTGCTGGTGCCGGGCCTGGCCGGTCTGTGGGGACTCTACGCGCTGCGCGCGACGGCCGGCTTCTTCGTTGGGGCGGTGGTTCCGGTGGTTGCCGCGCTGGTCGCCGAACACACTCCCGAGGAACGGCGTGCGCGGCGCTTCGCGTGGCTGGGCGCCATGTCGCTGCTCGGATTCCTGTTCGGCCCCGGCCTGAACGCGGTGGCCGATTGGGCCGGATCATGGCTCAGCGCGGGAACGGTTTCCCTCGCACTCTCCGGGCGGATCGTGATTGTCCTGTCCGCGCTGCTCGGCGCGGTGATGATGCTGGGATTGGCCGCGACGCTGCCCGCGTCACGCGCGCCTGCCGCGGCGGCCCGGAACGATCACGCGGCTTCCGCCGAAAGCCACACCGTCGCGCTGTGGTGGTTCAGCGGGGCGGTGATGTTCGTGCTGGCGGGCTTCGAACTGGGCATCGTGTTGCAGGGGCAACTGCACACGGGCCTGTCGCCACGCCAGGTGGCGATGATGTTCGCCGAGTGCAGCCTGGTGATGCTGGGTGTCAACGCGCTGCTTTTCCTGACCGGGCTGCTGGAGAAGATATCCGCACGCAGCCTCATGAGTGCGGGGCTGATCGTGGCGATGGCCGGGTTGGCGGTGCTGGCCGGGCATCGTTCCGAGGCGTGGATGTACCTGGGCGTCAGTCTTGCCTCCGCCGGCACCGGCCTGCTGCTCCCGGTGATCGCCTACCTGGCCGCGGGCGCCGCACCACAGAGGCTTGGCGCCACGATGGGCGCTTTGGCGGCGGCAGGCGGCCTCGGCCAGGTGCTCGGATCGTCACTCGGCGGATGGCTTTTCGGCAGCCTCGCACAGCGCAGCTTCGCCTGGCTGACCCTTCCGCTGGTGGCGATGCTGCTTCTCCTGCTGGCCCGGCCGGGGTGGTTGTCGGTCGTTCCCGCCGAATCCAAGCGCCACTCCGCCGGCCGGCGCGGGCCGGCCAAATGACGATGCCGGACCATGAGCGAAAAAAAGCCGACCGCCGACGCAACGCTGGAAATTCTCCAGCGCGAATCCTTCGGCTATTTTGTGCATGAGACTAACCCCGCCAACGGCCTGGTGATCGACAAGACGGCGCCCGATTGGCCTGCCAGCATCGCCGCCACCGGCCTGGCGCTGGCCGCGTATCCGGTGGCGGTCGAGCGCGGATTCATGTCGCGCGCGGCCGCGATCGAGCGAACGCTGGCGACTTTGCGTTTTTTCTGGAACAGCCCGCATGGTCCCGAACCCGACGCCACCGGCTACCACGGCTTTTACTATCATTTTCTGCACATGCAGACCGGCCGGCGTGCCTGGCAATGCGAGCTGTCGACGATAGACAGCACGTTTCTTCTGGCGGGCGCGCTCACTGCGGGGCGATATTTTGATGCCGATAGCCTTGACGAGCGGGAGATCCGTACCCTCGCCGACGCTCTTTATCGCCGCGCCGACTGGCGCTGGGCGCAGAACCACGGTGCAACGGTCACCCATGGCTGGAAGCCGGAAAGCGGCTTTCTCGGCTATCGCTGGGAGGGTTACGATGAGGCGCTGTTGCTGTATATCCTGGGCCTGGGTTCGCCGACCCATCCGCTAACCGGGAGCGCTTATGCGGCGTGGGCGGCCACCTACCGCTGGGAACACAGCTATGGCTTCGACTACTTGTATGCCGGGCCGCTATTCACGCACCAGCTTTCGCATATTTGGGTCGACTTCCGTGGTATCCAGGATGCCTTCATGCGCGTCAGGGGCATCGACTATTTCGAGAACAGCCGGCGCGCAACCTATGTGCAGCGCAGCTACGCGATCGAGAACCCGCACAAGTTCGCGCACTACGGGGAGCACTGCTGGGGACTGACCGCGTGCGAAGGTCCCGGCCCGCGCACACTCGACGTTTCCGGCATCGAGCGCAAGTTCTTCGATTACGTGGGGCGCGGCGTGCCGCACGGACCCGACGACGGCACGATCGCGTCGTGGGCCGTGGCGGCTTCGCTGCCGTTCGCCCCCGAGATCGTGCTGCCCACGCTCGATCACTGTATTCATGACCTCAAACTGACCGAGTCGAACCGCTACGGCTTCAAAGCGTCTTTCAATCCGACCTACCCCGCCGCGGCCGGCAATCCGCACGGCTGGGTATCACCATGGCATTTCGGGCTGAATGAAGGGCCGACCATTCTGATGGTCGAAAATTATCGGTCGGGGTTCCTGTGGCAATTGATGCGCGGCTGCCCATACATCGCCGGCGGCTTGCGGCGTGCGGGTTTCACCGGAGGCTGGCTGTGAATGACGCATGTTCGCGCACGGTACGCAAGCGCACAGTGCGTGGTGAGAAACCGGCGTACAAGTTTCAGGCTGTCCGCGAATTGATCGCGCCGGCTGGATCACCTTCAAATGATCGATATCGCAATGACCTCAAGCTTTCAGTTGACGTCGGACGGCGGCCGCCGACACAGGCACGGAATCAATGAGCATCGATGGCACGGTGAAATTTCCGATCGACAGTGCAATTCGGCAAAGGAATAAATCATGGCATGGCTTTCGCAAAACTGGGTTTGGGTGTTGTTTTTCGTCGGCATGATCGCGATGCATGCGTTTGGGCATGGTGGCCATGGAGGGCACGGCGGGCATGGTGGACACGGCGGGAGCGCTGGCGGCGAGAACGGCCCCAAGCCAGCCGGCAAAGGCGACCAGCAAAGCGCTTCAAAACAAGGCGCGGGTCATCAACACTGACCCGCCGGAGAGTAGTTACCAGCGAAAGGCAACAATATGCTGAATATAAAAATCGTGACTTGGTCATTGGCGACCTGGGCCGCGTTCACGTTCGTGTTTTGCATTGTCTATGGCGTGTTGACGCCATCGAGCATGCACATGACCGCGTTGCTCGAACAAATATTGCCGGGATTCAAATGGCTCACGGTGGGGGGCTTTCTCGTCGGCCTGGTTGAGAGTTTCCTGTACGGCGCGTACGCGGGTCTGGTCTACGTGCCGATCTACAATTGTTTTCATCGCAAGTGGGGGAGCAGGTGAGCAACAAAGCTCGCGAGAATGAATCGAGCGCGCACACGCGCTCGATTTCGAAAGACGTCTACAAGAAAGGCCTCCACAAGCTCCAGATCGAGCTGGTCAAGCTACAGAAGCATTTCATCAAGTGCAATGACAAGATCCTGATCATCCTGGAGGGCCGGGATGCGTCCGGCAAGGACGGCACGATCAAGCGCATCGTGCAGCACCTGAGCCCACGTGAAACCCGCGTCGTTGCCCTCGGCAAGCCCTCGGATCGCGACCGTACATCGTGGTACTTCCAGCGTTATGTTCCTTATTTGCCGGCGGCCCAGGAACTCGTGCTCTTCAATCGCAGTTGGTATAACCGGGCCGGTGTCGAGCGGGTGATGGGGTTCTGCACCGAGGCCGAGCACGAGGAGTTCATGGGCTCGGTGTCGAGCTTCGAGAACATGCTGGTCCGCTCCGGCGTGAAGCTCCTCAAGTATTACCTCGACATCGGCAAAGACGAACAAAAGCGGCGCCTGAAGGATCGGAAAACGGACCCGCTCAAGCAATGGAAAGTCAGTCCGATCGACTACCAGGCGATCAAGCACTGGAAAGCCTACAGCCTGGCGCGCAACGAGATGCTGGCGCGCACGCATAACCCGATTGCGCCGTGGACTCTGGTGCGCGCAGACGACAAGCAACTTGCGCGGCTCAACATCATCAAGGATCTGCTCGGCCGGCTTCACTACGTCGACAAAGATGAGCGGCTGATCGATCCGGATCCGCAAATCGTGTTCGCGTACGACGTCTCGAACCTGGAAAACGGTCAGCTTGCGAAGTGACCGGTTCGGTAGCAGGACATTTTCAGTATGAAGATCACCGCCAAGGAGATGCGATGAAAACGAGTGTCATGCAAGTGCGCGACATGCTGTCGGTATTGAGCGTGCTCGGCGTGGAGAAGCGGATCCGCGAGGTGCCGGGCGTCGAGAGCGTCACAGTCGACCATGCCGCGGGCAGCGCCACGGTGCGTTACGACGAAACCCGACTCGATATCGCCGATATCAAGTCGGACGTGCGGCAAATCGGGTATGACTTGGATGCACCCGCCGCCGCTTCGGCGGGCGCCGGTCACGAGGGTCACAAAGCACCGGAAGCGGCGCCTGCCACCCCCACACCCGCCGGATCGAAAGCGTCTCCGCCCTCACCTCCTACCGCAAGCGCCGCGCCACCAGGCAAGGCAGCGCCGGGCGCGGCGACATCAACGCCACCGAAGCCTTCACCGGACGCCGGTGCCGGCCCGTCCGCGCCGATGGCCGCTGGACCGAAGCCTGACCGGGAGGCCAGCGCCGCCTCGCCGGCGAGCCCCGCTCCCGCTGGCGACGGACCACTCGACACTGTGGCGCCGGACAAGAAGTAGGACGACATCCGTCTTGCGGGATTGTAATTCCGAGGCTGGTGCTGCCGCGAAAACCAAAGCACCTGGCGACGGACCTGGCCACTTCGAATGGTTCAATGAAATCCTGGCAGGAGAACATCATGAACGTAGCGAATGTTTCACAAGGAAGCGCCTCTGGTTTGCCTCAAGGATTGAGAACCGCCCAGACGGCGCTTCATCTCCCGGAAGTCCAGGTGATGCTGCGCCGACTGTCCGACTTCAACCTCGGCATCTTCATGCCCCACATGCACGACGAACAAACTGGTGAATTCCAGTCGCTTCCCGACTCCGTCATGCAGGTGGAGGCCGGTCTGGAAGTGTCCTTTCAGCCGCGGGAGGAAATCGAAAGCCAGACGGATCGGTTTTTCCCCGTGGGATGGGTGTGGCGTGCCGGCACATCGACGTGCGTGGCGGCGTGCGAAATGGTTCGGGAAGAAAACCCGCGCGAGTCAGGGCGCTACACCAAACACAAGATGCTCAAAAGAAACTAGCGGACTGCTTTATTCGCTCGGCGGCCTGCACTGCGTGAAAAAGCATGCCCGACCCGCAACGATCCGCAAATCGACACCGCAGGAGACGGCTGAAGCCTCGAAATCGGCGAGCTTGCAAAGCGATCGAGGATGTCACAAGGCACTTTTGATATGAAGGCGATCAAGGAGATGCGATGAAAACGAGCGTCATTCATGTGCGCGACATGCTGTCCGTATTGAGCGTGGTTGGAGTGGAAAAGCGGATCGGTGAGGTGCCGGGCGTCGAAAGCGTCACTGTCAATTTCGCCGCGGGCAGCGCCACGGTGCGCTACGACGAAACCCGGCTCGAGGTCGCCGACATCAAGTCGAACGTGCGCCAACACGGCTATGAGTCCGAAGCGCCCGCCGAGGGTTCGGCGAGCGCCGGTCCCGAAGGCCACCCGGCGCCGGGGCCGCCGCCCGCACCTCCCGCAGCCGCTGCGCCAATGCCTCCCGCGGCCGCACCCGCCGCCGCGCCCGCGTTTGCTGCGCCCAAATCGCCCCCGGCTGCCGCTGCCGAGGCGCCAGCCAGCGCCGCTCCTTCAGGCGACGCACAAGAAGGCAAGGCGTCGCCAGCCACGGCACCGCCTGCATCCCCAACCGACCGACAAACGGACGAGGCGGCGCCGGGCGCGCTTGGCAAGGTTACCGATTGGGTGCGAACTACCATTGCCGGCGAAAAAAAAGATCAAGCGGCGCCGGACTCGCAGCCTCCAACGCCTGCCGCCACTGAACCGAATGCCGGTCCGGGAACATCCCTCGCCGAGCCCGCCCCAGTTGCTCTCGCGGGCGCCGGTCACAAGGGCCACGAGGGCCACGCGGCAGCAGGCGGGCAGCCCGCGATGTCGGCGGACATGGCGCATGAGATGGGGCATGACGGCATGGATCTGCCGGCCATGGTGCGCGACATGCGCAACCGTTTCTGGATTTGTCTGATCTTCACGCTGCCGCTCTTCTTCTATGCGCCGATGGGGCTGTTTACCCCGCCCGCGCCACCATTTGGCCTCGACCTCAATATATGGTTGTTCGGCTTCGCGACCCTAGCCATCGTCTATCCGAGTTGGCCGTTCTTCGTCTCCGCCTGGCGCGGGCTCATGAAGGGCACGCTGGGCATGGCGGCGCTGATTGTCCTGAGCGTGGGGACCGGCTATGTCTTCAGTGTTGTCACCACCTTCTTCTTCGAGGAGGGCGGGCAGTTCTTCGAAGCCGTGGCCGTCCTGCTGGTGTTCATCCTGCTGGGCCACTGGCTGGAAATGCGCGCTCGCGCGGGCGCGTCTTCCGCCATCAAGGCGCTGATGAATCTCACGCCGGCAAAGGCCAATGTGATCCGCAACGGCGCCGAGGTGGAAGTGCCGACGGCGGAGGTGCTGGCGGGCGAGATCGTGGTGATCCGGCCGGGCAACAAGATTCCGGTCGACGGCACGATAGAGACCGGCGAATCCCTGGTTGACGAGTCCATGCTCACCGGCGAGTCGATGCCGGTGCAGAAGGGACCGGGCGCCACGGTGGTCGGGGCGACCATCAACAAGAGCGGCAGCTTTCGTTACAAGGCGACCAAGGTCGGGGCCGACTCCGCGCTGGCGCAGATCGTCAAACTGGTGCAGGCGGCGCAGAACTCCAAGGCGCCGGCGCAACAGCTGGCGGACCGGGCCGCGCAATGGCTGGTGATCGTCGCGATCCTGATCGGCCTCACGACCTTCGGGGTTTGGTTCTGGGTGATCGGAGAGCCGCTGCTGTTCGCGGTGACCATGACCATCACTGTCTTCGTGATCGCCTGCCCAGACGCGCTGGGACTCGCCACGCCGATGGCGATCATGGTGAGTACCGGCCTGGGCGCGGCGAACGGCATCCTGTTCAAGAACGCCTCGGCGCTCGAAAACGCCACCAAGCTCGACGTCATCGTCTTTGACAAGACCGGTACGCTGACCGTCGGCCAGCCCGAGGTGGTGGAGATAGTGACTGCGGAGGGCGTGACCGAGGACGTGGTGCTGACCGCCGCGGCGGCCGTCGAGCAAGGATCGGCTCACCCGCTGGCCCAGGCGATCGTGCGTCGTGCGGCGAACCTCACTATCGTGGCGCCCACCGGATTTGAAAGCCTCGACGGTATGGGCGCGCGCGCGGAGACCGCCGGCGGCACGGTATACCTCGGCAACCGGCTGTTGATGGACACCCAAAAGCTCGCGCTCGGAGCGCTGGAGGCCGAAGCCACGCGCCTGCAGGCGGACGGCCGCACCGTGGTCCACGTGTCTCAGGCAGGCAGCGTGATCGGCCTGATCGCCATCGCGGATGCGATCCGGCCGACCTCCAAGGCGGCCATAGCGAAGCTGCGGGAGCGCAAGATCGAAGTGGTGATGCTCACCGGCGACAACGCGGCCACGGCCAAGCGCATCGCCGCGGATCTCGGCATCGACAGCGTGCTGGCCGACGTGTTGCCGGGCCAGAAGGCCGAGAAGGTGAAGGCGCTGCAGGCCACCGGCAAGAAGGTCGGGATGGTGGGCGACGGGGTCAACGATGCCCCCGCGCTGACCCAGGCGAACGTCGGGTTTGCGATCGGCGCCGGCACCGATGTCGCGATGGAAAGCGCCGATGTGGTGCTGATGAAAAGCGACCCCTATGACATCGTGGCCGCGATCGAACTGTCGCGCGCGACCTTGCGCAAGATGCACCAGAATCTCTGGTGGGCGGTGGGCTACAACGCGATCGCGTTCCCGCTTGCGGCGGGCGTCTTTTATCCCTTCGTGCTGAGTCCCGAAGTCGCGGCGATGTCGATGTCAGGCAGCACCCTGGTGGTGGCGATCAATGCGCTGATGCTCAAGCGCACCAGGCTTGCGGG
>JANMXS010000034.1:0-14489 GCA_031394335.1 Burkholderiales bacterium
ACCCACAGCAGCGGCGTATCCGCATCCGCCTGATAATCCTGCACCTTGCCGTTGACGTTCAGTTTTGCCATGGGTTGCTCCTGAGGATGGAAGATGAAGTCTGAGATTGCGTGCGTACCGGTAGGTTCGCAGCAGCAAACAAATAATTCAGAATAGATCTGATAAAGACAATGTTAACGCAGTCGCGTGTTCCTGGCGCATTGAATACGGGCGCAATACAAACAAAAAAAATGAAAAGGCCAAGTCTGGAAAACATTGCGGCAACTACCCGCAACGCTTCCAGACCTGGCCCTCACGCGCTACTGCGCTGGTGTTTTTACTTGCCGCTGCAACCCGGCCGAACATCCACTACGCGGATCGGTACGTCCTTGACTGCGCATGCCGGCTTGGGTGCGATCTGATAGGTATCGCCAAAACACCCGCTCATGCCGATGAAGTTTTTCGCAACGCCCTCAATCGCGATACGGCTGCCCGGGCAGATCGCCTGGTAGTGCACATCGATGCAACCCACCACTTCCGGCCTGATTTTCGGCATGCTGCCGGTGGCGTAGTAGTGCCCTTCGTTATCCGGGCACTTGGTGGCCACCAGTTTGACGCCGGCCGCAACTTTTTTCAGGTACTCCTGTTCAGCCTGCTGCTGCGCCGCCTGTTCGGCTTTCTTGGTGGCCTGGTCGGCGGCGAGTTTTTCTTCCTTCGTTTTGGGTGCAGATGTCGTGCTGGCGGCGGCGCCGGCTGTGGTTCCCGTGGCCTTACCTGCAGTCGTCCCGATCGTCGTGCCCCGGTTGGTGGTCAAGGGCGTCGGCCCGCCGGTTGCCGGGCCGTGAGACCGCCAATGGCGCGTTGCGCACTGCCGGCAAGCTGCCCTGCGGGCTCAAACCCTTGTTGTTGCGATCCGGGGATTGAACCATTGTGAATCGGCGCGGCTGCCGGCCGGACAGGTTCGGATGCTTTAGGCACAGCAGCCTTCTTTTGCTCCGCGGCGTGGCTCTCTGCTTCCCTGCGCCGTTGATCGGCAGCACGGCTATCGACTTCGCGACGTCGCTGTTCAGCAGCCTGTTCCTCGCGGCGTTTCTGATCGATGGCACGGCTGTCAGCTTCGCGGCGTCGCGGCTCGGCGGCCTGTTCTTCCTTGCGTTTTTGCTCGACAGCGGCCTGGTCTTTGCGCTTCTGTTCAGCGGCTTCATCCTTGCGTTTTTGTTCCGCAGCAGCCTCATCCTTGCGTTTCTCCTCGGCGCGCTGCCGCTGCTCTTCCTGGCGGCGTTGTTCCTGCTCACGTCGCTGTTCCTCGCGACGACGCTGCTCTTCTTCACGGCGCTGCTCCTCGCGTCGCTGTGCCTCCTGGCGCGCGCGATCCGATGCGCTATCGGCCAGAATGATGCGGCCATCCGCGGGATAGGCTGCGCCCGATGGGGCCTGCGCCACTGCCGACGTTTGCCAATTAAGCGCAGAAATCCCTAGCAGGGCGATCAGAACGCCCACTATTCCTTTTGTCGTACTCATTGCAATGCTCCCTTTATTTTTTATGCGCCGGGCGATTTTTGTTGATGTACCCGGCATTCGTTTTTGTTGCGTGCAGTGCGAGCGTGTTAAACGCCCGCCGTCAGGGTACGCAATGTTTTAAATCGGGCAACTGCTTGCGTGCGCAATATACAGCGCATCTGTGTAGCCGATTTTTTTTAATTCCTGTAGAGCGAACAGAAGGTGGGAGATTGATATGGAATATCTCCCCACACCCCGAATGGCGTTCTACGCTACCGCCAGCAATTCATCCGCAGACGCCTTCAAGGTCCGCGACAGCGCCCTCACCGGCACGCCGGGATGCAGCGAATATTCGGCCACCTCTTCGAGCCGCGTCAGCAGCTCGTCGCACCACTCGATATCGTCAGGCCGCGGCTCGGCCAGGGTGGCGTAAAGCGCTTCAACTTTGCTTTCCAGAGCCGGGTTATTGTTTGTCAACATTGTTGCAGTCCTTGCGGTATATGGCGCTTGCTCAAAGGCGCCGTTCAAGCGGATGCATAAGCGAACACGATTGGATCCAACAACGCAGTGTCGGGCGCAGCCGCGGCAAAGACGGTGCAGTAATCAACAGTTTGCAAGATTTGACAATTCAGATGCCAAAAAAAGGGCCCTCGCGGGCCCCTTTCCGTTCTTCTCTGCTACAGGCTTGTTAATTTCCGCCTTTGCGGCCCGGGTTGCCCGGGGTTCCGCCGTTCTCATCGTTCGAGCCGGCATGATGGTTTGAATTGCCCGGATCGCAACCCTCCGCGCCATTGCCGACGCCCTGGTTGCATTTACCATGGTCCTTGCCATTGTTGCCGCCACCTGACAGCGCGCTGCAGCCGATAACGCTGGCGCCTGTCATTGTCACAGCGACGCTGGCCAGAGCACGACCCGCAAAACTTCCACCGGTCAGGGTGATCGAACCAATCGCCTCATTGCCGGCAAGGATATTGCCCTTGAATGCCGAGGTCGTCAGGGTTGCAGCACCACTGGGCGCCCAGTACACATTGCAAGGCTGCGCGCCACCGGCCATCACTACCGAGAAGTTGGTGCCGGTAAGTGCGCCGTTAACACGGAAAATCCACACGCCATTCGCTGGCCCGGTCAACGTCAGCGTGCCGGTCTTGGCGACGGCATCGAGACAGTAAACGCCAGGGGCAAGGTTTACGCCCGCAAGCGTACCGGTCAAGGGGATGCAAGTCAGGTACTGGAACGAGGCGTAGGTGGCGAGCATGTCGGCGCGCGCCTGGGCGGCAGCGGCATCGGTGGCAGGCGGCACAGCGCCGGCGATCGTGCAGCCGGTATTGGTATAGGGAACCGCGCTGCCGGGCGAGACGCCGATGTCACCGGTAACCACGGTGCCATCGGTGCAGGTGACATTGCTGCCGGCCAGCACCGCGAATTGCGCGGCCGCACCCAATGACACTGCGGCCGACGCCGGTGAAACAGCGGCAAACAGTGCAGCCGTTGCCAGCAAACTTGTGGAGAAATACTTCTGGAGATTATTCATGGTGCGGTTCCTTTATGGATTTTCCGGGGGCAAGGCTCAATCCATGGACGCACTATCCCGACAAGTTGCAATGGGATACCGGCATGGGGATTGTTCCTTAAGTACGGTAGCGAAACCTCGTGCAGGTATTCCCAAGCCAACCCCGGATCACCAACATTGAAGCCACCATCGACAACAACTTTTTAGCCCTTATGACTGGGGCGTACCGTGCGTTGGCGCACTTATGGCACACAATTTCTTTCTGGATGCCGCCGGTGATGATGGACAAGGCCGAGGCCATGCCGCTGTTTCGTGCCGCACGTGATCTCACACTGGTGCTCACTGGTGCAGCAACCGTCATTTGTTTTTCGACATGGGCGCCGGTGCTGCGGCATCTCTGGGTGCTGGAGCAAGTCGGCATGCTGGCGCGCTATGCCGTCTGGTACGGGTTCGCGCCGATCGCGCTGTGCACCGCCTGGGATGCCAATGCGCAGGAAACGGTGGGGCATGGCCTGTTCGCTGCGGCCTTGTTGCTGGGTGGCGCCTATGTTGCGCTGTGCTGATACACGAGACACCGGGTGCACGCGCAGGGCGAGCTCACTCCGGAGCCTGCCAATTCAACACCGTAAACTCAAGCGCTGGTGCGGCTCTTGAGGCGTTTTTTTAACTGGGAGCCGCGCCAGCATTGTCCGGTCACAAATGAAAAAAGCGAGGCGCCTGGCCTCGCTTTTCTTTGGGACGATCACCTGAAACAGGTGACCGCCGCCGCGATTAACGGTTGAACCGGTGATCGCAACTGGTGCAACTGGCTGCCGCTTCGTTGGTCCAGTAGACGTGGGTGATTGTTTTCGACCCATCCCAGTTATGCCGCTCGTAAGTCGAGCTGCGACCGTTGATGGACTGTTTCGTGAGCTGACCCCAGCTGTTGGGGTCATCATCCACGTCCACCGAAACAGCCGATGCTGCCATCGCGGCCATTGCGGCGACGGTGGTGGTGGTGTCGAGGTGCGCATAAATGATATTCAGCTCTTCGAAGTCGTGCGCATTCGGTTTGGTGCTCAGCGTGCTGGTGGCGTTCGCACCCGTATTCGAGAAGTAGTCCATGCAGGTATTTAGCGAACTGCCGTCGGTGGACTGATGGTCGAGACCGAAAGTGTGCGCGACTTCCTGGCACACGACATGCAGTTTCTCGTTGGGATTGTTGTAGGTGGCTGTATTGAAGTAGGTGTCGTTCATTTTCGCCGAACCCTGCGTGATGTGGGTGCCGCCGGTAATGTTGATCGACGCCAACCCCAGCCAGCCGTTATTCCCGTAGGTGCCGTTGCAGACCTGGGTGGTGCCGGCGACCATCGAGCAGCGCTTGTTGGACGTGCCGGCAACAATGGAAGTCAGGACCGCGCTGTTTCCGGAATTCCAGTCGCTCGAGGTCTGCGCCAGATGTCCCTTCCAGCTGGCCGTGGTCATATTATCGCCAAGCTTCAAGGTGAACTGCGGCGTGGTACGGGCCCAGTGATAGCCCCCCCATGAATGGGTTGCATTGGTGATGGTGGGAAAAGCAACAACCGCCAAACCGATAACGATGACAGAACGCAGGCGTCTAAATTTTGTTTGAGCCATGAGAACCCCTTTGAAGTGACGTTTTATGAATGTTGAACCCGCGGCCTTTTGTAAAAACCGCCAGGTTCACTTGCGAAAGCCTTGCTGTTTCCCCTTGTTTTCGGCTTCCGCCATAACCTTATAAACCTGTTGCGCATCGAAGTCGATCAGGGATTCACCTAGTATCAGCATCACTTCATAATTCTTCTTTAATCGTCGTCTACCTACCTGGCCATCATCGGAATCACAATCGCGGCAACAATGCCGAGCACGCCAAACCCAATCGCGACCAGCGCCATGATTCCGGCCAGCCGCCAGAATTTTTGCTGGTGCTGCAGCGCCTCTTCCAAGGACTCCGCCTGGCCATCTCCCAGCAATCGATTGATCGCGCCGGCGTACTTGACGAGGTGCAGGCCGAGAAACACGTAGATCACCGCTATCAAGAGGTAAAACACGGCCATGCCCGCGAGCATGGCAAACGGCGCGCCTTTGGCTGATCCGCCCATGCCCGCACCAAGCGTCATGGCTAGCGCAGCGAACACGGTAAAAGCCGCGCCGATGAACATCAGTATCCCGACCAGCCTGACCCAGCCTTTGGTCCTGCGTAACGCATCCAGCATGGTGCCGGTGATGGCGCCGCCCGCTGATGGAACACTATCCGGATTGGCAGTGGGTGCGGTGTATGGATTGGTCATTATTGTTCCCCTGGATTGGTTTATGTTTGCGGGTGTTTGAAGCATTGATTATTGCACCATCGGTGACACACTTTATTTCAGCCGGCGATTCATATCCTCCGCCACATGAAGGCCGTGAACTCCCAGCTGGCTAGACGCCCTTCCACAGCGGACTGCGCTTGGCGACAAACGCCTCCACGCCTTCACGAAAGTCGGCGCTGCCATAGCACTGCCGGATCAGGTCTTCGCCATCGGGCAAGTCCTGTACCAGCAAGCGCCGCAAGCCTTCCTTGGTCACGCTTTGCGTCACTGGCGCAAGCGCCGCCAGACGCTCGCACAATTGCGCGCTGGCGGCGTCGAGTTCGACGGCCTCACAGAGTTGCCCCAGATAGCCGCAGGCCAGCGCTTCATCGGCATTCAATATTTCGGCGAGGATCAACATGCGCTTGACGCGCTGCATGCCGAACGCAGCGCTCAAGCGCGCCAGATTGGCGATCGACAGGCAATTGCCCAGCGTTTTAGCGATCGGCACACCGAAGCGTGAAGCCGGAGTGCCGATACGGAAATCACAGGCGGTGGCGATCGCCAGGCCGCCGCCAATGGTCCAGCCCTCAATCACTGCGACCGTGGGCATCGGCAACGCTTCGAGCTGGCCGATGCATTGATCGATCTTGCGCTCGTAGGCAACGCCGTCCTCGCCATTTTGGAAGGCTTTGAACTGCGCGATATCGGTACCCGCAACGAAGGCCTCACCGCCGGCGCCGCGAAAGGTGACGACGCGCACGCTGGCATCCGCTTGCAGCCCGGTGCAGATTTTTCCCAGCGCCTCATACATCGCCCAGGTCATGGCATTGCGCGCCTGGGGGCGGTCGAACACAACGGCGGCAATGCCGCCTGCAATCGTTAGATGAACAGTCCCTTCGCTCATGGTGCTCATGACGTGAAGGCCCCCTGTGCTTCAAGTTCGGCACGCTCCTCGGCACCGATACCCAGTTCGGCCAGTACCGCTTCGGTATGTTCACCCAATAGCGGTGGCGGCATGCGCACCTGCTGCGGCGTGCCCGACATTTTTACCGCAAAGCCGATATTCGGCACCTTGCCCTCTACCGGGTGATCAATCTCGATGCACATCTGGCGGTGGCGACCGTGTTCGCTTTCGAACGCTTCTGGATAGCTGAGGATCGGCCCGGCAGGAATGCCGACGGCGAGAAATTCATCGACCCACTCGGCGCTGGTTTTTTGCGCAAACGAAACTTCCAGCGCCTCGATCAACGCCGGGCGGTTGGCGAGGCGCAGCGAGATGGTTTTGAAACGTGCATCATCGAACAAATCCTGGCGCGCAAGCACGGTGCACAACTGCGTCCACAGTTTCTGATTAGTGGCGCCCATCACGAAGTATCCGTCCGACGCCTTTACCGCCTGGTAGGGGGCGCTCATGCGGTTGGCGGTGCCCAACGGTTCCGGCGGCTCACCCGTGCCCCAGTACTGCGACATATCCCAGATCGAAAACGCCATCGCCGAATCGAACAGCGAGGCATCGATATACTGACCCTTGCCGGTGGCTTGGCGACCGATATAGGCGGCGAGCATCGCGTAGGTGGCGAACAGCGCGCAGCCGATATCGGCCACCGGCACGCCGGCCTTGACCGGCGGACCACCCGGATAGCCGGTCACGCTCATCACCCCCGACATGGCTTGCGCCATCAGGTCGAAACCGGGGCGGCTGGCCCAGGGGCCGGTTTGACCGAAGCCGGAAATGCTGGTGTACACCAGCGCGGGGTTGATGGCGCTCAAGGTCTCGTAGTCGATGCCCAGGCGTTTCATCACACCGGGCCGGTAATTCTCGACCAGGATATCGGCTTGCTTCACCAGCCTGAACAACACCTCGCGCCCGGCTTTGGATTTCAGGTTCAAGGTGATGCTGCGCTTGTTGCGGTTCATGTTGAGGAACCCCATGCTGTCGCTGCCCTTCATCTTGAAGCCCATCGAACCGCGCGTCTGGTCGCCGCCATCGGGCGGCTCAACCTTGATCACGTCCGCCCCCATATCCGCCAACAGCATGCAGGCATAGGGGCCGGCCATTACCTGACAGACATCGAGCACGCGCACGCCCGCCAACGGTAGCGGGCGGGGCTTTGTACTCTCATTCATTACTGATTGTTTCCCGCTCATGCCTCAACCTTGAGGCCGGCGTCCTTCACCACCTTGGCCCATTTCCTGAATTCATCCTGGATGAAGCTGCCAAATTTTTCGGTAGAGCCGCCGCCGTCCTCGGCGCCGTACTGCTCGAACTTCTCGGCCACATCCGGCATCGCCAGCACTTTGTTGATGTCTTCATTCATGCGCTTGGCCATCGCCACCGGCATTTTGCCCGGGCCGACCAGACCGTACCAGGTGGTCGCTTCAAAACCGGGAAAGCCGGACTCGGCCATGGTCGGCACCGTGGGGTGACCCACCGCACGCTTTTGGCGGGTCTGCGCCACCGCAATCACCTTGCCGCTTTTGACGTGCGGGGTCGCAGCGGTCATGGTGTCGAAGCTGTAATCGATCTGCCCGCCCATCAGGTCAATCAGCATCGGGCCGGAGCCTTTGTACGGCACATGGATGGCATCCACCCCGGCCGCGAGCTTGAACATTTCCAGCGCCAGGTGTTGCGCCGAGCCGGTACCGGCCGAGCCGAAGCTGATTTTTCCAGGATTCTTTTTGCACAGCTCGACCATGTCCTTGACCGTGCGCGCGGGCTGCTTTTCGTTGCAGACGAGCAGGTTGGGGGTGATGCCGACCAGCACAATCGGCGTGAAATCGCGCTCGACGTTATAGCTGATGTGCGGCATCAGCGCCGGCCCGATCGCATGGCTGTTGATATGCGCCATCAACAAAGTGGCGCCATCGCCGGGCTGCTTGGCGACATAGTCGGCGGCGATCATGCCGGTGGCGCCGGCCTTGTTCTCAACCACCACCGGGATGTTCCACATCACCGTGAGCTTCTGGCCAATCACCCTGGCAAGAATGTCGGTCCCGCCGCCCGGCGCGAAGCCGACGATGATGCGTATCGGCCCGGTCGGCAGGGTCTGCGCCATCAGTGACGGGAAAGCCAGTGATGCGGCAGCGGCCGCGCTGGCGGTCATGAAGGATCTGCGTTGCATGTGTTATCTCCTCGAGTTGTTTTATTGGTATGAAACGGCAAGAACGGAATAAGCCGCAGGCCCGATATATTTCCGGGCGCTGCTCGCAGCAATTTACTGGAAATCCCGGACGTTCGTCGCCCCGCCATTTTTGGCCACGTTTGGTGATTGCGTCGCAGCGACTGACCCCATGGTGCCATGGCACATAAAATATATCGAGCCGGGGCGGCACGATGTATTGCGCATGCTTGCAAAGCGCATGGAAAATTAACGCAGATCGCCATTGGGCGCGGCTCCCCGGCAATTTTTGGCCTGGGGGCCGCGCCAGAGCTGGACTTTCAATATTGGCGCAGCTTACTCCAGCCGAAACCAGAACGGCATCTCCACCGCCACATCCTGCCCTTGCGCGACGCAGCTGAGCTGTTTTACCGCGGCGACCACGGGGGCGTTGAACACGCGATTGCTTGAGCGGATGATCTGGACGCTGCGAATATCGCCTGCGGCACCGACGATGAAACGCACCAGCACATCGCCTTGCAGGCCCTCATGTCGCGCCTGTGCGGGGTAGTTCACCGCCGAGCGGATCGACTGCGCGTTGGGACAGGCGATGCCGAGAACGTTACTCGCCGGGCCGGCACGCTCGGTGATGGCGGGACCAGAATCCGCAGGTACCGGAGTCGCATCATGGTTCGACGTGATCCCCGTTGGCGGGACGATTGGCGTATCCACCGAAATATCGGGCGGCGGCACCGTGACCGGCGCGGGCGCCTTGTTGTACGCCTTGGGCGGCCTGGCTGACGGCTCGGGAGGTTTGACGATCTCGGTCGGAATCCAGGTCATCTCGGGGGGTATGGAAATCTTGACGTTGCTGCGCGCCAACCCGTACAGCAGCGCCATACCAATTACCACATGCAAACCAAGCACGGCTGCCAAACCCGCAAAGTTGCCAACGGGGTTTCGTCGTTGCAGATAGAACTCCATCGCTGTCTCCTTCAGGGTTAATGACGGGCTTGCCTTCATTAAACGAACGAACGGATGGAAATGGTTTACCGGCCGACTATATTTATGCCGCGATGTGTGTTGGCAGACAGACCAAACACGGCCCGCCTGACTAAATACTGGCAAGGCAACAGGTCACACTGCATCGTCGATTGCCGCGCCTGAGCGTACTGCAACCGGCATCGACCCACTTCACCTGAGGACTCCACCATGACTCGCACCCGCCCCACGCCCGCCCCCAAGGTCAAGTCCCTGGACCAGCAAAAAACCGATTTCACATCAGAAGGTGCGCCACCACCGGGCAAGGTCGGGACTGCGGATCATGCGGCAGCCGCGCCTGTAATGCCTGCCGCGGACCCAGGGACAGTAGTCAGCGAGCCGATGCAGCAGGCGTACCGCGACATCTCGCGCGGACTCAAGGACACGGATCGTGGCGCCGAGGCGGGACGCACCTACAAGAAACTCAAAAAAGGCATGGATTAATTTCTCAACTCACATCAAGGAGACAGATCATCATGGAATTCCGCAAACCGCTACTCACCTTATTGATTACCGCGACGCTGGGCGGCGTATCGTTCTCGACGCAGGCACTCGCCGAGGTGGAAATTTTCTTCAACCGGCCACCGCCACCGTTACGTATTGAAGTCGCTCCCAAGCCTCGCCATGGCTATTACTGGACCCCGGGCTATTGGGACGCAAAAGCCGACAAGCATGCATGGCGCAGGGGCCATTGGGAACGCCAGCGTTCCGGCCACCACTATGTCGAGCCACGCTGGGTCGAACGCAACAACGGCTGGGCACTTGAACGCGGTCGCTGGAACCCGGGCGATCGCGATGGCGACGGTGTACCCAACAGCCGCGACCGGCAACCGGACAATCCACGCCGCTATTAAGCACTTTCGTTTTAAAGCGCATTCGTTGGTGGACCACGCCTGAGAGGGCGTGGTCTTTTTTTTTCGGGTCACAAAGCTCGCCCTGCCTGCAGGATTTTGTACTGGACCGGAATTCACCGCGAGGTTGTGCGGTAGCATACGAGCCAATTCGTCCGTCGCCATTCCACCCATTGCGCGTAAAACTGCTTGCAGCCATCGATCATGAATTCATTTGCCGCGCGTCTTTCCATCCTTGCCTTCATCGCAATCGCCTTGTCAGGCCGCAGCACCGTGACCCAGGCGCAGGAGGCGGGTACCACAGCACCGGCGACCGCGACCCCAACCTGGACCATCAAGGTGGCAGGCCTGAAACAGGGCGCGCAGATTCTGCTGGATCGATGGGGCGTCCCGCATATTTATGCGCAAAGCCAGGACGATGCTTTTTTCGCGCAAGGATTCAACGCGGCACGCGATCGTTTGTTTCAGATCGACTTGTGGCGCCGCCGCGGCCTCGGCCAGATGGCCTCGGTGTTCGGTCCGGCATACCTTGAACAGGATCGTGCCGCGCGCCTGTTCCTGTATCGCGGCGACATGCAGAAGGAATGGCATGCCTATGGCGACAACGCCGAAAAAATCAGCAAGCAATTTGTAGCGGGCATCAATGCCTACATCGATTACGTCAACGCCGATCCGGCGAAGCTTCCCTTCGAGTTCCGCCGGTTTGGCTATGCGCCGGAGAAGTGGCAGGCCGAGGACGTGGTGCGCATTCGCAGCCATGGCCTCACCCGCAACCTGACCTCGGAAGTGGCGCGCGCCCAGGTGGTTTGCAAGGCCGGCTTGAAGGCGGACCACTTTCGCATCGGTCTCTCGCCGCAATGGGAAACCAAAATTCCACAAGGTCTCGATCCCTGCCTGCCGCCCGATGTGCTGCGCGTGTTTCAACTGGCCACGCAAGGTGTTTCGCTGGCCAAATCAGTCGCGCCCGGTGCGAAGGCAGAAAGCGAAAATCCGCTTCAATTCGCAGCATTTGAAAACAGTGAGGCGCCGCTGGAAGGCAGCAATAGCTGGGTCATCGCCCCGTCAAAATCCGCCACCGGTCGCGCGATCATGGCCAACGATCCACACCGCGCTTATTCAACGCCATCGCTGCGCTACATTGCCCATCTCAGCGCGCCCGGCATGGATGTGATCGGCGCCGGCGAACCCGCCCTGCCCGGCATCTCCATCGGCCACAACGGCACTATCGCTTTCGGACTCACCATTTTCAGCATCGACCAGGAAGATCTCTACGTCTACGCGCTCAATCCAGCCAACTCGCTGGAATACAAATACCGTGGCAAGTGGGAAAAGTTTGTGGTGCGAAAGGAATCGATTCCGCTCAAGGGTGCTGCGCCGGTTGAAGCGGACATGATGTTCACCCGACATGGGCCGGTGATCTTCATCGAGAAGGAAAAACAGCGCGCCTTTGCGGTGCGCTCCGGCTGGTTGGAGGCAGGCATGGCGCCCTACTTCGGCAGCATCGATTACATGTTCGCCAGAAACTTCCAGGAATTCAAGCGCGCCATGTTGCATTGGGGTGCGCCGACCGAGAATCAAGCCTATGCCGATACCGAGGGCAATATCGGCTGGGTGCTGGGCGGCCTCGCGCCGATCCGCCCCAACTGGGACGGGTTGCTGCCGGTGCCTGGCGATGGTCGTTATGAATGGGCCGGGTTTCTGTCGGGTGACAAACTGCCGTTCATCTATAACCCGAAGCAGGGCTGGTTTGCCTCGGCCAACGAGATGAACCTGCCGAAAAATTACCCCTATAAAAAACACCCGCTCGGCTTTGAATGGCCCAGCCCCGCGCGCTTCAATCGCCTCAATGAAGTGTTGTCGCGGCCCGGCAAAATTTCGCTCGAAGATTCCATGCGCTTGCAAAACGATGTGCTGTCGGCCCCGGCGCGGCGCATCACCGCCTTGCTCAAGGATTTGAAACCGGCCGATCCCAGAGCCCAGTCCGCGCTGAAGCTGTTGAGCGGCTGGAATTTCATCGAGAACACCGATTCGGCGCAGGCCGCGCTGTTTGAAGTGTGGTGGTCGCGCTACCTGGGTGGCGTGTTCAAGGAAGCGGTGTTGGGCACCACGGCTGCCGCCACCATGGGTAGCCCCGACGCCGAGGTGCTGATGCAGTCCCTTGAGAAACCGGAAACGGTGTTTGCACAGGACGCCATCGCCAAACGCAATCAAATCCTGCTCACCAGCCTCACCCTGGCATGGATGGATACGCAACGATTGCTCGGACCGGACCCTGCCCAATGGCAATGGGGCAAGCTGCATCGCAGCCTGATGGCACATCCATTTGCCACGACCGGCGATGAGGCCCTGCGCGCAAAATTGAACGTCGGCCCGTTTCCCAAAAACGGCAGCGCGCACACGCCCAACCAGTCCAGCTACGATGTGAACAACTTTTTGCAGACTGGCGGGCCCTCATTCCGCGTCGTTATCGATGTCGGCAATTGGGATAACTCGCGTGCGGTCAATGCGCCCGGGCAGTCCGGCGATCCCGACAGTGCGCACTATCGGGATCTTGCGGAGATGTGGTTGAAGGGCGAGTATTTCCCGCTGCTCTATTCGCGCAAGATGATTGAGGCAGTCACCAAGGAGCGGATCGAATTGCTGCCGCAGTAAGCCCGGCACATGGCCGGGCCTGCTGAATCGCTTACCAGCAACTACAGGCGCATCGCCGGGATTTGCCGATAGGTGAAGGCGCGCCACACCCATTCCAGCGGACCATAGCGGTAACGCGCCAGCCACCAATGGCTGAAGGCAACCTGCAGCGAGAAAAACACGGCCACATAAACCACTTGCCAGGCGCGCGACAAGCCCCAATGCCCGAGAGCATAACCGTAGAAGATGAAAGTGCTGATCAACGATTCCGTAAGGTAGTTGGTCAGCGCCATGCGACCGGCCGGCGCCAGCACGCGGATTTTGGCAAACACCGATTTGCTGTGCAGCATCAACACCACCAGGCCCATATAGCCCAGACACGCGGGCAGATTGCCAAGGGTCGCAAGGCCGCGGGCAAATTGAAAACCGTCCCTATCGTCGCCCGGCACATGTGAAATCGCGATCATGCTGCCGGCGAGGCCCAGGCCAATACCGAGCGGTAGCGCATACCAGGCCAGCTTGCGAAACAGCGGCAAATGAGCGCCGGTATTTTCCATGATGCCCGAACGAACGAACCAGACGCCGATCAGGAACATCCCGATCAGCACCATGGCGAATCCCGCATCGCCTGCCGCCTTGCCCGGAAATTCCCGTGCCCGAAACACCACTGCCTCAAAATAACTGCCTGTGGTGAAGATCTGTTCTTCTTCGCGATTTTTCGCACGGTAATCTTCCAGGCGTTTGGCTCGCTCCGCTTTTTTCTCCGCTGCCTTTTCGGCGTCGGTCTTGTCGGGCTTCCTGGCGTCGGCTTTGGCGTCCGTCTTGCCATCTGCCTGGTTGGCTACCTTTGTGGCTACCTTTGTGGCTACCTTTGCCGCGGGCTTTTCGCCCTCTGCTGCAGGCTTGGCACTATCTGGCGTTGCCGCAATTGCGAGCTTGGCATCGCTGCTCGGTGCCGCAGCGGGCGCCGCCACGATTGCCGGTACCGCCGGCTCCGGCGGCCTCAAATACTGGGCGGCCCCGCCGATGGTTATCGACAATCCCATGAACAGATACAGGGTTGCGCCCACACGCAGGCTGCGCAGTTCGACCGGGTCCCGATATTTTGCGGACAGCAGGGCAAGGATGATGAACATGCTGCCGATGATGGTCACCGGTATCCGCGCTTCCTTGGGACCATTGGGCAATGCCCAAAGCACCACGGCCGCAATCACCGCGATAACGCCGAGCACCAGCAGGATGAACGAAAACAGCGGCATGCTGAAGCCGCGCATGCTGATGCACTTTTCACTGCGCATATAGACCGCAATAAGGCTGACAAACGCCAGCCCGCCGGCAATCCCCCAGAAATTACCGAGATAGGGGATGAACCCAACGCCGACCAATACCAGCAGCGCGAGCACGATCGGTTTCCACTTGCCGTAAAGCAAAATCATCAACGCGCCGGCGGCCATGGCATAACTGAACAGGATGTCGCCCTGCCAGATGAATATGTAATGCACGGCACCAAATACGGCCAAGGCAAGGATGCGGCGCAGATACGGCGCGGTGAAGCCGCGACCCGCCCGTTCCGCACGGGTCAGCA
>JANMXS010000035.1:0-10248 GCA_031394335.1 Burkholderiales bacterium
TGAGTTCCGGCGTCTGCTGCGGCCAGCCGAGTGTAGAGAAGGGCACCAGCGCAGAAGAAAACCAGGTGTCGAGTACATCGGGGTCGCGCGTCAATTTCTTGCCTGGCGCCTGGGCCTGCGCTTCGGCCTCGGAATGCGCCACGTAATACTTGCCATCCTCGTCATACCAGGCCGGGATCTGGTGGCCCCACCATAGCTGGCGCGATACGCACCAGTCTTGGATATTGTTCAGCCAGTGATTCCAAGTGTTGACCCAGTTATCGGGAATGAAACGCAGATCGCCGGAAGCGGCTTGTTGCAGCGCCATTTCCGCCATCGATTTGCCGGCGTGGAAATGCCCGGCCGGTGCGGGCTTGGACATGGCCACATACCATTGCCAGGTCAGCATCGGCTCGACGATTTCGCCGGTGCGCTCGCAGCGCGGCACCATCAGCTTGTGCGGCTTGACGGAATCGAGCAGGCCGAGCGCTTCCAGGTCGACGACGATTTTTTTGCGTGCGACAAATCGATTCAGGCCGCGATACGCAACGGGCGCGTTGTCGTTGACGGTGGCAGCGAGCGAGAGAATGCTGATCATCGGCAGGCCATGGCGCTTGCCGACCTCGAAGTCGTTGAAGTCATGCGCCGGGGTGACCTTGACGCAGCCGGTGCCGAATTCGCGGTCGACGTAATCGTCGGCGATGATCGGAATCTCGCGGTCCGACAAGGGCAGGGCCAGCATCTTGCCGATCAGATGCTTGTAGCGCTCGTCTTCCGGGTGCACCATCACCGCGGTATCGCCGAGCATGGTTTCCGGGCGCGTGGTGGCGACCGTGAGCGAGCCCGAACCATCCGCCAGCGGATATTTGATGTGCCACAGCGAGCCGTCTTCTTCTTCGCTGGCGACTTCGAGATCGCTGACGGCGGTCAGCAGCTTCGGGTCCCAATTTACCAGGCGGTTGCCGCGATAGATCATGCCGTCTTCATACAACTTCACGAACACATCGGTGACGGTTTTATTGAGGCCCTCGTCCATCGTGAAATATTCGCGCGACCAATCCACCGATGCGCCGAGACGACGCATCTGTTGGGTGATGGTGCCGCCGGATTTTTCACGCCAAGCCCAAACGCACTCGTTGAATTTGTCGCGCCCGAGTTCCTTGCGGTTGATGCCCTGGGCTTCGAGCTGGCGTTCAACCACAATCTGGGTGGCGATGCCGGCATGGTCAGTGCCGGGAATCCAGGCGGTGTTGTCGCCGCGCATGCGGTGATAGCGCGTCAGCCCGTCCATGATGGTCTGGTTGAAGGCATGGCCCATATGCAGCACGCCGGTGACGTTGGGTGGCGGCAGCTGGATGCTGTAATCGGCTTTGGCCGCGTCGAAGCTCGGCGTGAAATAGCCACGCGCTTCCCACTGCGGCGCCCAGCAGGCTTCAATGGCTTGCGGATCGAATGATTTGGCGAGTTCGGAAGCCAGGGTGGTCAGCGCGGGCAGGGTGGAATTTGCAGCTGCGGTATTCATGATGCCTTCGGGAGTAACTTATTTTTTGCGTAAATGATCGGCGAGTGCGGCATTGACCGCGTCGCCGACTTCGTTGGCGATATCCTGGCGCAAATCGCCAAGCACGCGGGTGACAGCCGCGCTGATTTGTGTGGCCAGCTGCGTGGTGAGTCGGTCTTCGAGTTTGTCGGCGAGCTCGCTATCAATACGATCGAACACGCGCGTAAAAATCTCATGCGACAACGCGTCGATTTCGCTATCGTCCAGCTGTTGCAACGCTTGCGAGGATCGCATCGACAGCTCGGTATTTTTCGCAAGCTCCGCGCTTTTCGGCGGTTCCGGACGCCATTCGGGTCCCGCCACCACATCGGTCAGCACCGGAATATTGCGGTCGTCATTGCCCGCGCCGTGTTTGCCGATCAGCGCATCGACCTTGCCGGCTAACTCCTGATCGCGATCGCTATCCATGCGCTACTTTCATATCGTGATTTTGGATGCTGAAGCCACGCGATTTGTAAAACTTCAAGCGCTCGCGGGCGCGGCTGCGATCGTCGTCATCCATCGACACGATCTCGCGCAAATGCTCGAAACGGCTGAAGAAGGGCGGGGGTTCATCGCCCAGATTCAATAACGCTTCGTGATGCGGCAGCGCAGAATCATCGGTGGCAATGATGATCGGCGTCTCGCCGGCCAGTGCGTGGGTGGCGCGTACATGCGGTACAAACGACAACGGCGAAAAGCTCCACAACTGCCGATCAAACGTGTTTGCAACTGCGGCATCCGGCGTGTAGATCACCAGTTTGAGGCCGCCGTCGAATGCCTTCTTGGCTAGCTTGCAAGCGTAGTCGAGTTTGTTATCGACATTGAAATAGAATTTGACTTCAGTCATGCCTGGTGACCCAAAAAACACGACTGGCTTCCGCGCAACTGCGCGCCGAAACCAGTCGATAGCTGCGATTCTGAAGGCATCAGCGTTTCATCATCGCCGGCAACTTAAACGCCGGCACGCTTCATCAGAAATTTCGCCAGCAGCGGTACCGGGCGTCCGGTTGCGCCTTTTTCAGCGCCGGACTTCCAGGCAGTGCCGGCGATATCCAGATGCGCCCATTTGTAGCTCTTGGTGAAACGGCCCAGAAAGCAGGCCGCGGTGATCGAACCGCCGGCGCGACCGGCAATGTTCGGGATGTCGGCGAAGTTGGATTTCAGGCCTTCGTCGTATTCTGCGCCCATCGGCAGCAGCCAGGCTTTGTCGTGCACGCTGCTGCCGGCGTCAACCAGTTCCGCGCCAAGCTTGTCATCGTTGGCAAAGATGCCGGTGGTGACGTGACCCAAGGCAATCACCATCGCACCGGTAAGCGTTGCTGCATCGACTACGCAAGCCGGCTTGAAGCGTTCCGCATAGGTCAGGGCGTCACACAGGATCAGGCGGCCTTCGGCATCGGTGTTCAGGATTTCCACCGTCTGGCCGGACATCGATTTGATGATGTCGCCCGGACGCGTGGCATTGCCGCCCGGCATGTTTTCGCAGGTCGGCACCAGCATCACAATGTTTAATGGCAGCTTGAGCAAGCCGACCGTTTTCATGGTGCCGAGCATCGCGCCGGCGCCGCACATGTCGTACTTCATCTCGTCCATTTCCGCGGCAGGCTTGATGGAAATGCCGCCGGTGTCAAAGGTGATGCCCTTGCCGACCAGTACCACCGGGGCCTCGCCCTTTTTGCCGCCGTTGTGCTCAAGCACAATGAACTTCGGTGGCAAATACGATGCTTTGGAGACGGAGAGCAGGGTGCGCATGCCCAGTTTTTCCATGTCCTTTTTCTCAAGGATGGTGCACTTGAATTTGTAGGCCTTGGCGAGGTCCTTCGCGGTGCTGGCCAGGTAAGCCGGCGTGGCGATATTGGGAGGCAGATTGCCAAGGTCCTTGGTGAGATTCATGCCTTCGCCGATGGCTTCGCCGCGTTTAATCGCATGCTTCAACGCTTTTTCGTCTGCCTTGCCGTCAAGGTGGAAGGTGAGCGACTTGCCGACATTCTTGTCGTCGACCTTGCTCTTCATCTGGTTGAAGCGATACGCGCCTTCAATGGCCAGAATGCACGCCTGTTCGGCTTTCCAGGCGAGGTCGCTGGCGTGCCTGGTATCCAGCGACAACACCACGTCGGTGACGGCGGTGCCCTTCAGCACCTTGAAGGCGCTGACGAGTGCGCTCTTGAAAGCCACATTGCCATAGGTCTTTTCATCGCCCATGCCGACCAGCAGTACGCGCTTGGCGCCAATACCACTCAAGCCGTGCAGCAACAGGGTGCTGCCGACCTTGCCGGAGATGTCGCCGGAGGCTGCCGCATGCGCGATCGCACCCTTGCTGGCGGCATCGAGGCTTTTGGCGTCGGCCGATAATTTTTTGGAGTCGTATATGCCGACAATGATGCAGTCGGTCTTGAATTTCGAGAGGTTGCCGCCTTTTATGCTAAATTCCACGAGGTTTCTCCATGCGCGTTAAGAATTGCCTCGTAAACCCGTGCCGTAAACGGGGTTCATTTGGCGGAAACTGAAATTATCGCTGTTTAGAGGGTCTCGCGTCAAAGTAACGTGCGATCGCGGAGCTAAAGTTCCGTCTCATCAGGTTTGCTTTCCGGTTTCATCAAGGCTGTCTTCTGCCAATTAATTCGCCACTATTTTCCTGTGCACATCTTTCGACGCAGCCTTTCCCGGGAATTCACCGCCATCGGTTTGTCGGTGCTGAGCGTGCTGACGACGATTTTTCTGATCGTTTCGCTGGTGCGCTTGCTGGGCAAGGTTGCCGACGGCCTGCAGGAGCCGGAAGCCGTCATCGCGCTGCTTGGCTTCGGGCTGCTCTCGTACCTGCCGGTGGTGCTGGCGCTTTCGGTATTTGTGGCGGTGCTGTTGACGCTATCGCGCAGCTATCGCGACAGCGAAATGCCGGTGTGGTTTTCCTCCGGGCTTCCGCTCACCGCGTGGGTACGGCCGGTGCTGGGCTTTGGTATTCCTGTTGTCCTTATCACCGCCTTGCTCAGCCTGGTGCTCACGCCCTGGGCGTTGTCGCAGAGCGCCGAATATCAGCGCATTTTGCGCAGCCGCGATGATGTTTCGCGACTGACGCCCGGCAACTTCATGGAGACGCGCAGCGCCAATCAGGTGTTTTTTGTCGACAAGACCTCGGACGCCACCGACACGGTCAATAATGTCTTCGTGCAATTCAACCAGCATGGTCGCTTTGGTGTGGTGGTGGCGGAAAAGGGCTTTCAGGAGACCCAGCCTAATGGCGACAAATTCCTGGTATTGCTCAGCGGGCGGCGTTACGAAGGCACGCCGAGTGCGCTCGACTTCCAGATCACCGACTTCGAGCGCTGGATGATCAGGCTGGAAGCCCATGAGGTGGCGACCGGTGACCAGCCAACCAAGGCGCTGCCGACACTCACACTGATTACCGAGCCCACTGCCGAGCGGCTGGCGGAGTTGCACTGGCGCCTCGCGTTGCCGATGGTGGCGATGATTCTGTCGTTGATCGCGATTCCGCTGTCGTTCGTCAATCCCCGCTCCGGTACCTCGTGGAACCTGATTTTCGCGGCATTGGTTTTTTTCCTGTACTACAACCTGCTGGGCATTTTCCAGGCGTGGACTGCGCAGGGAAAAATATCGGCATGGATTGGCCTGACGCCGGTGCATATCGGCATGCTGGCGGTGCTTCTGGGGCTGTTCTGGCGTCAGTTATTTGGTTTCCGCTGGCTGGCGACGTCCAGAAAGTAGCGCTGTTTTCAATATGCGATTCGCCATTGGGGCAGACGCTTTTCGCGAAGTGCTTATTTGCCTAAACAAGCCCAAGTGTTTATCATGCAAGGCTGTTCATTGCGGCGATGGCGTAGTGGTATGACACGTCGCAAAACGGCAAAAGCAGTAAATTTCCAGCAGCATCAGTATCGGAGGGGTGGATGAGCGGTTTAAGTCACACGCCTGGAAAGCGTGCGTAGGTTAATAGCCTACCGCGGGTTCGAATCCCGCCTCCTCCGCCAATTATTAAAAAGACCCGGTACGGGTCTTTTCATTTTTTCCGGGAAGTGCAAGCCAACTGCCTGGATTGCGCGCGGAGTGTCGGCCAATCCTGCACCTCCCCCGTAAGTTAAAGCATTATTTGCAATGCGAAGTTTGCCCTGCTTGCAGAATCCCTCCAAAGGCTCCGATCCACGGAGCCTTTTCGTTGACCAGTGCCCAACTACGTTCCCTGAAATCTTTCTGCCGTGAGCGCAATGAATTCCTTACCTCATATCGTGGTGATTGGCGCCGGCATCGCAGGGCTGTCCTGTGCGACGGTTCTGCAGCAGGCGGGCCTCAAGGTCAGTGTGTTCGACAAGAGCCGTGGCGCGGCTGGCCGCATGAGTACCCGCCGCGAGGGCGACTGGCAATGCGATCACGGTGCGCAATATTTCACTGCCCGCCATCCCGAATTTCGCGCTGAAGTGGCACGCTGGCAGCAGGCGGGTGTGGCCGGACCATGGTTGCCCCGATTGAAGGTGCTGGGTGGTGCCTCGAACCACCAACCGGACCCTGCAGTGGAGCGTTTTGTCGGTATACCGCGCATGACGGCGCCGGGCCGCCTCCTGGCCGACGCGCTGGTGTTGACGACTCAAACCACTATTCAACAACTGCAATGTCAGGTGGACGGATGGCATTTGTCGTCAGTCGAGCAGGGCACCGTGAACGGATCCTTCGATGCGGTCTTGCTGGCCGTGCCTGCGCCGCAGGCGCTGCCGCTGTTGAAGGACGTGGCCCCTGAAATGGCCACCGTGGCCGCAAGCGCGACCATGCGCGGATGCTGGGCGCTGATGCTGCGCTTTACGGCGCCGGTCGGGTTACCGTTTGATGCCGCGTTCGTCAACGAGGGGCCGCTGCGCTGGATATCACGCGATAACAGCAAGCCAGGGCGCGCTGGGCCGGAAACATGGCTGCTGCATGCCGGTGCGGAATGGAGCGAGGCCCATCTGGAACAAAGCGCCGATAGCGTCGCTGAGACGTTGCTGAAGGCATTCAAGCAACTGGGTGGTCCGGCCCCGCAAGCCTGGACAGCGCATCGTTGGCGCTATGCCGACACCGAACCTGTCCTGAACAGGGGCTGCGTCTGGGACGCTGGCGTTGGCCTGGGTCTCTGCGGCGACTGGCTCAATGGTGGCAAAGTGGAAGGTGCCTGGCTGAGCGGCAGGCGGCTCGCGCAACAGGTATTGGCGTCGCTCAGCCCCTGAATCGCATTGAATCCGATTGTGTGTTCAGCCGTACCTGTCTGTGGGCTGACGAAAACGAACCTTAGTGAAATAACAAGAGATAGATCAAGCACACGACAAGAAATTTTTGCTTCACATTGTGGTCAAAATGCTTTGTACAATCGGTGCATGTTTCGCGACCAAGGTATTATTGAAGTCGGTTATATTCCCATATTCGCCTGCGCCACTATTCCGGAGATCATCATGAACCGTCGTTCCTTCCTCAAGACCTCTGCAACCGCGCCACTGGCAGCGGCTGCTTCCAGCGTTCTGCCTCTGGGTTCTGCACTTGCGCAGGGCGCGCCGGGCACTGATGGCTGGCGCATCTTTGAAGTGACCAAGCGTGTTGAAGTGCTGAAGCCCGTCGGTACCACGCGTGTCTGGTTGCCAACGCCCAGCATTGTCGATACGTCGTATCAGAAGTCGCTGGGAAATGCCTGGCAGGCTGACGGAGGCAAGGCCGATCTGGTGACCGATGCCAGGTACGGCGCCGGCATTGTTGCCGCAACATTTGCCGACGGCGCAAAGCCGGTGCTGTCACTGACCAGTCGCTTTGCCACCCGCAATTATTCGGTCAACCCGGCCGGCGGGCGCGGCATGCAGTCCTCGTCGGACGAATTAAGGCGCTACCTTGCAGCAACCGAATTCATGCCCACCGACGGTATTGTCAAAACCACTGCCGACGGTATCGTCAAAGGCGCCAAAACGGATATCGACAAGGCCAAGCTGATTTACGAATGGGTGGTGGAGAATACCTACCGCGATGCGAAAGTGCGCGGATGCGGCACCGGCGATGTCAAGTTCATGCTGGAAAACAACAGCTATGGCGGAAAGTGTGGCGACCTGAATGCGCTGTTTGTCGCGCTGTGCCGCTCGGTTGGCGTGCCGGCTCGCGATGTGTATGGTATCCGCGTGGCCGATTCGCAGCGCGGCTATAAATCGCTGGGCAAGGCGGGCGACATCACCAAGGCGCAGCATTGCCGCGCGGAGTTTTACGCACAAAACGTGGGCTGGATCCCGGTCGACCCGGCCGATGTACGCAAGGTGATGCTGGAAGAAGAGGGCGGCAAGAAAATCGACGATCCGAAAGTGGTTGCGGCGCGCCAGTTCCTGTGGGGCAATTGGGAAATGAACTACTTGGCCTACAACACGGCGCATGATGTGGCGATGCCGGGTTCGAGCAAATCGAAATTGGCATTTTTCATGTACCCGAATGCGGAAACTGCGGATGGCAGGCTGGATCAGCTCGATCCGGACAGTTTCAAATACACGATCACCTCGCGCGAAATCGTGTGAATCCGATCATCGACAGAAGACGCCTGTTGCGTGCATGTGCAGTGGCGGTTGCCGCCATTGCGGCGACCGCAGCAGTGGTCACGTACGCCGCTACGGCTACCACTGCGGTGGTAACGCCTTTCCCGGACACGGGGATACTGCAAAAATGGAACAAGCCGATCCCCACGCTGGCACTCAAGGACTTGCAGGGAACTGCGCGCAGCCTGAAGGAGTGGCGCGGCAAGGTGCTGGTGGTGCATTTCTGGGCAACCTGGTGTGAGCCTTGCGTTGCCGAGATGCCCACGCTGATGCGCCTCAAGGATGAATTGCGCAACGAGCCGTTTGAAGTGGTGACGGTGAATCTGGGGGAAGCCGATACGCGTATCCAGAACTTCTACAGCAAACTGGGCCTGGATTTTGTGACCCTGCTGGACCGTGATGGCGATGCGAAAAAGAAGTGGAAGGTGGGCGGCGTACCGATGAGCTTTGTGGTGGGTGCGGATGGTCGTGCACGCTATCGCTACTTCGGCGAAATCGACTGGACTTCGGCCGATGTGCTCGCAAAATTTTCAACCCTCACCAGTGAAGCCAGGCGCACCAAAAGGCCGGAAGCAAGGCGTGACGCCGCGCCGCGCAATACCGGCTAGCAAGTTTCGCGATTCGCCAACGACTGATACGAGCCATGGATCGATACGCTGGTCGCGGTATACACCGCATCATCAACAAATTGCAGCCGAACGAGGCCGCTGAACGGGCTGCATTGATCGCCGGTTTGCGCGCAAGCCCGGCGCATATCGAGCCCAAGTATTTCTATGACGAGCTGGGTTGCGCCCTGTACGGCGCCATCTGCCAGCTCGACGAGTATTACCCCACACGCACCGAGCGCGGCATCTTCCAGCAGCATCGCGCCGAGATCGCCGCCGCCATCGGCACCGTCGGCACTTTCGTCGATATGGGTGCGGGCGACTGCTGCAAGGCGCTGTCATGGCTGCCGATCATTCAGCCGCAGCGCTATCTGGCGGTCGATATCGCCGGGCCTGCGCTGGACGTGGCGTTGGCCAATATGGCGCCGGATTTCCCCGAGGTCGACATGGTTGGCCTGGTCACCGATTTTTCACGTCACCTTACGCTACCGGCCGAGTTGCTGCATGGACGCGTGACGATGTTTTATCCCGGTTCCAGCATCGGCAATTTTGTCCCTGAACAAGCGGTCGATTTTTTACGCGAAATGCGCGGCTATGCCAGTGGCGGCCTGCTGATCGGCGTGGATGCCAAGAAAAACAAGGCGCGGCTGGATGCCGCCTATGATGACGCGCTGGGCGTCACTGCGGCGTTCAATCTGAATGCGCTGCGGCATATCAATCGCGTGCTCGGCACCCGGTTCAATGAATCGCGCTGGCGCCATGTCGGTGGCTATAACGCGGCGCTGGGCCGGGTTGAGATGCACCTGGAATCGGTAGAGGATCAGCTCGTCAGTATTGACGGCGTCAAACGTGTTTTTGCGCGCGGCGAACGCATTCACTCCGAGAGTTCCTACAAATACGAGCGTGCCGAGTTTGAAGCGATGCTGCGCAGCGCCGGCTTCAATGATGTTCGCTGCTGGAGCAATGCCGAACAGGCATTCTGGGTGTTCTACGCGAGTTGAGAACCGCCGGTTTCCAGAAACCAAAGTCCAGGCAGGGCGCGGCTTCCAGGCCAAAATGCCTTGTAAAAGCGCATGGATGCTCGATCTACGATCAAATCTGCCGCGAAACTATCCCAGCGCGCCCTCGAACAGATAGCGGCTACCCGGCACCGTTACCCGCACCTTGTGTTGCGCGCAGAGTTCCGCGAGCAGGGTCCATGGTTGGTCGAAACTTTCGAAGTTGGTGATCGTGACGCGATGCGTATGGCGCAGATACCAGTTGCCCGGCACAAACCATTTTGGAAACAGCTTGGTGCTGCAGGCGACGATGCGGGTGCCTGGTTGCGCCTGACGAAAAATATGTTCCAGCGATGCGCGTGAGCGAATCAAATCATGGGTGTAGCTGAACAGAATCGCATCGGGTGGGCGCGATAGCGCAACGGTTTCGCCGCAGGCGTGTTGCAGCTCAATTTGCGCAAGGCTGCGGTCGCGCACGCGTTGCCTGGCGATGCGCAGCATATCGGGTGAAGGTTCGAAGCCGATCACATGGCCGTTGTTGCCAACACCGTCCGCGAGTGCGGGCAGGCACCAGCCGGTGC
>JANMXS010000036.1:0-2509 GCA_031394335.1 Burkholderiales bacterium
GCGGCGATCATCGATCTCTCCCTGATTTTCTGGGAAGCGTACAAGCGCTTTACCGACAAGACACCGCGTATCGTCAAAGCCGTGCCGGGCGATGAATGGAAGCAGACCAATACCATGCGACTCGTGATCTGGGTGCTGTTCTGGGGGGCGGGCATTGTCGCCACCGGCCACTTTGTGCTCGGGCAACCGGTGGGCTATCTGGCGTTCGCGGTGGCGCTGGTATTCGTGTTCGCGATGGTCAATGGCATTT
The DNA here is from genome assembly GCA_031394335.1 of Burkholderiales bacterium. Lineage (GTDB taxonomy): Bacteria > Pseudomonadota > Gammaproteobacteria > Burkholderiales > Usitatibacteraceae > UKL13-2. Next base: position 251 of record JANMXS010000036.1, read on the forward strand.
CGCTGGGCATTAGCGACAGCAATCCGATTTCTTCCGCCTTTGTGGTCTCGGTAGTACTGATGGCCGCCATCGGGTTGAAGGATCCGGTGATCGGCCTGATGGCGGGCGCGGTGCTGCTCATTTCCACCACCGTGGCCGGCGATATGCAGCAGGATCGTTCCACCGGCTGGCGACTCGGCACCAATCGCGTGGTGCAGTTTCGCTACCAGGTGCTGGGGATTCTGGTTGGGGCGATTCTGGCAATCGGGTTCGCCAAGCTGTTCATGACCGCCTACCCGGTGTTGCTGCTCGATCAGACGGTGATGAAGGCTGGCGAGCAACCCTCGGAATGGAGTGCCGCCATGACCTACAAGCTTGTCGGCGTACTGCGTAGCCTGACCGAAGACAAGCCGTTCCAACGTACCGCGATTCTGGTCGGTGTCGGCATCGGTTTCGCCATTGAATTGTTGCGCAAGCTGATCCACGCCAACGCGGCTTACAAACGTTTTATTTCCAGCGGTCGTCGCGGCTTTGCCATCGGCTTTGTGATGGATTCGGTGTTGCTGCCGTCTCCCTACGCGTTGTCGTTCGGCGGCTTTGTGAATCTGCATACCTCGCTGTGGTTTGGCGGTGGCGGCATCCTCTCCAGCTTTATCAATTCGCTGCCGAAGAAAAAGCCGGCGCCGGGCGCCAAGGTGCTGCCGGCGGATATGAGCAGCACCTCGCTGTTCGGTGGCGGCCTGATTGCCGGCGATGCGCTGGCAGCACTGGGCCTCGGTATTATCGGGTTGATGGCGACGGTGCTGACGTAACAGGCAACCGGCAGCGAGCGATTGAGCATGCGTGAATACCTCGAAAATTTGCCCGGTCGCGGCGTGGACGAGATCGACACCCCGGCACTGGTGATCGATCTCGACGCGATGGAGCGCAATCTGGCGCGCATGGCCGAATTCGCCAGATTGCACAAGGTGCGCCTGCGACCGCACGCCAAGATGCACAAAAGCGCAGAGTTGGCCAGGTTGCAGATTGAGGCCGGTGCGGTCGGCGTGTGTGCGCAGAAGACTGGTGAGGCGGAGTGTCTTGCCGAGGGTGGCGTCACCGATATTTTTATCAGCAACGAGGTCATCGCGCCGTCGAAATTGACGCGGGTGGCGGCGCTGGCGAATAAACTGGCAGTGCAGGGCGGCAGGCTGGCGATTGCGGTGGACAGTATTGAAGGTATTACCCGCCTTGCCGTGGCGATGGCGCCTGGCAATGCGACCATCGACGTGTTCGTCGAAATTGATGTCGGGCAGCGCCGCTGCGGTGTGGCGCCCGGCGCGCCGGCGCTTGCGTTGGCGCAACAGATTGCGACGCATCCACAGTTGCGCTTTGCCGGCCTGCAGGCGTATCACGGTGCTGCCCAGCACTTTCGCACGGCGGTGGAGCGTCGCGCCGCGATCGGGCGTGTCACGCAGGAGGTCGTCGGGACGATCGCGCTGATGGAGGATGCGGGCATCAAGGTCGAACTGGTCACGGGCGCCGGCACCGGTACCTTTGCGCTGGAGGCGGCCAGCGGTGTCTATGGCGAGTTGCAGGCGGGCTCGTATCTGTTCATGGACGCGGATTACGCGCGTAACGAGAGTGATGCCGATCAGCCTGCGTTCGAACACGCGCTGTTCGTCAAGACGCAGGTGATGAGCGTCAGCGCCACCCATGTGGTGTGCGATGCCGGGCACAAAAGCCATGCGGTTGATTCCGGCATGCCGCGGGTGTGGGGGCCCGGGGTGGAGTCCGGGCTTGAGGTGACGGTCTGTTCCGATGAAAGCGGTGTCGTTCGCGGGCCCATATTGCCCGCGCTGGGTGCAACCTTATGGCTGATCCCCGGCCATTGCGACCCTACCGTCAATCTGCACGATGTCATGATCGGCGTGCGCGGCGGGCTGCTGCACGGGGTGGTGGAGCGGATCATCGAAATCGATGCGCGCGGCGCACTGACTTGAGCGAAGGCGCCGCCGTATACTGGTGCGCTGAATCGATCAACAGGAAGCAAGTGGCACGGCTGCGCAATTCAAGGAAACAATAATGGCAAAGTGGGTACGCGTTTCACATCAGGGCCGCGAATGTTTTGGCACGCTGGACGGCGACAGCATCAAGGCCCACGCGGGCAATATGTTCGATGGCGCGCAACCCACCGGCGAAACGATCGCACTTGGCGCCTGCAAAATCCTGATCCCGGCAGTCGCCGGCAAAATGGTGGCCCTGGTCGACAACTACCATGCGCTGGTCGCCAAGCTGAAC
>JANMXS010000037.1:0-3451 GCA_031394335.1 Burkholderiales bacterium
GATATGGTGATGGTCAAGCCTGGCATGCCGTATCTCGATATCGTACAGCGCTGTAAAGCAACTTTCGGCGCACCCACATTCGCCTACCAGGTATCCGGTGAATACGCGATGCTGAAGGCGGCCGCACAGAACGGCTGGCTCGATGGCGAGGCCTGCATGATGGAATCTCTACTTGCCTTCAAGCGGGCGGGCGCGGATGGTGTACTGACCTACTTTGCTCTTGAAGCGGCACGGTTGCTGAAGCACGTCTAGGTTCGTCTCGCTCCGCGAATCAGGAGCAGCCTCAGGTCGCCTGCAAAAGCGCCCGGACCCCGACCAAGTCAGCGTGGTCGTTACCTGCTGCGCCGTGAATGCCGTGTTGAGCGCGCTCTGTCGCCGACATAAACGCGCCCGCCATAATCGGCACATTCCCAAAAGAAAATTCGTAAACCCGTCTTTGCTTTCGCAGGTTCCCGCCGCCATGGGCAACTACTTCGTAGGCGACATTCTCGTTAAGCAAGAATAGATCGAGTGCCTTCTCATCATCGACAACGACTTCCAGCTCAATAATGGAAAAACGGTTGGCTGTTCCAGTTAACACCGGGCCAACCAATTGTGGTGAAAATCGCAGCAGGCGACGCATTACTTCAAGTGCGATCTCGCGCAGTGCACGCAGCTCTCGCGGCTGTGAATCGCGCTGAAAAATTGCCAGGTGCTCTCGTAGCGCAGCCTCAATTTCATGATTGTCGGGTAGTGCCTCTTTCGCGTTGCACCCAAGACTGCGCGAGGCTTTCATTTTCGCCGTCAGGTAATCAGTCAGCCCCTCCTCGGCGATCAACCTGGCCGCTGCACAAGCAATTAGACGGCGCAAAGGATAGTCTCGCGGCGCGCGATGTTCACCCGGATTGACAGGGTTGCTATGGGCTACAAGCTTGCGGCGCGTCATGTTTTTCAGGCTCTAGAAAATCTGATTCTTCACTTCTTCCGAGGGCTTGTTTGCTTCACGAAGAGAAGCGGGCCCGTCGCTCAAATTTCCACTCGACTCAACATAAACATACTCGGTCATTGGTCGGCCATCCCGGCCAACCACGTTACCCAGCGCGACAGCCACCACACCCGGCGGAGGTTCGAGAACTTGTTCTTTTTCGCCTTTAAGCGCAGACGCCATGTAATACATCCAAATTGGCAGCGCAGCTCCGCCGCCGGTCTCCGTATCACCCAGGGACGCCGGGTTATCAAAGCCTATCCAGGTTATCGCCACCAGATTCTGGTTAAAGCCCGCAAACCATGCGTCATTGCTGTCGTTGGTCGTGCCAGTCTTGCCAGCCAGATCCTGGCGGCCCAGGGACATCGCTTTCGAGGCGGTACCATAGCGCACTACATCGCGCAGCATGCTGGTCATGATGAACGCGTTCCGCGGATCGATGACGCGTTCCGCCGCCTTCGTTCCAGGAATGTCGCCAGCGCGATCGGGATTGGCTTCGAACAGCAGGCTGCCCTTGTCGTCGGTTATGCGGGCAATAAAGTAGGGCTTGATACGATAGCCGCCGTTGGCAAACACCGAGTAGGCGTTCGCCATTTGCAGCGTTGTCGTTGAGCCTGCACCCAACGCCATGGTGAGGTAAGCGGGATGAAGCTTAGGGTCGAAGCCAAACCGCGCAACATAGTCCTGTGCATACTGGGGGCCAATTGCCTGCAGTACGCGGATAGACACCATATTTTTGGATTTGGCCAGCGCAGTGCGCAGGCGCATTGGCCCCTCATATTTGCCGTCGTAATTCTTGGGCTCCCAGATCTGCCCTGCATTACGACCCGGATCAAAAACAAATGGAGCATCGTTAACGATCGTCGCGGGTGTAAATCCCTTCTCCAGCGCCGCAGAGTAGACAAACGGCTTGAAACTGGAGCCAGGCTGCCTCATGGCCTGCGTAACATGATTGAATTTGTTGGCGCCAAAGTCAAAACCACCTGCCAAAGCCCGAATTGCGCCGTCGTTAGGATCAATTGCGACCAGCGACGCTTCGACTCGAGGCAATTGCACAAGCATGGGACCGCCCTTGTCGTCTTTACCGATGCGGACGATTGACCCGCGCACCGGCTTAAGTGGCGATGATTTCTCGTTCAACGCACGCGCCACGAATTTCAGCGCATCACCGCTCAAGGTAAGTGTGTCGCTGCGCTTGGTATAAACAACGACTTGCCTAGAATCGGCCGATAGCACCACTGCAGGCATCAGCTCACCGATGATTTCTTTCTCCTGCAGCGCCTCTTCAATGGCATCCTCTACAGCCTCCTTATCGACCGGTAATTTGATCAGGCCTTCCGGTCCACGATATCCGTGACGCCGGTCGTATTCCAGAACGCCCTTGCGCAATCCGATCATTGCCGCTTTCTGGTCGGCATTGCGAATGGTGGTGTAGACACGAATACCACTTACATAGGCTTTTTCACCATACTGCTCAACAAGCTCCTGACGGGCCATCTCGGCAATATAGTCTGCCTCTACCGCGTACTGCTGGCGTTCGCGATTGAATTTCAGCGGTTGTTCAAGCGCCGCCTTATGTTGAACGTCATTCAGATAACCAAGCTCGTTCATGCGTCTCAGCACGTAATGCTGACGCTGCGTGATGCGCTTCAGGTTATCGAACGGGTTGTAACGAGATGGCGCCTTCGGAATGCCGGCCAGCACTGCAGCTTCAGCCACCGTCAACTGACCAATGTCCTTGCCGTAGTAAACCCGGCTTGCGGCCGCAAACCCATAGGCACGGTTACCGAGAAAAATATGGTTTAGATAAATCTCGAGGATTTGATCCTTACTTAAATTGTGCTCGATTTTGAAAGCGAGCAACCACTCCGATACTTTTCGCGTGAGCGTCTGCTCATTGGAAAGAAAGAAGTTTCGGGCAACTTGTTGCGTTATCGTGCTGGCCCCGCCGGTAATTTTTCCAGCCAGCACACTGGTACCGAGAGCGCGCACCAGCCCCAAATAATCCACACCGCCGTGCTGATAGAAGCGCTCGTCTTCTGCCGAGATCACCGCTTGTTTCATAACCTCAGGGAAATCCTGAACCTTCACGAATGAGCGTTTTTCTTCGCCAAATTCGCCGATGACGTCACCTTCCATGGTGTAAATCTTTAGTGGCAACTTCGGGCGATAATCTGTGACCGCCTCAATTGACGGCAGATTTGGATAAAGCAGCACCACCGTAAGCGCGACGACGCCAACCGCAACCAGCATGAGCGATACCAGCAAAATCAAGGGGTAGAACCACCAGCGAAGGGTCATCGCGACATCCGAAGAGCAAGAAAGCATCCATTATATCGACCGGGTCAAGGCCTCCGAAACCTAATTGCAGCCAAATCGTGGAGCAAAAGTGGCAGCAACATGGCACTAGAGGCAAGGAACGACTATTATTAAAGCGATTTCGAGCTTTTGAAGAAAAGGCTTTACACGTCCAAAGGTTGTTGCTAG
>JANMXS010000038.1:0-4170 GCA_031394335.1 Burkholderiales bacterium
CCGGCCTCAAGAAACTGCTGAAGGCCGATGATTCGCTGGATGTGTTCGGCGTCCATGCGGTCGGCGGTATTCTCGGCGCGTTGCTTACCGGCGTGTTCGTGTCACCGGACCTCGGCGGCCCCGGCTTCGTCACCGACTGGATCAAGTCCCCCCCCACTACCGGCTTCACTTCGATCGCCGAGCAACTTCTGATCCAGGCCAAGGCAGTCGGCATCACCGTGGTCTGGTCGGCAACCGTTGCGGCGGTATCCCTGTTCATCGTCAAGATGGTGGTTGGTCTGCGGGTTCCGGAAGAAGAGGAACGCGAAGGACTGGACATCACCTCGCACGGGGAGTCTGCGTACAACTCCTAGCCTGGCAGTTCGGCCCCGGTCCAGTCCGGGGCCTGTTTCAGGCTTGAAGGGCGCTCGCAAGGGCGCCCTTTTTATTGGTCGCGCACAGACGCCGATGTGGACTTGAAATCCGTCTGGGCTACCTCCAAATGCACTATTCCCGATTACTTTACTCAACTATTCGGCCCGCGCTATACTGGCAGGCCGAATTCACAGGAATTTGTTTCATGAATCAGCGCGACCCGAACCTGCCAATGCCCGATGTGCAGAGTTCCGTGGACCTCCGCCACATCTCGATCGACCGCGTCGGCATCAAAGGCATTCGCCACCCGGTACGCATCCAGTCTCTGTCCGGCGAGACCACGCATACGATTGCCACTTTCAGCATGACGGTGCGCTTGGCGCACGACGTCAAGGGCACGCATATGTCGCGCTTTGTGGAACTTCTGGAATCGAACCAGGATACGTTCAGCGTGCCAATGTTCCGCAAGCTGCTGGCGAAAATGGTCGAGCGCCTGCACGTCAGCGAAGGCCGCATCGACATGGCGTTTCCCTACTTCATCAAGAAAACGGCGCCGATTTCCGGTGTCTCATCCTTGATGGACTATGAAGTCGTCCTGACCGGCGCCATCAAGGACGGCGTGACCGATATCACCACCAAGGTGGTGGTGCCGGTCACGAGCCTGTGCCCCTGCTCGAAGGAAATCTCGGCCTACGGCGCGCACAACCAGCGTTCGCACATCACCATCGCGGTACGCGGTCGCGAGGCGATTGCGGTTGAAGACATCGTGCGCATTGCGGAAGACCAGGCCTCCGGCGAGATTTACGGCATCCTCAAGCGTCCTGACGAGAAATACCTGACCGAGCGCGCCTACGACAATCCGAAATTCGTCGAAGACCTGGTGCGCGATGTGGCGACCGCGCTCAACGCCGATCCGCGCGTCGATGCCTATGTGGTGGAAACGGAAAATTTTGAGTCCATTCACAATCATTCCGCGTATGCAGTGATTGAGCGCGACAAAACGCGCAACGCTGCGCGCAGCTAGCGCGCAGCGCTTTTGCCCGGCGCCGGCGCAGATGCGTATTTTTGCAGTTGACTCCTGAAGAAGCCTGCCCATGTCATCCAATCTGACCCCGCTATTCCAAAGTGACCCCGACGACGGCGAAAACGCCGCACTGGCCTCCGACCGCATCCGCGCGCGGCTGCAGCGCGCCAACCGCCGTTTCCATGCCAACGACAATATTTCGGCATTCGTGAAAGATGGCGAGATCGACCAGTTGCGCGACGAAGTTGCGGCCAAAATGGCGGACGTGCTGAAAAGCCTGGTGATCGATACCGAGAACGATCACAATACCAACGAGACCGCGCAGCGCGTCGCGAAAATGTACCTGACGGAAATTTTCAACGGCCGCTACACGCCGCAGCCGGCGGTGACCGAATTTCCGAATGTCGAACATCTGAACGAATTGATGATCGTCGGCCCGATCAAGGTGCGCAGCGCCTGCTCGCATCACCTGTGCCCGATCATCGGCCGGGTGTGGATCGGGGTGATGCCCAATGAGCATTCCAACCTGATCGGCCTGTCCAAATACGCGCGTCTCACCGACTGGATCATGAGCCGCCCGCAAATCCAGGAAGAAGCGGTCACGCAACTGGCCAATACGCTGCAGGAAAAGGTAAAGCCCGACGGCCTCGCCATCGTCATGGAGGCCGATCATTTCTGCATGCACTGGCGCGGCGTGAAGGACAGCGAGTCGCAAATGACCAACAGCCTGATGCGCGGCTCGTTTCTCAAGGACGCCAATCTGCGCCGCGAATTCCTGTCGCTGCTCACCAAAAGGAATGTCTGAGCAGGCTGCCGTCACCAAAAAAATGAACCGGGGAATCGCACCATGCTAGTCCGTCTGATGTACTGCAGCCGCAGCAAGGAAACCATGTCGCAGGACGAGCTCACCGCCATCGTCGTCAAATCGCGCACCAACAATCCACTGCGCGGCATCACCGGCGTGCTGTGCTGCAGCGGCAAGATTTTTCTGCAGGTGCTCGAAGGCGGGCGCATGGAGATCAACAAGTTGTACAACAAGATCGCCAACGACCCGCGGCACCAGGACGTAATGCTGCTGTGCTACGAAGAAATCGACGAGCGCTGCTTCGCGCACTGGTCGATGGGCCAGGTGTCGCTGAACCGCATCAACCCCTCGCTGCTCATCAAGTATTCCGAACGCGCCGAGCTCGATCCCTACGCCGTCTCCGGCAAGGTTTCGATGTCGCTGTTCAATGAAATGATGGCGACAGCATCGATCATGGGGCCGGGCGGCTGAATCGGTTGTCCTGTAGAAAGGCTACAAAATAAAAAGCCTCGCGATGCGAGGCTTTTTTCATGCCGATGTCATTATGCAGATCGCCATTTGGCGCGCCCTTTGAAGCACTTTTGCTCCAAACACCGCACCAAATGGCGTTTTAGCCTTGCTGACCTCTAGCTGAACGGCACCAGCAAGGTCGCCAAGCCCAGCAACATGCCCATGCTGACAATATCCGTCGCCGTCGTCAAAAAAATACTCGACGCCGTTGCCGGATCTGTGCCAAAGCGCTTCAGCATCAACGGCACAATCGCACCGGAAATGCCGCTGATGGTGCAGGCCCCCACCATCGCCATGAACACCACGCCGGCGAGTACCAGCGCGTGCGGCGAGTGCTGGGCGGTTGCGGTCACATACATCGCGATGCCCGCAACTACGCCGATCGGCGCGCCATTCATGGCGCCGAGCAGGCCCTCTTTGGTGATCAGCATCTTGCCGTCACCGGGCTTGATCTCGCCAAGCGTAATGCCGCGCAAGGTCACCGCCAGCGCCTGGCAGCCGGTGTTGCCCGATTGCCCGGCCAGCACCGGCAAAAACGCGGCGAGAATGACCAGCTTGTCGATGGTGCCCTGGAACATTGCCACCACCCCACCGGCGAGGAAGGCGGTGAGCAGATTGAGCTGCAACCAGGGATGACGAAACTTGAAGCTGCGCATCATCGGCGTGGAGATACGCTCTTCTTTCTCGACACCGACCATGCTGCCGGCCTGCGCGGTGATCTCGAAGGCCTTGGCCTCGAAGATCGCCTGGCCGCGGACCAAACCGAGCAAACGCCCCTCGCCATCGCACACCGGATACACCGGATAGTGGCGGCTCAGCGATAGCTGCATCGCGGATGACACACCCATCTCCGGCCTGAAGGTAAACACATCACGCAGCATGATGTCGCTGAGCGCGACATCATGTTCGGAAAACAGCAGATCGCGCATGGTGATCAGCCCCAGCAGCTTGCCGTCCACCGCGGTGACATAGCCATAAGTGATGAACGCGGTGCGGATCAGGGTGCGCAGAAAATCCACCGCTTCACCAACCGTGGTATCCGGGCCGAACACCGCGTAAGCCGGCTCCATCAGGCGGCCCAGCGTGTCGCCCGAGTACGCCTGGTTGCGCCGCCACTGGCGCGCGAGTTCCACCGACGCGCTATCCAGAATCGTCTCGCGGCGCGCAAGCGGCAACTCGGCAAGAATGTCCTGGATGAAAACGGGATTGAGTTCGGCAAGCGCTTCAACGGCCAGGCGATTTTCGGCCTGCGCAAGCAATACCGCCGCGGTGCTCGGCGGATTCGCCTTGAGTGCCGCCACCAACTGGCGACGCGCATGAACCGGTGGCAGTGGAAACGTAAATGGAGTTTGCTCAGACACGCGATTCCCCTTTTTATGGTTTGCCAAACTATACGCCTGCGCTTGAAATCAGGCACCGAAGTTGGCAATGGCCCCTGCCATTTAAATGGCAGGGCTTACATTCAATCAGCCAAACT
>JANMXS010000039.1:0-11614 GCA_031394335.1 Burkholderiales bacterium
TGCTCATATCGTCGTTACTGCTCATCTCCACTGCCATGCAGCTACCCCTGCTCAGGTCATGCCGCCGTCAACGCTGATCACCTGGCCGGAAATATAACCGGCACGCTCCGTACACAAAAAACCGACCAGCGCCGCCACCTCATCGGCACGCCCCGCGCGCGCCAGCGGCACCAGCTGCTTGATACGCTCGGCGGGAAAAGCATCGGCGAGCATCGGTGATTCGATAATCCCGGGCGCCACCGCATTGACGGTAATGCCGCGCGACGCGACCTCCAGCGCCAACGCCTTGGTGGCGCCATGCAGGCCGGCCTTGGCTGCCGAATAATTCACCTGCCCGCGGTTACCGATCAAGCCCGAGACCGAAGTCACGCTGACAATGCGGCCCCAGCGGGTGCGGATCATCGGCATCACCAGGGGTTGGGTCACATTGTAAAAACCATTCAGGCTGACATCGATGACATGCTTCCAGCGCGCCTCATCCATGGCCGGCAGCAGCACATCGTCGTGAACACCGGCATTGTTGACCAGCACCTGGATGGGACCGTCGGCAAGCAGCGCAGCCAGGGCAACGGCAGTCGCCTGGTGATCGCAGACATCGAACATCACCGCCTCGGCACTACCGCCCTGCCCGCGCAATTCATCAACCAGTGCGCGCGCCGCGTCGGCGCGTTGATGGGCATGCACCACCACATGCAGGCCCTGCGCCGCCAGCTCGCGACAGATCGCGCCGCCGATGGCGCCGCTGCCGCCGGTGACCAAGGCGCGTTTCATGGGCGGGCTTTCATATTGTGTAACCCAACGAAATCGACTGCGGGATGTTGGGTTTCATTGCCCCCCCTTTGCAAAGGGGGGTTGGGGGGATTTTGCGGTGGTTGCGCCCCGATTACCGCTTTAAATCCCCCTCCATCCCCCTTTTCCAAAGGGGGAAGTGCGCCGCAGTGAACGCAACTTGTGCATCCTTTATCGAATATCAACAAAAACGTAGAACGCCATTTGGCGAGCTTCTCCAGCCATTTTTGCTCCGAAAGGCGCGCCAAATGGCGTTCTACGTTTTTGAATAATGAACTCATGCGCCGCTTCCCGGAATCAAATCGCGAAACATCAGCGTGAACTGCCCGCTGATCAATACACGTTCATCGGCGCTCGCCTGAAAGCGATAAATGCCGCCGGCCGCATCGCTATGCAGCAACGCGGCGCTGATGATCAATTCACCATCGATCCGGTCGAGCCATTGACACGTCGCTTCAACATTGCGCAGCGCCGCCAGCACACCGGAGCGCGGCTCGGCATGTGTCTGCAGCAATCCGCCATGTACGGCGACGGCCTGCGCCGCGTATTCGATCACGGCCCACACCGGCAGCCCTCCCGCTTCGCGCAGCGGGTTATCCGCATCCCGGTGCGACAAAGCCATGCAGCGGATGCCATTCGCATCCCAGTGCAGCACGCGCTCCAGCAGGCACATGCGCCCCTCGTGCGGGATGCGCGCGGCGATGGCGGCCCGGTCGAGCACGGGCTGGATGCGGGCTAGCATCGCGATACCCGCACATTCAATTCGGGAGACAGCGGCAGCATGGCCTCGCGCTGCGCAGAATTGGCAAGTGTGGCCAGTGCCGTAAATCCGCGCGCGCTGGCGTTGGCATGCCACGCCGCCGGCGCCCACCCGGGCCAGACTACCTCGCCATTGCCCGCCGTCAACTCGATCTGCCAGGCGGCGCTGGATTGCGTCACCGGCTCAGGGGCGAGCACCAGCGCAATCGCGGTGGACTCGAGCACCGGCATCACCTCGCTCAACGGTGGCGGCAACGGGCTGTCGTAGCAAACATACAAAACCGGCAAACGGTCTGCGCTCACCTGGGCGGCCGCATTCAGCAAGCCGGCGGCAAAACTCCATTTGCCACGCGCGATGCTGCTGGCCCCCAACTTGGCGTTCATGGCAATGCTGTAATAGCCGCTCGGTGCGTTATGCACCGAGTTATGGAACTGGGTTGGCGAGATCTCGCGACTGCCGGCCAGCACTTCGCATAGCTGATGGGTGATCACGCCGGTCCCCTCGCAGGAAGAAAACACCATGGCCATTTCCTGCGCGGCCAGTGAGGTTTGCTGCAAGGCCTGCTCGGCCGCCGCCATCGCCAGGCGCACCGTCGGGCTGCTGCGGCGGCGTTCGGCGGGTGGCAAACTGGCCGGCGCAAGCGCGGCCAGCGGCGCGGCAGTATAAGACTGTGCACCGCTCAATACCGCACGCGCACCTTCCCAATCCGGCAGGCCGGGCGCCAGTACACCGACGGCTTCAACGAAAACGCGCATCAGCCTTCCTTTCCGAATACCAGCACACAGTTGCTGCCGCCGAAACCGAAGCTGTTGCTCATCACCTTCGATACCGGGCCGGCTCTGCCCGCCAGGACAATCCCGCACTGCGTGTCGGGATCGACCGCCTGCGTCGTCGGGCTGCCGGGAATGAAATCCTGTTCGAGACTCAGCAGTGCAATCACCGCCTCGGTAATGCCCGCCGCACCCAGGGTATGCCCGGTAAAGCCCTTGGTTGAGGAGCACGCCGTGGCAGCGCCGAATACGCCATGCACGGCGCGACCTTCCGCGCGATCATTCGCCGGCGTGGCGGTGCCGTGCAGGTTGATATAGTCGATTTCGCTCGCTTCAAGTCGCGCGGTGGCCAGCGCGGCCAGCATCGCGCGGCGCGCGCCGTCGCCATCGGGATGCGGCGTCGACATATGGTGCGCGTCACTGGTTTCACCGTAACCGAGCAGACGCAATGACGTTGCCGCCGCAGAATCTTCCCTGTCGAGCAGCGCAAAACCGGCGGCCTCACCGATGCTGAGCCCGCGGCGCGCCACATCGAACGGCCGGCAGATTTCCGGGGAAACCAGTTGCAGCGCGTTGAAACCGTACAGCGTGGTGTGGCAAAGACTGTCAACGCCGCCGACCACGGCGGCATCGATCAGTCCCAGGCGCATGAAGCGCTCGGCCAGACAGAACACCTTGGCGCTCGACGAGCACGCGGTCGAAATCGTCATCGCCGGTCCGGTGAGGCCCAACGCCCGGCGCACGAATTCGGTGGTGGCGTCGAGATTGTGCGTGGTCTCGTAGTGAAAATCGGCGGGCAGGCTGCCGGTCGCCGGATCGCGATGCTGGTAGGCGATCTCGGTAGACAGAATGCCCGAGGTACTGGTGCCGAGGAATACGCCCACCCGCGTCGATCCGTAACGTTGTTTTGCGGCCGCCACCTCGGCAGCGAAGCCGTCCTGCTCCAGCGCCAGCAGGGCGAGACGATGATTGCGGCAATCGTAATCGGCGAGCGCCGGCGGAAACGCCATATCGCCCGCAGCATCGATGCCATCAACACGGCCAATCCAGCACGGCAGCGGCGCCCAATCCAGATCGTTGGCAATGAGGCCGCTCTGCGCCTCGCGCAGCGCGCGCGCAGTCGCCGTCTTGCCGATGCCGGCGGCATTGGCGGTGGTATAGGCACGGATTGAAAGCGGGATCATTTGCACAAGCGGATTATGAACAGGTTAAGAGCAGGTTAGAAAAGAGGTTAAAAGAGAGCGGGGTTTTGGATCAACTGGCTTGCCCCGCTACTTGCACCTTGCCTGCCGGCCGTGGCGCCCATAATGCAGACACCAGCAGGGACAGCAGCGCACCCAGCGCCACCGTACTGCCGATGGCATGCAGCACCGGTGTGGCCGACAGCGCCAGAAAACCAAAGGTCGCCACCGTGGAAATGCTGCACACCGCCAGCGACAAGCGGGTGCGCGCGCGTTCGGCATCGTCCCGCGGCGTGCGCTCGAAAAACAAGGCGTAGTTGAGGCCGATGCCGAGTACCAGCAACAGCGCCACCAAATGGAACACGCTCAAGCGTTGTCCACTCGCCACCAGCAGCGCCACCGTCAGCACCAGCGCTGCGCTGACCGGCGCCGCGACTCGCCAGGTGCGCCGCAGCGATCCCAGCCCGACCACCAGCAACAGCAGGATCAGCGCTGCGCCCCAGGCCGATTGACGCAGCGCTTCGTGCCTGAACCCATCGACCATTTCTGAAGACACTTGTTTCAGGTCGACCAACTGGCTGCCGTTATTCGGGATCGCCGCCAACGCCGCCGCAAGACGGCCGGCATCGCTTACGCCACCCAGCGGCGTAAGCACCAGCCACTCGCCGTCGATTGGAACAAACAGCGCGTTCAGTTTCGCACCCAGCGGTGTACCGGCATAGGCAGCGCGCGTCAGCGCCGCTTGCGTACGGGCTGCCTGCACTTCCTGCACGAACGGGACAAAGGCATCCGCACGGAAGCCGAGGCCGCGCAGTGCCTCGCGCAAATTCTTCTCCAGTTCCTGGCCGTCCGGCAAGGCCCGGCGCCTTGCGTCCTGTGTGGCCAGCGTGGGCAAGTACCAGGCCGGCGAATCGTAATTCCGTATCCACCCGTCCCGCTGCCATTGTTTCAGCGTGGGCAGAAGATTCTCCGCGGCGAGCAGCGCAGCGGCTTCACTGGCGCCGCGACTGGCCACAAACACGCTTACTTCCGGCGCCCCCAGATCGCGGCGCAGCGAAGCATCCTGCGCGCGCATACCTGCCGATACCGGACTGATGCTTGCCAGGTCTGTTTCCCACCACGCCGGATGCAGCCAGGCGAGCCATAGCGCCGCCGTCAGCGTGACGATAACGCAGAGTACGCGCGGCCAGGCTGCGCGCTCGATCACGGCGAACTCCGGCACGTGCAGGCGACGGAACGTCAGCAGCCGCTCAGCCAGCAGCCACGGGATCACCCGGTGGGTGACGACCCCGGCCACCATCACCCCGACCATGGTCAGCACCCCCAGTTGCGCCAGACCCTTGAAGCTCGACAGCGTCAGCGCCAGCGCGCTGGCGACCGTCGTCAGCACCGCCAGTGCCAGCGTACGGCCAATGCGCCGCGCCGAACCGCCTGCGGTCTCGCCAGCCGCGGTATTGAGCAGCAGATAATTCGGGTAGTCGACTGCCTCCCCGATCAGGGTGGCGGCAAACCCGAGCGTAATGCCGTGCACCGCACCGAACAGCGCCTGTACCACCAGCACGCCGATCAGCAGGCCGAACGCCACCGGTGTGACCACCAGGACCACCGGCAGCGCCGAGCGATAGATAAACACCAGCATGGCCAGAATCACCAGCGCAGAGCAGACACTTAATTTCCACGCATCGCCTTCAATCAGGCGATGCGATTCAGCGGCAAATACGCCGGGCCCGGTAAGGGTGATATCGACCCGCGGATTCACCGCAGCGAGCGTGCTGCGCACCGTGGCGATGGCGGTGGCCTGTTGCACGCTGTCGAATCCGGGCGCGCGTGTCTGCAAAATCAGAAAGGCACGTTTGCCGTCGGCGCTGAACCACACGCCATGACGAAGCGCTGGTCTGGCGCCGGGATCCAACTGGCGCAGGATCGCCAGGAATTCGCCGGTCGGATCGCGCGCCACCAGATCTCGCGACAGCATGCCGAATGGCGACGCCAGCTGTGCGAGCTGCTCTTCGAGTGCGGCACGCAAGCCTGATGCGGTGAACTTTTGTGCGCCCATTTCCGTGCCAAGCTCCGGGCTCAGCACATAGCGATTGCGCATCAGCACCTCGCCCTGGGCGACGAACTGGTTGAGGCTGCCGTTGGCGGCGTATGCAAATTCTGCGGCGTGACCGAGCTTGTCCGCCAGCGTGCGACTGGTCTGGGCCAGGATTTTTTCATCAATCCCTTCGCCATGCAGCGCCACCAGCATGAGGCGCGAGACCAGGCCGTCGCGCAATTGCGAGATCAACAGACGCTGTTCCGGGGTCGCCGAGGGCGGCAGGAAAGCACTGAAATCGGTTTCAATGCGCAGCGTTTTTGCCGCCAGCAGGCACAGCGCCGCGAAACAGAACAACACGATGCCGTAGCGCGCTATCGACCGCGCAGGCGTCGGTGTCGGGGACGATAGAGGCATGCGCGTGTTCATCACGACGTTCTAATGCACCTGCAGTATCGAGCGATCGCCACTGCTTTCGCGTATTTCAATCTGTGCGATGCGGCCCGCCCGGCCCGATACGAGAATGCGTTCGACATGCCGGGTCATTTCTTCATCACCCGGGATCATCGTCAACCGCCAGGACTGCTCCCCGCCTTCAAGCGAAATGCGGTAGTAGGCGCGCAGCTGGGAAATATCGCCTGCCAGCACCCCGCGCAAACTCGCCGCGAAGGCATCGAGCAGGGGCTGGCTGGACAGGGAGATACGATGCTCGCGGCCATTGCGCGTCACGATCAATTCCTGGCCACTGATGCGAAACCGCTCCTGGCGTGGCGTCAGCGTGATCTTTTCCACCGTATCCGGACGGCGATAGGACAGCGTCCCGGAACTCACGAGCGGCGCGGCAAGCAGGCTGGAATATTTTTTTTCCGTATACGGGACTGCGCCCTCGGGAGCAGCCGCCAGCAATTGCATGAGGCGCGGAAGATCAAAGCTGTCTGCATGCACCAGGCTCGCACTGCCGAGCGCCAGCATGGCCACCGCCATGGTCGCCATGGCCGACACTGTGAAAAACGTGCGCAGCGCGCTCATGCTACGCACCCCAGTAATCATAAAAATTGAACCAGTTGTAGGGCGCATAACGCGCGTGACGCTCAAGACTCCCGACATACTGCTGCATGCCTTGCGCAACACCGGCTTGCGACGCAACCTCTGCACCCGACGCATGCACGCTATCGGGCTGACTGGTCACCGCCTCAAAAATGATCTGATAGCGATTGCCGCCGCGAAACAGGCCATACACCATCACCGTCGGCGCGTCGGTGATACGCGCCAAACGCAGGGGGCTTTGTGAAAACCGCGCCGGAATGCCCATGAACGGCAGACTTTTCGTCGGTTCGTCACCATAAATGCGATCGGCGAGAATGCCCACCACCTCGCCACGCTCCAGGCATTCCTTGACGCGCAGCATCGAACCCGGATGACCGAGGGGGATCACGTTATAGGGTGCCTGATGACCGGTGCAGGACAGCAGCTTGCGCAACTGTGCACTGTCATCGACATGCATCACCACGTTGACCTTGAGCTTCTTTTCCACGCTGCCGATCACGCCGAGCATATCGAAGCTGCCCAGATGCGAGCCGAGCAGCAGGCAGCCGCGTCCCTTCGCCAGCGCGTCCCAGAAAACCCGATCGTCCTGCACGTCCACCGCCAGCTCACGCTGCCGTCCGTTCAGCAGGTAGACACGATCAAGCAAGGTGGTGGCGAACACGAACAGATGCATGTAGGTATCGCGCCAGGTCGCCGGCCGGTCCAGCGCGCGACGCATGAATGCCTGCGAAGAGCGGCGCGCCAGCGGCGCGGTCACAAAAAAATAGGCGGTAATGGGTACCAGCAGCACACGGCACAGCGCGCGGCCACCATGCAGGGCCTGCCAGATAATGAGGCGCACCAGGCCCCGGCTGCCGCGTTCATGCTGATTGCGCCACTGCTCGCTCATACCTGGGCAATCGTGGACGCATCGGCATCGTGCGGGATGCTGCATGCCCATTGTCCACTCGCAATCAGCACACCGTTTGTCGGCAGCGTAGCAGCAACGGCAGCCTCCAAACCGGTATCGGCATGCACCTCGAAGCGCATGCGTTCGCCACTCCATTGCGTCTGTATGGTGAAAACCTGGGCAGGTTTTAGCGGCACGTGGAAACGCGCGTTGAGCAACGCGCCCAATTCAATCTGCGGGAAGCGCGCGTGGATCGCCTCGGCCACGCGCGCCAGGATGATGACGCCCGGCACAATCGGATCCCCCGGGAAGTGACCTGCCAGCGCGGGATGGTCTTCAGCAACCATCGCCTGCAGGGTACCTGTGCGCCTGGGTATCGCTTCCTCGGCATTTTTTTGCGCACGGCATTGCGCCAGCAAATCCACCAGTGCCGCCTGCGGCAATTTGCCATTGGCGTTTCGTGGCAGCCTGGCTACGCGATACAGGGGCCGCGGCATGAACACCGGATCAATGCGCGTGCGCAGCAGGCTCACGACCTGCTGTGGCAACAGGGTTTGCGATACGTAGAAACCGACCGGCCGCTGTGCGCCATTCGCTTCATCGTTGGCCGCCGCCCGTCCGGCCTCGCCGGGAAAAAAATACACGCCCTCATCGACACCCGGCAGCTCGCACAAGCTCTGGTTCAACGCGGTCAGGGAGGCGCGTTTGCCACCAACCTTGACCAGGTCGCTGGTGCGCCCTCCCAGCAAAAAACGGCCATCGGGCAGCAGTTCCAGCTGGTCACCCAATGGCACCGCCGGCCCGACATGCGGGCCCCCCGCCCAGTAGTTTTTACTAACTTCTTCCGCGCCATCGGTCGCGCCGTCCGTCGTATCAGCCTGGCTCCACAGCGATACCCCGGGCATCGGCAACCATGCGGTTTCGCTGGCGGTACGCCGTAGCGCCAGCGACCCGGTTTCGGTAGAGCCGTAAATCTCCATCACCGGCACCTGCCACGCCGACTCGGCCGCGGTCGCCAGCGCCGCCGGCAGTTTCATGGTCGATGCCACCACACCCTGCAAACCTGCCATCTGCGCGTTCGCACTCAATGGTGCGCGCATATGTACCGCCGTCGTCATCCACCAGCTCGGCATCGGATACCGGGCGAGAACCGTGGCGAGGTCCGCCGCCAGCAGCGGGCGCTGAGCGTGTACCGGTGCACCCGTATACCAGGGCAGCATCACCGTCGTTTCCAGACCGAACATATGCTGCGGCGGAACGCTGCCCACGACCGCGCAAGCCGGCGTCTCGCACCACGGCAACGCGGCGGCCAGGCCGGCGGCGCCACGGCAAAGTTGCCCCCAGCTTTTGGGATGCGCACTTGGGCGCCCGGTGCTGCCGGACGTGAACATGACGACTGCAGATTGCGCGTCGTCAATCTGTGGAATGTTCAGTGCGGCACCCTCATCGGTCGCGAGTGCAAGCCAGACACTGAGATCGAACCAGCAGGCCGCCGCCAACGCAGGCTCGGCTCCGGTGTTGGCGATGGCGTTGGTGGCAGCAGCATCGCTCATCACATAGGCACTGGGGAATTGTTGCAATAGCTGCTCCCAGTCGCCACGGCCCTGGCCGGCAGGCAACAGCGACGTTTGTCCGCGGACCAATGCAGCTGCAAAGCCATACATGAAGCCGGCGCGCGTTTCACACAGGTTGATGACGAACGGCGCTTCCGGCAGTGCCGCCGCCAGCTTGCTGACCCGCGCGAAAAACGACGCGGCCGTCGTCACCCCGTCCGCACCGAGCAGAACCGGGTCGCCCGCAGCGCGATATCCTGCGAGCGGCAGCATGTTCAAGGTTGTCCCCTGCCCGGTAGACCATCCGGATTGACAGCGGCTTCCTTGATGACGATGATGATATTGACGATCAGGCTCGCCAACGAGCCATGCGCTTGCTCACGGAAGTGCTGGTGACGATAGGCATATTCACCAACGAACAAGAGGCCCGGGACCACATATCCCAAGCCGTGTACCCAGCGTGACCAGAGTTCGAGCGGGAGCAGCGCAGCCAGCAGCAGCGCAACCAGCAGCAGGCCGGCGAAGCACCAGGCCCAGATGCGCGTCAGCGTGCGTGTATAGCTCGCTACCTCCGGCGGTAATTCGAGATGATCCTTGCGGGCGACACGGGTGATCAGCGGGTCCGCCCCGGGCCGAAGCGTACGGTGGAAAAAAAACGCCATGAACGCGAACGCGGCCAACGGTGGCGCGTAGGCGAGAAGGTACATTGAGTCCGCCCAGTAGGTTACACAGCCCGCCAGCAGCAGGCCAATCAGCAGACCGATAAACCGCCGGCCGGAGGCGGCAATCACGGCGCCGAACATGAGGCCGACAATGCCGAGCGCGGCGCCGCGATGCCCGCTGGCGGACGCCAGCAGGTAAGCGAAGGCGAGGCCGAGCCAAAATATTCCCAGCAACGGCATGCGCGGCAGCACCGGGGCTGCAGGGGTGATGGGATTTGCGCGAATTTGATCGGCATCTAACATCGCGATTCAGCCTGGAAAATTGGGGTTGCCGCTAGTGGTTATATTCGGCCGACACTCGTTGTTTTCGCACGGTGCCGCAGCTGCGCCGTTGGCTACGTGTTGGCCATTCAAGCAGCGCGATGCTGCTGGACATGCCCTGACAGGCTGCGCAAAGAGGCAAAAATTCTTGCGTTATCGGGATCGTCGGAGCGCAGCTTCACGCCGTATTTTTGTTCCACCGCCATCGACAGTTCAAGCATGTCGAGCGAATCAAGCCCGAGACCGGCGCCGAACAGCGGCGCGTCCGGCTCGATCTCCTCGGCGGCCACTCCCTCGAGGTTCAGGGATTCAACAATCAGGCGAGCCAGTTCCTGCTCGCCACTGGATGCAGTATTCATATGCGACTTTCAAAATTCGTGGCCGCTCAGTCGGGCACGGTACCAAAACGGGATTCCCGCCAGCAACTTGCGCAACCGCGTTTGTATTGAAACGCTTGAGCGGAAAATTTCATTCATTATTGTAGTGCGATTAGCCACTACGGGCACGCATAAAAATGCCCACAATTATCGTTTTATGTTCGCCAGCGTACAAACAAAACAAGGTAAACAGGGTGCCGATTTTTCACAAAAAAAACCGGACGGCGATTAAACCGTCCGGTTTTCATTTCAGCATTGTGCCTGATAAATATTTTACAGCAATGGCACGATCAACAAGGCAACGATATTGATGATCTTGATCAGCGGATTCACCGCCGGACCTGCCGTGTCTTTATACGGGTCGCCCACGGTATCGCCGGTCACGGCCGCTTTATGTGCGTCCGAACCTTTACCACCGTGATGGCCGTCTTCGATGTATTTCTTGGCGTTATCCCAGGCGCCGCCACCGGTACACATCGAAATCGCCACGAACAGGCCGGTGACGATGGTACCCATCAGCATCCCGCCCAGCGCTTGCGCACCGGCGTCACGTCCCATCAGGAAACCCACCACCAATACCACCGCGATCGGCGCCAGCACCGGCAGCAGCGAGGGGATGATCATTTCCTTGATCGCGCCCTTGGTCAGCATGTCCACCGCGCGCGAATAATCCGGCTTGGCGGTGCCTTCCATGATGCCCTTGATCTCGCGGAACTGGCGGCGTACTTCTTCCACCACCGCACCGGCGCAACGACCCACCGCTTCCATCGCCATCGCGGCGAACAGATAGGGAATCAGGCCGCCTACAAACAGGCCGATAATGACCGCCGGGTTGGACAGATCGAAGGTGAACACGCGACCGAAATGCTCGGTGAGTTTGTGCGTGTAATCCGCAAACAACACCAGTGCGGCCAGACCGGCAGAACCGATCGCGTAGCCTTTGGTGACCGCCTTGGTGGTATTGCCCACGGCGTCCAGGGGATCGGTGACGTCGCGCACTTTCTTGTCGAGGCCGGACATCTCGGCGATGCCGCCCGCGTTGTCCGTCACCGGGCCGAAGGCATCGAGAGCCACAACCATACCCGCCAGCGCCAACATTGTGGTCACCGAGATGGCGATGCCGAACAGGCCTGCGAGCTTGTAGGTAACCAAAATGCCAGCGATGATCGAGAGAGCGGGAAGTGCCGTGGCTTCCATCGACACGGCCAAGCCCTGAATGACGTTGGTGCC
>JANMXS010000040.1:0-3262 GCA_031394335.1 Burkholderiales bacterium
ACCAGATTTCGTCGCGCGAATTCTCATCGCGCTGGTCGGTGAAACGCTGCATCTCATGCCACGCCGGCTCGTAGGGCAGCAGCCCGCGGAAGCGCAGCAGCGGCTCGGGCGTCATCAGGCCGGGCGCGCGGTGTTCAGCGAGCGATTGTCGAGGCCGGCGTTGTTGCGCGCCAGCGCCTGCTCGGCGCGGTAGCTGGAGCGCACCAGCGGTCCGGAGACGCATTCCAGAAAGCCCTTCTGCAGCGCCTGCTGGCGGTAACGGTCGAACTCCTCCGGTGTCACGAAGCGCTCGATGTTCAGATGATTGCTGGTCGGCCGCAGATATTGACCCAAGGTGACGATGTCCACCTGCGCAACGCGCAGGTCGTCCAGGGTGGCATCGATCTCCGCGTCGGTTTCGCCCAGGCCCAGCATCAGGCTGGTCTTGGTGAGCACGGCGGGGCGATGCGCTTTCGCATGCCGCAATACCTGCAGCGTCTGTGCATAGCCGGCACGCGGATCGCGCACGGGGTGCGTCAGGCGTTCCACCGTCTCGACGTTCTGCGCGAACACATCCAGGCCGGAGTCGACCACGGTGTCGACATCGCGCATCACGCCTTGAAAATCCGGTGTCAGCGCTTCCACCGCCGTCCCCGGATTGCGGCGCTTGATGGCGCGAATCGCCTGCGCATAGTGCTCCGCGCCGCCATCGGCGAGGTCGTCGCGATTGACCGAGGTCAGCACGACGTAGTTGAGCTGCATCAATTCCACCGAGCGCGCGACGTTCTCCGGCTCGTCGGCATCGAGCCAGCCGCGCGGATTGCCCGTGTCCACGGCGCAGAAACGGCAGGCGCGCGTGCACACCGCTCCCATCAACATGATGGTGGCCGTGCCGGCGTTCCAGCATTCGCCGATGTTCGGGCACTTGGCCTCTTCGCAAACGGTGCTGAGGCGGTGCTCACGCACGATGCCCTTCACGGCATCGAAGTTCTGACCGATGGCCAACGGCGCGCGCAACCACGGCGGCTTGCGGCCGGCGGTGACCGCGGACCCGGCGGTTTGCTTAATGCCATCTTTGATGGCCGAAAAGCCCTGCGGCGTGGTGTATTTCTGTCCGCTGCGCGGGGCCGGCTGTCCGCTGCCCGGGGCCGGGGGCGGCGCCGCTTGCATGACGATGGGGATGTTCTTGAACTCGGGCATAGCACGCATTATACGTGTTCGGACCGCCGACCGTGCCGCCAGGCTCGTGCTGCGTGGAAAGGCGGGTTTTAAGTCAAGCGTGCCCGCGGCTTAACGATTGCCGGTCGCCAGACGCTCGTTCAAGGTCTGCAACCGCGCCGGGGTGCCGACATCCTCCCACAGGCCCTGGTGCATCTGGCCGGTGCATCGGCCGGCGCTCATCGAGCGCAGCAACAGCGGCTTGAGCGGAAAGGCGCCGTCGCAACACCCTGCAAAAAAACTCTCGCGGTACAGACCGACGCCGGCAAAGGTGAAGCTCGGCGCCTGCGCGGAATGAGGTTCCACCAGCCCCCCTCGCAGGCCGAAATCACCGGTTGCGTGCTGCGGCGGATTCGACACCAGCACCAGATGCGAATCCGCCTGCGGAGCGAGACGCAGCTGCCAGAACGGGATATCGCAGAAGATATCGCCGTTGACCACCAGGAACGGACCGGGCGCGAGCCAGCGCAATGCCCGGAAAATGCCGCCGGCCGTTTCCAGCGCCGCCGGCTGTTCCTCGCTGTAGGTGATGGACACCCCGTAACGGGCACCGTCCTGCAAGTACTCGCGGATCTGCTCGCCCAGCCAGGCCAGATTCACCACCACTTTGTCGATGCCGGCGCGCGCCAGTGCGTCCATGTGATAGTGAATGAGCGGCTGTCCGCCCACCGTCAGCAAGGGCTTGGGAATTGAATCGGTCAGCGGCCGCATGCGCTCACCGCGGCCGGCGGCGAGAATCATTGCGGTACGGGGCGGCTGCGCCGGATCGGTCATGCTGACTCGCGCCGCTGTGCTTCCGCGAACTGCGCCTCGACACGCGCTGCGATGAACGCCGCAAACGGCGCCGTCGCCTCATACCGCTGCGCGGTCTCGCGGACATAGTCCAGCACCAGCGGCAGATCTTTCAGGTAGCCACGCTTGCCGTCGCGGTACCACAAGCGTGCAAAGATCCCCAGCACCTTGAGGTGGCGCTGTAATCCCATCCAGTCGAACCATTGCAAAAACTGCGCATCGTCGCGGCCCGCGGGAATGCCCGCGCCGATCAGGCGCTGCCGGTAGTGCAGCGCCCAACTCTGCACCCGCTGCGCCGGCCAGCGGATATAGCAATCTTTGAGCAGCGACACCAGATCGTAGGTGACCGGACCCTGCAACGCGTCTTGAAAATCCAGGATGCCCGGGTTGTCGCGCTCAACCACCATCAGATTGCGCGAATGATAATCGCGGTGCACGAGGCTCGCCGGCTGTTCGACCGCGCTCTGCACGAGCAACTCCTGCAGGTGCTTCAGCATCGCGTTTTCCGCAGGCTCGAGCGTCAGCCCAAGATGACGTTGGAAAAACCACTCCGGCATGAGCGACATCTCACGAAGCAGCGCCGCACGATCGACCTTGCCGTTCGGGTTGCGCGGCAGCTCGGGCAGCACATGGATGGCCGCCGGCACCGCATGCGCCTGCAGCGTCTCGGCCAGGTGGCTACGGACCACTCCCGCATCCACCTGGCGGCCGGACACGAAGGCAACAATGCCGGCCGCGCCGGTGGCCCCGACCGGCCAGCCAACCGCAACGGCCGCCTCGACCCCGGCCTGCTCGCGCAGCCGCGCCTCAATCTCGCCGAGCTCCACCCGGTAGCCGCGCACTTTGATCTGGGTGTCCATCCGCCCCAGATAGGTCATCGGCGCGGCGCCGTCCGGGCGGCGCACCCGATCCCCCGTCCGGTAGAACGTCTCGGCCTCGCCCGCGGGCACCACATAGGCACGGCGCGTCGCCTCCGGATCGTGCCAGTAGCCCGGGGTCACCTGCGGGCCCGCCATCAGCAGCTCCCCCGCTTCCCCCGGCGCCACTTCGATCAGCCGCTCATCAACCACCAGCGCACGCATCCCCGACAGCGGCTCGCCGATCGGAACGACGCCCATCTCGCACTCGCCAGAAGACGAGGCCGGATCCCAGCGATAGGCCGTGCACGCCACCGTCAGCTCGGTTGGGCCGTAGAGGTTGTCGATGACGGAGCCGGGAGCGGCCGCCTGCCAGCTTTCCGCGACCGCCGCCGGCAGCGCCTCGCCACAGAACA
>JANMXS010000041.1:0-14827 GCA_031394335.1 Burkholderiales bacterium
CCTTTGATATTTCGATTCTGAAACTGACCAAGGGTGTATTCGAAGTGCTCGCCACCAATGGGGATTCATCTTTGGGCGGCGACGATTTTGATCAGGCGGTCGGTGCGCATTGGCGGCATCAGCTCAATCTCGCTGCGGCCAATCATGGCGATACCCGCCGGCTGTTGATGAAGGCGCGCGAAGTCAAAGAGATACTCACCACGCAGACCAGCGCGGAATCGATGCTCAAGCTTTCATATGGCCAGGATTTCCGCTTGAAGCTGAGCCGGGATGAATTCTGGGCAATGACGGCGGCATTGGTGCAGCGCAGCCTGCAGCCGGTAAAAAAAGCACTGCGAGACGCCAAGTTGTCGGTCGCGGAGATTGACGGCATCGTGATGGTCGGCGGTGCGACGCGCATGCCGCATGTGCAGCGCGCGGTGCAGGAATTTTTCGGCAAGACGCTATTGAACAATCTCGATCCCGACAAAGTGGTTGCCTTGGGTGCGGCGATTCAGGCCAATGCCCTTGCCGGAAACCGTACCGGTGAAGACCTGCTGCTGCTGGATGTGATCCCCCTCTCGCTCGGCCTCGAAACCATGGGTGGATTGACGGAAAAAGTCATTCCGCGCAATTCGACGATTCCGGTCGCGCGCGGGCAGGAATTCACGACTTACAAAGATGGTCAGACGGCAATGGCTATTCATGTGGTGCAGGGAGAACGTGAGCTGGTGAAGGACTGCCGGTCGCTGGCGCGCTTCGAATTGCGCGGCATCCCGCCGATGGTCGCCGGCGCGGCGCGTATCCAGGTGATGTTTCAGGTCGATGCCGATGGCCTGCTATTGGTTTCCGCGCGCGAAAAATTGAGCGGCGTCGCCACCCAGATTGAGGTCAAACCCTCGTATGGGCTAAGCGATGCCGAAATTGCCGATATGCTCAAGGCGAGCTTCAGCCATGCCAAGGAAGATGCCGAAGCGCGCGCCCTGAATGAAGAGCGCGTCGAAGCCAGTCGCCTGATTGAAGCGGTTGAAGCCGCCTTGAAGAAAGACGGCGATATATTGCTAACGGCAGATACTCGGCATGAGATTCGTGCAGCGATCGATGTACTGCGCAGGGAGTTGGACGGTGCCGATCATCGCGTCATCAAGGAAGGAATCGCGGAACTGTCGCGTACGACAGAGGATTTCGCGGCGATGCGCATGGACAAAAGCGTTGCGACTGCCCTCAAGGGCAAGAAAATTGATGATGCATTTAACGAAAACGCCAAGATCTCATGACAACCATTAAAGTATTGCCACACGAATCTTTGTGTCCCAACGGGCTTGAATTTGATGCGCCGGCAGGCGAAACAATTTGCGATGCCTTGCTCAACCATCACATCGAGATTGAGCACGCTTGCGAAAAATCCTGCGCCTGTACTACATGCCATGTGATCGTGCGCGAGGGCATCGGCTCGCTGGCGGATGCCGAGGAAAAAGAAGAAGACATGCTCGATATGGCCTGGGGCTTGACGCCCTTGTCACGCTTGTCATGTCAGGCCAAGGTGAGCAACCAGACACTAGTAATCGAAATCCCCAAGTACACCATCAACCATGCCCGCGAGACACACTGATGAAGTGGACAGATACGCTGGAAATTGCCATTCAGCTCGCCGACGCCCATCCCGATGTTGATCCGCAAACGATCCGCTTTACCGATCTGCATCGCTGGGTTACTGAGCTTCCCGAGTTTAGTGACGACCCTGGCCGCTCTGGTGAAAAAATACTGGAAGCGATTCAGTCGGCGTGGATCGATGAGATGGACTGAGTCCGGCGTTATGACGTGGCGCTGCCCGAATCGGCGCGATTCCCTTCATATCACTACCGCATTACATTCCGGGCACTCAAAAAAATGGGGTGGTCTTTCGACCACCCCTCAAGGCGCACTCTCGAATACTCGTGGAGGAGAACCTTTAACGGGTTGGGGACCTATCCAGCTCGTCAAAGCACCCAGGGAGGAAGGGCGTTCCACCAGTATTCAAAGACTATTTTAGCAACCTGCGTGCCAGAAATATAAAAATCAATAAAACCAGAATGTTACGCAAAATTGCGCACGGTTTACGCAACTGAAGCGCCAGGTCGATTCGTCTGCGTACGGCGACAATCCGGGGGCATTCAATTAACGTATTGAATTCATTGACATTAAGGTGTCGTCAAATAGAGACGAACAACTTCCCTAACGCGACATAGGTGTTTCTCCTAATCGGCGCGTGCTTTGAAGTGTGCCGCCTCAAGACCGTGGCGTTGCAGCAATTTATAGAACTCGGTACGGTTGCGCTTGGCGATCTTTGCGGCCTGGGTCACGCTGCCTTGCGTCAGTTTGAGCAGACGCGTCAAGTAATCGTATTCGAAACGACGGCGGGACTCCTCGAAAGACTCAAGGGTCTGCATGCCGAACTGCATCGCCTGCTCAACCACCTTGGGCACGACAATATCCGAGGTTGACAGCGCCACAGCCTGTTCAACCACGTTGAACAGTTGCCGAATATTTCCCGGCCATGGTGCGGCAATCATGATTTCCAACGCGTCGGGCGAAAAGGCATTCACTTTCTTGTCATAACGCAGTGCGAGTTTTTTCAGAAAATGACTGAGCAGCAGGGCAATGTCCTCGCGCCGCTCGCGTAGCGGAGGCAGACGCAGGGTAACGACATTCAAGCGATAGTACAGATCCTCGCGAAATGCGCCTTCAGCTTTGGCCTGCTGCAAATCGCGATGGCTCGCTGAAATGATGCGTACATCGACGGGAATCGTTTTGATCGAGCCCACCGCGCGCACTTCGCGCGCTTCCAGTACTCGTAGCAACTTGACCTGCAAGGCCAGCGGCATGTCGCCGATTTCATCAAGGAACAAGGAGCCGGAGTCGGCGGCCATGAATAGACCGGCATGGTCGGTCGTCGCGCCGGTGAACGCGCCTTTTTTATGGCCGAACAATTCTGACTCAAGCAGTGGTTCGGGAATTGCGCCGCAGTTGATGGCCACAAATGGCCCGGTCGCACGGCGGCTGGCACGATGAAGTGCTTGCGCAAGCAATTCCTTGCCGGTGCCGCTCTCTCCCTGGATCAGCACGCTGGCCTCGCCTTGGGCAACGCGCTGGGCGCGCGACAGCAAGTCTTCCATCAGCGGGCTCTGCGTCAGGATCTCAGCCCGCCACGAGCTTTCATCATATTGCGCCTTGCGCAGCCCCGATGCCGAGCCATGCAGCGATAACGCGCGCTCAATCTGCGCGATCAGCTCGTTGCCGTCGTAGGGTTTGGTAATGTAGCCGAATACCCCCTGACGCGTCGCCGCCACCGCATCCGGTATGGTGCCGTGTGCCGTCAGGATGATGACTGGCAGTCCGTTGTGGCGCCGTTCGATCTCGTGGAACAGTGCCATGCCATCCAGACCGGCCATGCGCAGGTCGGTGACGACCAGGTCGGGTCGCTCTGCCGCGACCATCGACAGGGCCTGGGTTCCACTGGTGGCGGTGGTAACGGTGTATCCACTGGCGTTGAGGCGAATCGCCAGCAGCCTGAGCAGGTCCGGATCGTCGTCGACCAGTAGCAGATTGCCCTTGTACACGCGCCGTGGCGGTGTCGCCGAATTGTTCAGCAAGGTTTCGATGCTCATTTAACACTGCCTTCCGTGCTACGCGTGGTAACGCTGCGTTCAATTGATTTCAGTGCATTCAATTTTTTCTCCAGATCTTCGACCTGTATCCGCAAGATTCGTGCCTCCGCCTGGGCGCTGGCCTCCTCGCGGCGGGTCGCCTGGCCACGGGCCACGGCATCACGCAATTGCTCGCGCAGCCGTTTGCGGTCCTGCGTCACACTCTGCAGCAAGGTGGCGATGGCACGCAGCGCAGGCTCTGGCGACGCACTGCTGCCGAATGCCAGCGGCTCGAGCAGCGCCTGCAATTCGGCTTCCTCCGCCAAAGCAGCAGGTGCCAATGCCGGTGGTGATAGCGCCATCAGGATGGCAAGCTTGACGCGCCTATGGCTGGATTTCTCAACGGCAAATTCGGCCCGGACACGGTCTTTCTCCAGCGTGAATGCGGCCGGCGACAGCATGCGTGCCTGCAATATGTAAGTGAGCAACTGCTCGGCATCAGAGGGTAGAGAAGAGGCCGTCTTCGCCTCGGGCGCATCGACGCGCGCCGGCACCAAGGCACAACCAGCAAGTGATGCGGTTATTGTCAGCAGCAATAAGCCTGCGAGCCATGAGCGAGGAGTAATCATGGAGGTGCGGTTCAAATCGTGGCGACGGGCGGTGGCTGCTTGGGCAAAATCACCCGGAAACGCGCACCGGAGGCGGCAATGGCCGAAACCGAGCCATGATGCAGTTCCACATAATCACGCACGATGGCGAGACCCAACCCGGTTCCCTTGGTGCCGCTGGCCACAGCCGTCTTGCTGCGGTAGAACGGATCGAAAATCTTGTCGCGGTCTTCATCCGCGATGCCGGGGCCGTTGTCCAGCACCTCGATGATCGCGTTGTCCTTGTGCTTGCCGAGGCGGATGAGGACCGTACCGCCGACCGGCGAATACTTGATTGCGTTCGAAAGCAGGTTATCGATCACTACACGCAGTTTGGCGGGATCACCGTGAATGGTGGTCTTGTCGCATTCGCGTTCAATGGTGATGGCTTTCGCCACGCTGGCGATTTTCTGCGTATCGACGACTTCGTCGATCAAATCCTTGAGTTGCAGAGGCCGGAACTCTGGTGCCGTTTTTTTGTTGATATGTTCTGCAGACTGTGACTGCGAGTAGGTGAGCAAATCCTGAATGAGTTTTTCCAGAGTCATGGAATTCTGCTTCAAAATCTGCGCAACTTCGCGTTGTTCGACGGTGAGCTTGCCGACCACTTCATCGCTGAGCAGTTCCGAGCCTTCGCGCAGTGCCGTGAGGGGCGTCTTGAGTTCGTGCGATACATGCTGGAAAAAACGTGTTTTCTGGTCCTCCAGTGTTATCAGACGCTGGCGTAGCCAGTCAAGTTGCTCGCCAAGTTTCTCGATATCACGCGGTCCGGATACGCGAATGCGCCGGGCGAGTTTGCCTTCGCCGAGGCGGTGTATGGCCATGTCGAGTTCGCGGATCGGACGCGACAGCATATAAGTAAAGCCGGCGATCATCAGCAGAACAGCCGGGACGATGGCGAGTATTTGCCAAAACACCTGGCTTTTCGATTTGGTTGCCGAGGCGCGCAACGCACCCACTTCGCGATCGATCAGCTGGTCGGCGAGGCCGCCCAGGGCCTGTACGCGCATCGACAGCTCGGCGAAATCGCCCTCAAACTGTTTGGCAAGCTGTGGTGATGCTTCGCGGGTTGTGAGTGCGCTATACACCGTGTTTTCAGTCGCCTGAATCGCCTCGGCGCTGGCACGCATATCGGGCGCCAGCGGCAGCGCCATGAACTGCGTGAGCAAATTCCGGAATGCATCCCGTGATTTTTTGTAGCTATCAACCATCTCGCGATCGCCGGCGACGGCATAAAAGCGTGCCGCACGTTCCATGGCCACTGACAGCGAGCTGAGTTGGCGCGCGTTCTGCGTTACCAAAGTCGCATCGTAGACCGCCTTCTGGCTTTGCCCTGCCAGACGCTCGATAGAAAAGGCGCTCGATACCAACCCGGCAACCAGTGGCAGGGATACGATAAAAAAGCCAATCAGCAGCAATGCGACAAATGAACGGGGATAGCGCAGTTCCATCGCGCGTTTACGGTCTTTGGTTGACGCTAAAGTTGGGGAAGAAAACAAGGTTCATGGCTCCTGGGCGGCAAAGGCGGTGCCAGCTATGATGAATTATGGACGCAAGCGGGAAAGTGCGTAAAATCAAGGCGTGTAATATTTAAATACGAAAGCAATTCGACCATGGCCCGCTACGAGTCCGACGTCACTCAATTTATCCGCGAACTATTGGAAAAAGATCCGCAGCTCAAAGAGCAGCAAAAGCAGAACCGCGCCACATGGTGGGACAAGAAACTCGACCTCAATGAGCAGAAGTGCAACGAACAATCAGAGGCGCCGAAACAGCCTTACGCTTATTTTCCCCTGCCCATCCCGGAGGTTAAACCCTAGGTTCAGACAGATGCCGGTACCGCCACTGGCTGGCGGTCTTTCTGGCGCAGTTGTT
Source organism: Burkholderiales bacterium (assembly GCA_031394335.1). Classification (GTDB taxonomy): domain Bacteria; phylum Pseudomonadota; class Gammaproteobacteria; order Burkholderiales; family Usitatibacteraceae; genus UKL13-2. The sequence goes on from JANMXS010000041.1 coordinate 6,128, forward strand.
GTTCGCGGCCCAGATAGATGCCCGCGCCGATCATGAAAATGCACAACGGGATTGCCGAGAACGCCATCTGCGCAGTACCCATGCCTATGTTGCGCAGTCCGGCATGCCCCCAGGTTGAAATCAGGTCGCTGCCGCGTGATGCAACAGTGTCGATCACATTTTTGGCCTTGTAACGTTCTTCGCGCGTCACCACCGTAAACAGGATTTCGCGTGCCGGTTTGCCGATGGCAAATTCGCTGGCTCGACGTATCACTGTGGAGATGGAGATGACCGCAAGCGTAGGCATCAAACCGGTGATGCCCAGGGTAAACACCGCGAGCCCGGGAAGCAAGATCAGGCAGAAAATCAGGCCGACACGCCTTACCAGCGCGCTGGTGATCAGTATCTGGCCGAGCAACGTGATGGTGTTGACCGCCAGATCCAGCTGCGCAAACAACTGGGTGCGATCTGCAGACGATGACAGGGACTCCGACATCACCCGCAACTGCTCGAGATAAAAATAATTGCCAAGCAGCTGCAACAGCATCACGTAGCCGCAGATGGCCAGCAAGTAGGGCGAGGCGAAGGCGAGCTTGATGCCATCAAGAACGCCGCCGCCGAGCGCATCCTCGCTGTGCTCACCCTGCTGGCGGGTAGCCCAGCGCCCCAGGCCGAAAATGCAGGCCACCGCGCAGCCCATCAAGGCGGCGGAGATCAGCAGCAGGTTGGGCACGCCCAGTTGTTTGACCAGAACCGCCGTAATCACCGGTCCGGTCATCGCGCCGATGCTGCCGCCTGCAGCGATGGCGCCAAACAGGCGCTTGGCGCTGTCGCTGTCGAACACATCGGTCATGAAGCTCCAGAACACGCTGACCACGAAGTAGTTGAAAACCGACAGCCAGATGAAGAAACCTGCGGCCACGGCCGTCTTGTCGGTTACTGCCGAACCCATTGCCCAGTAAAACAGCAGCAGGTTGGTGATAAAGAATGCGTAGACGACCGGCAGGAACACGCGGCGTGGCCAGCGTGACGATACCCAGCCGAACAGCGGTGTGACGATGAGCATGCCGATGAAGGTGCCGGTGAATAGCCAGGGCAGATTTTTGATACCGCCCTGGATACCCATTTCATCGCGCACGGGCCGCAACACGTAATAAGCGCACAGCAAAAAGAAAAAATACGCGAACGACCACGCGAATGCAGGCCACTCCTTGCGCTTTATATCCAGGAGTTTCAACAGAACATTCCTTGTTTCATCGGTATGGTTCGGAGTCTAGCGCCTGACCGATGCGGGGAACAGCGCAAGTACTGCATCCAGGCCGACATGGTTGAGCGCATAGCTTGCCTGTGCGCGTACCACGGGTTTGGCTCGGTAGGCGATCGAGGTACCCGCCGCTGCCATCATCGGCAAATCGTTTGCGCCGTCGCCAATGACGAGCACCTGATCCGCCCGCAACGCCAGCAGCGAAGCGGTGTTTCGCATATGCTCTGCCTTGGCGAAGGCGTCGCACAAAGGGCCGACGACACGGCCGGTCAAGACGCCATCGACAATTTCCAGGATGTTCGAAAATGCGTAATCAATGCCAAGGCGGGCTTTGAGCTTATTGGTAAAAAAAGTGAACCCGCCGGATACCAGCAGCAAACGGATATTGGCATCTTTTGCCGCAGCAATGAGCTGCCCGGCACCCGGCGACAGCTTTAATCGCTCTGTGTAGACGCGCTGCAGGTTGTCCTCGTGCAGGCCGGCGAGTGTCGCCACCCGCTGACGCAGGCTGGCGGGCCAGTCGATTTCGCCGCGCATGGCAGCAGCCGTTACCGCAGCGACGGCGCTTTTTTCCCCCGCGTAATCGGCAATTTCGTCGATGCACTCGATGGTGATGAGCGTGGAATCCATATCCATCGCGATCAAACCGAAATCCGTGAGGGCAGCGCCAGCAGGGACAAAGCCGAAATCGAGCCTTGCCTGCTCGCAATGTGCCTGCACGCGCGCGCTGGCTTCAATGTCGACGTCGAGCAAGCGAAATGCCTGGTGGCTGAAATTGCCGCTGATTTGTTCAATGCCGTTGGCGCCGGCCAGTGCATGCAGCGTTTTCAGATCGCCGGTTTCAATGTCGCCGGCCTGAATAACAAGGTGGTAAGTCGTCATAGTGATGTCATCAATCGGCGAGCTCGCGCAGTATCTGCCTGATTTCAAGTACGCGCTCGCGCACGCCGGCAATAGGCTTGTCGATGCGCAACCGATCCTGGCCAGCCAGCCGATAGTGTTTCTTTTTCTGGAGCAGCTGGATCACGCGTTGTGGATGGATCGGCGTATCGCGTCCAAATTGTACGATGATGGCCGACGGGCTGGCATCTATTTTCAGCAGATCGAGCGGCTTGCCCAGCAGGCGCAGGCGGTGGCTGTCGACCAGGGTCTGTGCGGGCGCCGGGATGATGCCGAAGCGATCCACCAACTCCTCCTGCAACTGCTCCAACGTTTCTTCATTCTCGCAATTGGCCAGGCGCTTGTACATGACGAGCCGCTCGTGCACATCGGCGCAGTAGGTCTCGGGCAGCAGAGCCGGCGTGTGCAAATTGATTTCGGTGGCGACGTTCAGCGGCTTCATCAGGTCGGGCTCCGTGCCGGCTTTCAGCGACTTCACGGCGGAGTTAAGCATCTCGCTGTATAGCGTAAAGCCGATATCCTGGATGCCGCCGGACTGTGAATCGCCCAGCACTTCACCTGCGCCGCGAATTTCCAGATCATGCATCGCCAGATAGAAACCTGCACCCAGATCTTCCATCATCTGGATGGCTTCAAGACGTTTTTTCGAGTTGCTTGAGAGCGATTCCTCGGGAGGCGTCAGCAGATAGGCATAAGCCTGGTGGTGCGAACGGCCGACGCGTCCGCGCAACTGGTGCAGCTGGGCGAGACCGAATTTATCTGCGCGATGAATAAGAATGGTATTGGAGGTTGGCACATCGATGCCGGTCTCGATGATGGTCGAGCACAGCAACACATTGGATTTCTGGTGATAGAAATCGCGCATCACACGCTCCAGTTCGCGCTCCGGCAATTGACCGTGCGCAATCGCGATGCGCGCTTCGGGCAGCAGCTTTTGCAGCTTCTCCAGCTGGTTCTGGATGGTCTCTACCTCGTTGTACAGGTAGTAAGCCTGCCCGCCGCGCTTGAGCTCGCGCAGTACTGCCTCGCGCACAATGCCATCCGACAGTCGATGCACAAAAGTCTTGATTGACAGCCGCCGTTGCGGCGCCGTGGCGATCACCGAAAAATCACGCAGGCCTTCCAGTGACATCGCCAGCGTGCGCGGAATCGGCGTGGCGGTGAGTGTTAACACATCCACCTCGGCGCGCAGCGCCTTCAGCGCCTCCTTCTGCCGAACGCCAAAGCGGTGTTCCTCGTCGATGATGACCAAGCCGAGGTTTTTGAATACCACATCTTTCTGGATCAGCTTGTGTGTGCCGATGGCGATATCGACGGTACCGTCGGCCAGGCCCTTCAGGGCTGCGGTCGTTTCTTTGGCTGAACGGAAGCGGGAAAACTCGGCAAGCCGCACCGGCCACTCGGCGAATCGATCGGAGAAATTCTGAAAATGCTGTTCGGCCAGCAAGGTGGTTGGCACCAGGATCGCCACTTGTTTGCCAGCAGCCACCGCGATAAATGCAGCTCGCAGTGCGACTTCGGTTTTGCCAAATCCCACATCGCCGCATACCAGTCGATCCATTGGCCGGCCGGAAGTCATATCGGCCATCACCGCCTTGATCGCGGAGGACTGATCCGGCGTTTCTTCGAACGGAAACGTCGATGAGAACGCATCGAATTCATTCAGCTTCAGCGGGAATGCATAACCTTGCCGCGCTGCCCGCCGTGCATACAGATTCAACAGTTCGGCTGCGGTATCGCGCACCTGTTCAGCGGCTTTGCGCTTGGCCTTTTCCCACTGCCCTGAGCCGAGTCGATGCAGCGGCGCGTTCTCGGGGTTGGCGCCGGTGTAACGTGAAATCACGCTCAGCTGCGATACCGGCACGAACAGCTTGTCACCACCTTCGTAGTGCAACTCCATGAATTCCATATTGCCGTCGCCGACATCCATGTTGATGAGGCCCATATAGCGCCCAATGCCATGGTCGGCGTGCACTACCGGGTCACCCATATTGACTTCGGCCAGGTCGCGCAGCATGCCCTCGGCACTGGCCTGATTGCCGCGCGATTTGTCACGGCGTCGAGTCTGCTTGACTTCGGAGGCGTAAAGCTCGTTCTCGGTGACGATCGCCAGCGCTTCATCCGGAAGCACGAAACCTGCCTGCAGCGGCGATGAGGCAATGAGGAGACGGTTTTCAACCGCGACAATACCGCCAAACTCCAGCACTGGCGCAGCTTCCAGGCCATTTTCAGAGAGAAACTGGGTGATGGTTTCGCGCCTGCCCAAGCTTTCTGCGGTGATCAGGACGCGGCCGCTGAAGCTGGATGTGAAACCGCGAAAGCGTGCCAGCGGATCGGCCGCCTTGCGATCAACTTCAATGGCGGGCAGTGCTTTCGTCGGTGCAAACAGCGCGCTGTCGGCGATTTTCGGAAAGCGGTTTAGCTGGCTGAACAATTCGTCGGTGGGCAGAAAAATATCCATCGGCGGCAACAGTGGCCGGTCCTTGTCGCCGCGCATCAGCTCATAGCGCGATTTTGCATCGGTCCAGAAGGTGTCAGCGGCGAGCTTGACGTCCCCATGCAGGTACACCTGCGACGTTGCCGGCAAATAATCGAATACGGTGGCGGTCGCATCGAAGAACAGCGGCAAGTAATACTCAATGCCGTTCGGTGCCAAACCGGCCGAGACGTCCTTGTACATGCGGCTTTTGGAGGGATCGCCTTCGAAGCGATCGCGAAAACTTTCGCGGAAATGGTGCTGTCCGTCCTTGTCCAGTGGAAACTCGCGCGCTGGTAACAGGCGGATTTCGTTTACCGGATAAATGCTTCGCTGGGTATCGACATCGAAGGTGCGAATCGCTTCGATCTCGTCACCGAACAGATCGATTCGGTAGGGAACCGTGCTGCCCATGGGAAACAGGTCGATCAGGCCGCCGCGCACGGCGTATTCGCCCGGCGCCATTACCTGGGTGGTGTGTGCATAGCCGGCCATGGTCAGATCGTTGCGCATTCGCTCCAGATCGAATTTTGATTTGGTGCGCAGAAAAAACGCGCGAGCACAGAGATATTCGCGTGGCGCCAGTCGCGTCATGGCCGTGGTTACTGGAACAATGCCAACGTCGAAGCTGCCCTGTGCAAATTGATAGAGGGTTGCCAAGCGCTCGGACACAAGGTCGGGGTGCGGTGAAAAATGATCGTAGGGCAGCGTTTCCCAGTCAGGCAGGCGATGGGTGCGCAGCGCCGGTGCTAACCACGCCAGTTCGGCCGTGAGCCGTTCGGCGTCCTGTGCGTTCGACATAACGATGAACAGGGGGCATTGGTCGGCGACAGGTCGGGCGGCAAGTTGTGCAGCGAAACGGGCGAGGAACAGGGCGTCGGCAGAGCCGTGAGGAAGCATCGTGGTGACCGGATCGTGAATCAGTATTTCGTTTGGGCAGTTGCGACGGGTCAGGTTGGTGTATTGGTGATGTCGCTATTTAAAAACGGCTGCAAGGCAAAGGCAAGATCGGCGCCCGCTGCGAACCGCTGTTCACGATCCTTTGCCATCAAGCCATCGATAATCGGCTGGAAATGGCGCAATCGCTTGGGTAACAAGGGTACTTCGTCATGGATATGACGAAAGATGATTTCCGCGTCGCTCTTGGCCGAATAGGGAAGCTCACCGGTCAGCATTTCGTAAAAAACGACCCCGGCGCTGTACAGATCGCTGCGGCCGTCAAGCGGCAGGCCTTGGCCCTGCTCAGGACTCATATAGGCCGGTGTGCCCAGCACTTCACCGCTGAAGCGATTTCTGCCGACGCCGCCAAAGCGCGTCGCAATATTGAAGTCGATCAATACCAGCTCGTCATTATCGCGGAAGAAAATGTTTTCGGGCTTCAGATCCAGGTGCACAAAGGCGCCACCGTGGATTGTGGACAGTGCCGCAGCGAGCCTGAACATCACGCGCGCCTGAGCCTGCGATGAGGTCTCAATTTGCATGCGGCTGCGCAGGTCGCCGGCGGAAAGGTATTCGAGGGCAACGTAAGGCCATTGTCCGGCAACGCCGGCATCGAGATAGCGCACGACACTGCGTCCGGCGAGACCCGAGAAAAAGCGGTAGCGGCTGCAAAAAGTTTCGATGCCTTTGAGATCGTGGTGCGGAGAGGCGGTTAAAATTTTGATGACTGCGCGCCTGCGGTCGGGCAAACGCTCGGCATAGAAAACCTGCGCCATTGCGTTTGCCGAGATCGTTGCGACGCAGCGAAAACCGCCGATCTCCAGGCTGTAGCGCTCGCCATCGAGCAGGAAATTGAAATTGCCGGTAGGTGCGTCTGCTACAGGCGCAGCTTCGGCAAGCCCGGTTGCGCGCGCCACGGCCACACAAAGGGCATTTCTCGATAGTGCATCCTTGAACAGGACTGCGGTTGCCCCGGCTGCCTTGAGCTCGTCAAGGTGTGCGGCGAGATCACGGGTCACGATCAATACAATTGGCGGGCAACGCTCACGATTCTGTAGCCGGGCAAGCGCCGACAGCGCTTCATTACGCGTGCCGATACCGCCGAGTATGAGAATGTCGCCGTGCGTGCCAAAGGAAATGCCGGCACCGCGCATCGTTTGCGAAAAAGGATCAATCTCTTCAACTGTCGCCGCCGGCCACACCGACATGATGAAGTGGGCGATGACACGGCGAAATCCGGCAGATCCATCCATAAGCACGATATGCGGTGATGGCGGAGAGCTGACGGTCTCTTCAGCAACCGTTGTGGCGGACACCCCGGAGGATGCTGTGGATGGGTCGCTTGTCGTTGGGACCAGCAAGCCGCGGTCTCGGCGCGCAAATATGATGGCTGAAATCAGTTCGCTGTCGCGAAAGCGGGATCGCGGCAGCTTGACGATCGCGAGCAATTTGAGCGAGGCCGAGGTTGGCGTGTCCAGTTCATCATGGCAAAGATAGATCACCGGGCGGCGCGTCGGATTGAGCGCCAGGCTGCGCACAAACGGCAATACCGCCTCGTCATCGCTAAATTCCCCCACCACGATGGCGTCGAATAATGACCAGTCGAAATTTTGCTCGGGCAGGTAATCAGGCGGCACGAACGAATCGATTTCGCTGCCTGGAAATGCGGCAACGAGCGCATCGGCCACACGCATGCGCATCGTAGGGGCCGCATCAATGAAGGCAATGCGCAGGCTCATTTAGCGACTGCACTGCATGTGGTGCCGAAAAGCCTGTTGGTTGTTACCGGCAGGATCAAGCAACCACCACCGGAATCTTGCCCACGCTGCTGGCAATCCGTTCACGCCACGCCGCCGGGCCGCTTTTGTGAACGGCATCGCCGCCTGAATCGACGGCAACAATGACCGGCATATCCTTGACTTCAAATTCGTAAATCGCTTCCATGCCCAGATCGCCGAATGCAACCAGGCGCGAGCCGGTGATGGCTTTGGAAACAAGATACGCGGCACCACCGACGGCGATGCAATAAATGGCCTTGTGATTTTTGATAGCCTCGATCGCGGCCGGTCCGCGTTCGGATTTGCCAATCATGCCGAGCAGGCCGGTTTTTTCCAGCATGGTGTTGGTGAAGCGATCCATGCGTGAGGACGTCGTTGGACCGGCCGGGCCCACCACTTCATCACGTACCGGATTGACCGGGCCGACGTAGTAAATGAATCGGTTGGTGAAATCGACAGGCAATTTCTCGCCCTTGGCGATCATGTCGGTCATGCGCTTGTGCGCGGCGTCGCGGCCGGTGAGGATCTTGCCGGAAATGAGCATGCGATCTCCGGCTTTCCAGCCAGCAATATCGGCCTTGGTGATGCCATCGATATTCACGCGTTTGCTGGTGGCGAAATCCATGGTCAGTTTCGGCCAGTCTTCAAGTGACGGCGGCGTCAGCGTGGCCGGGCCGCTACCGTCAAGCGTGAAATGCGCATGGCGTGTCGCGGCACAATTCGGCAATAGCGCCACTGGTTTTGAGGCAGCATGTGTTGGGTAATCAGCGACTTTCACATCAAGGACGGTCGAGAGTCCGCCTAGCCCCTGTGCGCCAATGCCGAGCGCGTTCACTTTCTGGAATACCTCAATACGCAGCTCTTCAGCACGGTTGGCGGGTCCGCGTGCCAGCAGCTGGTGCATATCGAACGGTTCCATCATCGCCCACTTGGCCATCAGCATGGCCTTCTCCGGTGAGCCGCCAATGCCCAAGGAGAGCATGCCCGGCGGACACCAGTCGGCACCCATGGTTGGCACCATCGACAGCACCCAATCAACGATATTGTCTGAGGGCAACAGCATGGCAAATTTCGATTTGTTTTCGCTGCCGCCACCTTTGGCGGCGACAATCACTTCCACCGTGTTGCCGGGTACCAGTTCGACGTGGGTGACGCCGGGCGTGTTGTCAGTGGTATTTTTGCGCTTGCCGTCCGAGCCATATCGCGTATGGCTTTAAGCATGACTATCTGCAATATCCCACTCCGCGAACACGCCGAGCAGGAGCGGCTGCGTCAGCTCTACGCGCAGATCGAGCGCGAACGCATCGCCCGCGCGCATGCTCTCGCGCAGTTGCGCTCCTACGCTGGCAAGCCCAGCCGTGGGC
>JANMXS010000042.1:0-14264 GCA_031394335.1 Burkholderiales bacterium
ACATCTTCCGGAGTGGGCGCGGGCGCCGCTGGCGGGGCTTCTTTTTTCAATTTATTGATCTGTTTGACCATCAGGAAGATAACGAGGGCAAGGATGACAAAATTAAGCAGGATGGTGATGAAATTCCCGTAGGCAAACACCGGAACCCCGGCCTTTTTAACCGCCTCCAGCGTCATCGCGGTGCCGGGCGGGATCTCTTTAAGGGGCACAAACATATCCACAAAGCTGATGTTATTCAGAACCTTACCGACCAGTGGCATGATCAGATCATCGACTACCGAGCCGACAATTTTGCCGAACGCGGCGCCGACGATGACACCGACGGCCAGATCAACCACATTGCCCTTCAGTGCAAACTCCTTGAATTCCGAGGCGATACTCATTATTTCTCCTTGAACCAACAATTGGCAGCAACGTCCGAGGACTGTACTTGGGCGGCGTGAGGCTAGTCAATATTGAAGCCGGAATCTTGTTATGTCTGCCGGACTATCAATTGCCGGTAAACGCAATCGCAAGATTTATGTGGCGATAGGTCAGTAATCGCGTCCCGGGGGCTTAAGTTTGTGGCCCGGATCAGCTAAAATACGAGGTTCTCGCGTCCCGCCGTTTGTTCAAGGCTCAGTTTCGGGTACCGAAGCAAGCCATTCCGACGCCAATTCAACGAAAATCGATCATGAGCGCTATTGTCCTGAATGAAGTTGATCCCAAGAAACGCCGCACCCTGATTATCGCAACCTCGGTCGTGGGTGCCGTGGGTACGGGTGCTGCCACGGTGCCATTCGTTATAAGCATGCTCCCTTCTGCCCGCGCCCTCGCCGCCGGCGCGCCTGTACAAGTGGATCTGGCGCCTATCGAACCGGGGCAGCAACTCACGTTTGAATATCGCGGTGCGCCGCACTGGATCATCCGCCGCACCCCGGAAATGATTGCGCAACTCGATAAAAACGATGCCCTGCTGGCAGACCCGAAATCGGAGGCCTCCACGCAGCCGGATTACACCAAAAACACCGGGCGCGCAATCAAGCCGGAGTGGCTGGTGCTCAAGGGCGTATGCACGCACCTGGGCTGCTCGCCAACGATGCGCAGGGAAGTTGGCGCAGCCGATCTCGGTGCCGACTGGCCCGGTGGCTTCTTCTGTCCCTGTCACCAATCCAAATTCGACATGGCCGGTCGCGTCTTCAAGGGCATGCCCGCCCCCCTTAACCTGGCGGTGCCGCAATATACGTTCGTCAACGACAAAACGTTGTTGGTTGGCCAAGACTCCAAAGGAGCATAAAGATCATGGCAAGCATTCCGAACCCGGGCCAGACGCCGGCTGGCGGCATCGGTGGGAAAATCCTCGGCTGGGTTGACGATCGTTTCCCGCTGACCACGCTGTACAAAGAGCATCTCTCCGAGTACTACGCACCGAAGAATTTCAACCTCTGGTACTACTTCGGCTCGCTCGCGATGCTGATCCTGGTGATGCAGATCGTCACCGGCATTTTCCTGACCATGAACTATAAGCCCGACGTCAAATTTGCATTCGCTTCGGTCGAATACATCATGCGCGACGTCTCCTGGGGATGGCTGATCCGCTATATGCATTCCACCGGCGCATCGATGTTCTTCCTGGTGGTGTACCTGCACATGATGCGCGGCTTGATGTACGGCTCCTACCGCAAACCACGCGAATTGCTGTGGATTTTCGGTTGCCTGATTTATCTCACGCTGATGGGCGAGGCCTTCTTCGGCTATTTGCTGCCGTGGGGCCAGATGTCGTACTGGGGCGCGCAGGTGATCATCAACCTGTTCTCGGCAATCCCGATCATCGGTGAAGACTTGTCCTTATGGATTCGCGGCGATTACAACATCGGCGACGCGACCCTGAATCGCTTCTTCGCCTTCCACGTGATCGCCATGCCGCTGGTGCTGCTGGGCCTGGTGGCGGCGCACCTGGTGGCGCTGCACGAAGTGGGTTCCAACAACCCGGATGGCGTGGAAATCAAGAAGAATCTTGACGTTGACGGCCACCCGAAAGACGGCATTCCGTTCCATCCGTATTACACCGTCAAGGATCTGGTCGGTGTAGTGGTGTTTCTGGCGGTGTTTACGGCGATCATTTTCTTTGCGCCCGAGGTTGGCGGCTATTTCCTGGAAGCGCCCAACTTCGTGCCGGCCGATCCGCTGACCACGCCTGCGCACATCGCCCCGGTCTGGTATTTCACGCCGTTCTACGCAATGCTGCGCGCCGTACCGTCGATGTTCAGCTCGCAGTTCCCGGGGGTGGCGGTGATGGGCGCGGCGACCCTGATCCTGTTTGCACTGCCGTGGCTCGATCGCGGCAAGGTAAAGTCGGTGCGTTACCGTGGCCCGATTTACAAATACTTCCTCACTGCTTTTGTCATCAGCTTTCTGGTACTCGGCTATCTGGGCGTGGTGCCGACCACCGTATGGGGACAGCTGCCGAAAACGCTGCCACTGATCGGCGGCCTGGATGTGGCGACCATCGTGGCACGCGTATTGACGGCAGTCTATTTTGCGTTTTTCATACTGATGCCCTGGTACACCGCAATCGATAAAGAAAAACCGGAACCAACACGGGTCACTGCCTAATGAGAACTCCACTTAAAACCCTGATCGCCGCACCCCTGCTGGCAATGTCCCTGCTGGGCGCCTCTACTTGGGCCTCGGGCAACGAAGATATCCATCTCGATACCGCGCCGATCAATCTCAAAGACCAGGCTTCGCTGCAGCGCGGCGCGCGCAATTTCGTCAACTACTGCCTGAATTGCCACAACGCCGCGTATATGCGTTACAGCCATTTGACGCAGATCGGCCTGAGTGAAGATCAGATCAAGCAGAACCTGATGTTCACCACCGACAAGGTGGGCGACACCATGGTCTCGGCGCTTGATGCCAAGGATGCCAAAGACTGGTTCGGCAAGGTGCCGCCGGATTTGACCCTGGTCGCCCGGGTACGCGGTTCGGACTGGTTGTATACCTATCTGCGCAGCTACTACCGCGACGACAAGAGCCCGACCGGCTGGAACAACCTGGCGTTCAAGAACGTCGGCATGCCGCATGTGCTGCACGATTTGCAGGGCTCGCAAGTGTTGTCCAAAGTCGGTGAAAAAGAAGTTCACGGTCACGCCGAACCGATCATGAAGCTGACCATTGATCGCCCGGGCACCATGAGTACGCAGGAATACGATTTGTTCGTGCGCGACCTGGTCAACTACCTGACGTTCATGGGCGAACCCGCCCGCCCGCAGCGCACGCAGCTGGGTGTGCTGATTCTATTTTTCCTGGTTATCGCGTTTTTTGCCACGCTGTGGCTGAAACACGAGTACTGGAAAGACGTCAAATAATTGGCGTGGCATAAGCCAACTACGCGCAGTTTGCACAAGCCGCGCACTCAGCGCGGCTTCGCATTTATAGGTTTTAAGCATTTTCAGAAAAAGAAAGTTGGTGAACGATCATGATGACGCTCTATTCCGGAACCACCTGTCCCTTCAGCCACCGCTGCCGCATCGTTCTTTACGAAAAAGGCATGGATTTCCAGATCCTCGACGTGGACTTGATGAATAAGCCCGAAGATCTCGCAGTAATGAATCCCTACAACCGCACCCCGGTGCTGGTCGAGCGCGATTTGATCCTGTATGAATCGAACATCATCAATGAATACATTGATGAGCGTTTCCCGCACCCGCAACTGATGCCTGCCGATCCGGTGATGCGTGCCCGCGCGCGCCTGATCCTGTTCCGCATGGAAAACGAGATTTTCAATCACGTCGATATCATCGAGCGCGGCAAGCCGAACCAGCACGAGAAGGCGCGTCTTTATATTCGCGAAAACCTGATCCAGCTGGCACCGATCTTCGTCAAGCAGAAGCATATGCTCGGCGATGAGTTTTCGATGCTGGATGTGGCCATCGCACCGTTGCTGTGGCGCCTGGAGCATTATCAGATCGAGATGCCGAAAGCCGCTGCACCGCTGCTGAAATATGCAGAGCGCCTGTTCTCGCGTCAGGCGTTCATCGACTCGATGACCGCCTCCGAGAAGGCGATGCGCAAGTAAACGGGTGACGCCTGAGGCCGCCGTAGCCAGGCGGCCTCAACGGCGCACCGTGCCGCAACGATGGCGTCGCGCGCGGCGCCACGCGACGCAGCGTAAGATTGAGTTGCCTTGATCCAGCATCAAGGTCAACACCAAGCCCAAGCAACCGCTAAAGCGAACCATGGCTGAAATTTCCAACAAGCCCTATCTGATCCGCGCCATTTACGAATGGTGCGCGGATGCGGGTTACACACCGTACATTGGCGTCAAGGTCGACCAGAACACGCGTGTACCGATCGAGTACGTCAAAAACGGCGAGATCGTGCTCTCGGTCAGCCTGCAGGCGACGCGCAATCTGACCATCGGCAACGACATGATCCAGTTTTCCGCCCGCTTCAATGGCGTCTCGCGCGAAATCGCCGTACCCATTTATGCAGTCGCCAGTATTTTTGCGCGCGAGACCGGACGCGGCATGTTTTTTGAGCCCGAGGCCGCACCGGAAAGCGAGGCAGTAACAACCCCGCCTGCGCCGACCTTGCAATCCGTGCCGGCTTCGAACACCGCAAGTGTGCCAGCCGATGCAACACCGGCAGCGCCGAATGCCGCACCGGGCAATGATGGCCATGCGCACGATGACAAGCCCAAAGGGCCGCCGCGCGGCGGTTTGCGCATCGTCAAATAACCGGTACGCGTTCCCGTCAGGGCATCGGCATCATGACAAACCCCGCGGCGGTTTGTTATTCTCATTGTTCTCATCACCCTCACAAGTACTCATATGAGCATGACGGTTGCTGAACTTCTGAAGGACAAGGCGCTGCAGGCGCCAGGCAGCACGCTGTTCTCGATTACACCGGACGCGCCGATCGCGGCAGCAGTCACGCTGATGGTGCAGAAATCCATCAGCTCGGTGATCGTGCTTGACGGCGAGTCCATGCTCGGCCTGATTACACTGCGCGAATTGCTGGCAGGGCTCAACACCCATGGCGGCCAGTTGATGCAAACACCGTGCAAGAACGTGATGAAGGCCAATCCGCCGGTCGCAAGGCCCGAAGATACGGTAGACCATTTGCGCGGCCTGATGACCGAACTGCACATTACCCATGTGCCGGTGATGAATGGCGGCAAGCTGATCGGCATCCTGTCATTTCACGATATCGCGCGCAGCGCGATCAAGGATGTTGCCTTCGAGAATCAGTTGCTCAAGCAGTACATCAAGAACTGGCCTGCCTAGCCATTTCTGCGGTCGCTAGCCCAGGAACAGGCGATAGGCGGGGTTATCGGTCTCGTCGACATACTCATAGCCCAGCGTCTTCAGGAATTTGCCGAAGGTGCTACGCTCATTGCCCGGAATCTGCAGCCCCACCAGAATGCGCCCCACGTCCGCACCGTGGTTGCGGTAATGGAACAGGCTGATATTCCAGTTGGGGCTCATGCTGGTCAGGAAACGCATCAGCGCTCCAGGACGCTCCGGAAATTCGAAGCGGTAGATACTTTCCTGCGCCGCCAGCGGTGAACGCCCGCCGACCAGATGGCGAATATGCAGCTTGGCCATTTCATCCTCGGACAGGTCCAGCGTCTTGAAGCCCTGCTGGTTGAAATGGGCAACCATTTTCTTCGCCTCGGCACGTCCGGCAATCTGCACGCCCACGAACAAATGCGCCACCTTGGCATCGGCGATACGATAGTTGAACTCGGTGACATTGCGCGGCCCGATCAACTCGCAAAAGCGGCGGAAACTGCCGCGCGTCTCGGGAACCGTCACCGCCAGCAAGGCCTCGTGGTGTTCGCCCACCTCGGCACGCTCGGCGACAAAGCGCAGCCGGTCGAAATTCATATTGGCGCCACAGCAAATTGCCACAAAGGTTTTGCCTTTGACCTGTTCGCGTTCAACGTAGCGCTTGATGCCCGCCACGGCAAGCCCGCCGGAGGGCTCCATCACCGAGCGCGTGTCCTGGAAAATATCCTTGATCGCCGCGCAGATCTCGTCGGTGCTGACCAGCACCACCTCATCGATGAGCTGCTTGGCCATACGGAAGGTTTCCTCGCCCACCTGTTTTACCGCGACGCCGTCGGCAAACAGGTTGACATGCGAAAGCGTCACCCGCTTGTTGGCCTTCAGCGACTGGTACATGGCATTGGAATCGACCGGCTCGACGCCGATGATTTTCGTTTTGGGCGACAGCGCCTTGATGTACGCGCCAATGCCGGCGATCAGGCCGCCCCCACCGATAGGCACAAACACCGCGTCGATTGGGTGCTGATGCTGGCGCAAAATCTCCATGCCGATGGTGCCTTGGCCGGCGATGACCAAAGGATCGTCATAGGGATGGACATAGGCCAGTTTTTTGGCGGCGGACAGTTTTTTCGCATGCAGGCTGGCCTCGTGATAACTGTCGCCATGCAGCACCACCTGCGCCCCGCGCCGCGCCACGGCGTCGACCTTGATGGCGGGTGTCGTCACCGGCATCACGATGGTCGCCTTGCAGCCCAGCTTCTGCGCCGCCAGCGCGACCCCTTGGGCATGGTTGCCGGCGCTGGCGCAAATCACGCCACGCTTCAGCTCGGCTGGCGTCAGATGCGCCATTTTGTTGTACGCGCCGCGTAGCTTGAACGAGAACACCGGCTGCATGTCCTCGCGTTTCAGCAATACATGGTTGCCGGCCCGCTCGGATATCCCGACAGCGTGCTCCAGCGGGCTTTCGATGGCGACGTCATACACGCGTGCGCTCAGGATTCGTTTTAAATAATCGTCTTTCATGGCATTCCCGGTTGATTGGGCACCAATTTAGCAGGAAATTCGCTATTCTCTGCGGGTATGCTGCCTCCTCAATCTCCTCCAAAGCACCTATGGACCAGAACGCACTCAAATTGGCCGCCGCCAAGGCGGCACTCGACTACGTCGAAGACGACACCATCATCGGTGTTGGTACCGGCTCGACCGTCAATTTTTTCATCGCCGAGCTGATCAAAACCCGGGCACGCATCAAGGCTGCGGTATCGAGCTCCGAGGCGAGCACGCAGTTGCTGCGAGCCGGCGGCATCGAGGTACTGGAGCTGAACAATGCCGGCACCCTGTCGATCTACGTGGACGGCGCTGACGAAGTGACCCGGCACCTCGCCATGATCAAGGGCGGCGGGGCGGCCCTGACCCGCGAGAAAATCGTCGCCGCTGCCAGCGAAAAATTCATTTGCATCGCCGATACCTCCAAGCTGGTCGAGGTGCTCGGCAAATTTCCGCTGCCGGTCGAAGTCATACCGATGGCGCGCAGCTATGTGGCGCGTGAACTGGTCAAGCTGGGCGGACATCCGGAATGGCGGGTGCGGGATGGCAAGGCAGTGGTTACCGATAACGGCAACTGGATCCTGGATGTGCGCGGGCTCACGATTACCAACCCCGCGGATCTTGAGTCGACGATCAATCAGATTGCCGGCGTAGTGAGCAACGGCTTGTTCGCGCGGCGCGGCGCCGATGTGCTGCTGTTGGCGGCGGTCGGGGGCGTGCAGCGCATCACGGCAAGCCGCGGCTGACACACTGTCGCTCGGTTAAGCCTGAAGCCCCCGTCGTCCCAGCGGAGGCGTGAAGGCATGCCTTCACCCCATGTCCCGTCCAGGATTTGAAAAATACGGCGGACTGGATTCCGGCCTACGCCAGAATGACGAATAGTTGAGCTGTCGCGCACATTGGTTTAAGTCACGTGTGTTCAGTTCAAGCGCAACAATTGCTTAAACGGGTGAAATGAGCGGCTGACAACATTTCGCACCCCGTTCGGGCAGGCAAACACCCAGGAAGTCACATTTTTGTCATACTGACCGCCTAGACTTTGTAGTTTGTTACAAGCGTGACGACATTTTCGCCGGCACCTTTCAGAAGAGAGTGACATGGGCAACGAACATATCTCGAAAAAATTCGACGCTGAACTTGAAGCGGTACGTGCACGCGTGCTGCAAATGGGCGGCCTGGTTGAACAGCAGATCGCGCGCGCCATGGACTGCCTGGCGCTCGGCGACATGGTCCTGGCCGATCAGGTCATCGCCGACGACCACCGCGTCAACGCGCTTGAGGTCGGCATCGATGAAGATTGCGTGCACATCATCGCCAAGCGCCAGCCCGCTGCCGGTGACCTGCGCATGGTGATGGCGATCATTAAAACTATCACCGACCTTGAGCGCATCGGCGACGAAGCGCAAAAGATCGCGCGCATGGCCAAGCTCATTCACAAGCAGGACCGGCGCCTGTCGACCCGTTTTTCCGAATTGCGCTACGCCAGCAATGTCGCCATCGACATGGTTAAAACCGCGCTCGATGCGTTCGCACGTCTCGATATTTCGGCCGCCGCCAAGGTCGTCAAGCAGGATCGGATTGTCGATGAACAATTTCGCGGCGTGATGCGCCAGTTGGTCACGTTCATGATGGAAGACCCGCGCACCATTTCGGCGGCGATCGATATCCTGTTCATCGCCAAAGCCATCGAGCGCATCGGTGACCACGCCAAGAACATGAGCGAATATGTGGTGTACCTGGTCAAGGGCAAGGACGTGCGCCACATCACTTGGGAAGAATTCGAACGCGAGACGTCCACGACAGATTGAGTACCGCTTTGGCAAAAAAACGCCGCGGGATCCGCGGCGTTTTTTTATTGGCGTTTTTTTGCCTTCCCGCGCGGGCAGGCCGCTAGCTGGGTGCGGGCGGCGCGGGCGGAACGTAGCCCACCGCCTGATCAGCGCCATCGCCGAAGAAGTTGCGCACCATCTGCTCTTCCAGATACTTGCGCGCACGCAAGTCGGCGAGGTTCAGACGGTTTTCATTGACCAGCCGCTTCTGGTGCTCAAGCCATTCTTTCCACGCCTGCTTTGAAACCTGCTCATACAGTTTCACACCGAGTGGCCCGGGATAAGGTGGATAGTCGAGGCCCTCGGCCTCTGCTTTGAGTTTGACGCATTGGATCATTCTTGCCATGTGCTTCTCCGTAATCTTTCCGTGATATTCATTGCTGCCGCATCCATCGCTAACTGCACCGCCAACAGATGCATGCAAATGCCCGTTTTTAAAGGGCCTTGCTGTAAATCTTGCTGCGCCGCTGGTAGTTGTACATGGCCTGCTTCTCGGCGGGCAGCTTGCCTACATCCACCTCGATAAAACCGCGCTCGACAAACCATTGCGTGGTCTGCGTCGACAGCGCGAACAAGGTCTTGAAGCCTTTTTCCCTGGCACGCTTTTCCGCAAAATGCAGTATGCGCTCGCCGCGGCCGCCATCCCGGTAAAACGGGTTCACCGCCAGACAGGCCAGCTCCACCGCCTTGTCGCTTGGAAAGGGGTAAAGCGCCGCGCAGCCGATGATTTCTTCATCCTGTTCAAGCACGCTGAAGCGCTCGATTTCCTGCTCGATGAGCACACGCTCGCGCTTGACCAGCACGCCCTGCGCCACCAGTGGATCGATGATCGCCAGGATGCCGTCGACATCGGCCAGTTTGGCATCACGCAATTTATCGGGCGACTCCAACACCACCATCGTGCCGATACCATGATGGGTGAACAATTCCATCAGCAGCGCGCCGTCGATATGGCGGCTGATCAGGTGGGCGCGCTTGACGCCGTCGCGCACCGCGCGAATCGCGCAGGGCAGGAAATAGCGCACATCGTCGGACAGGGTGCTGACACTGGCCCCCAACAACTCCTGGGCCTGTACGGCGGTCAGCTCACCCTGCAACTTGCCCTTGGCATCGGTCGCACCCATCGCCTCAGTGAGGAAAATGAGCTTGTCGGCTTTCAGTGCGGTCGCCACCGAGGTCGCCACATCTTCCAGGGTGCAGTTGAAAATATCGCCGGTCGGTGAAAACCCGATCGGTGAAATCAGCACCACTTCATGATCGTCGAGGCGGCGGGTGATGCCCTCCACGTCCACCTTGCGCACCTGCCCGGTATGCATGAAGTCCACACCGCCATGCACGCCGAATGGCTTGGCGGTGATGAAATTGCCGCTGGAGACACGGATATCGGCGCCGGCCATCGGTGAATTGGCCAGCTCAGTAGAGAGCGTGGCCTCGATCTCCATGCGCACAATGCCATTGGCTTCCTTCACGCATTTGAGCGCGGCATCATCGGTGACGCGGCGCCCATCGGCATAGCGCGGAGTGACGCCGTGCTGCTTCAACTGGTCCTCGATCTGGGGCCGCGTGCCGTGCACCAGCACCACGCGCACCTCAAGGCTCACCAGCACATTGATATCGTGCGCCAACTGCATCAGCTCGCCGTCCGACAACACCTCGCCGCCGAAGGCGATGACGATGGTGCCTCCGCCGAATTCATGGATGAACGGGGTGGCGGCGCGGAACCACTTGACGAAGGCTTCGAGTTTTTTGGCGTCGTTCTTGGGCATAGTCAGGAAACCGGTAGGAAGCGCATTTTATCAAGCATGGGCGCTCAAATCCCCAAACGCCGATTGCAGCGCAGCCAGCGCGGCGATGCCGGCGGTTTCGGTGCGCAGCACACGGGGGCCGAAGCGCAGCGGTTGCACACCGGCACGCCGTGCGGCAGCGATCTCCTCGAGGGCAAAGCCGCCCTCGGGCCCGATCAGCAAGGCCACACCCTGCGCAGCAATCGACTTGATGCTTGTGAGCAGATCGCCATCTGCATCGGGATGCAGCATGAAGCTGTTGAGGTGCTGCCTGCGCGCGATCCACGCCTGAAAATCGAGCAGCGGATGCACCACTGGCACGCGATTGCGTCCGCATTGTTCACAGGCGGCCGTTGCCACCGCCTGCCAGTGCTGTGCACGCTTCTCGACACGATCACCGCTCAGCTTTGCCGTGGCGCGCGCGGTCTGGATCGGCTCGATCGCGGTGACGCCAAGCTCGGTCGCCTTCTGGATGATCCAGTCCATCTTGTCGCCGGTCGCCAGCGCCTGCACCAGGGTGAGGTTGAGCGGCGATTCGCGTTCGAGGGAAATATGTTCGAGCAGATTGACCATCACACCGCGTTTACCAATGGCCGCGATGCTGGCGCTGAATTCCCCGCCATCGCCATCGAACAGCGTGACTGTCTCGCCCTCCTGCAGGCGCAGTACGCGCAGATGCGACGCTGCATTCTCGTCAAGCGAAAATGCAACGGGCAGGGGGGTTCCTCTGGGCAGGGGACTAGCGACGAAAAAACGCGGGTGAAGGAGAGCGTGGGTCAATGCAGGCGTCCATAGGGGATTGGCGTATTATATCGACCCATCAAGACCTGCCCCCTTTCAATTCACGACTGCCCCAAATCCCGCGCCCCGCTTGCCGCTCCGATGCACCCCCTTCAAACTCCGCGTCCTGACTTGCTCCCCGGCTTGCCTGAATTGAGCGGCCCGGTGATCGCACTGCTGCGCAAAGTGGCCAGTGAAGAGTTGATGCCGCGCTTCAAGCGCGTCACGCCCGAGAAGAAACACGATGGCTCCGTGGTTACTGAAGCCGACCGCGCGGTCGAGGCTGCACTGGTCGCCGCACTGCCAAAAATTTTTGACTGTCCAGTGCTCGGCGAAGAGATGCCCGAAGCCGAGCAGAAGCGGCTCTGGCGCGAAGCCGACTGGCTGTGGTGCGTCGATCCGCTCGACGGCACCGCCAACTTCACCAGCGGCAAACGCTATTTCGGCATTTCGGTCGCGCTCATGTATCGGCGCGAAAGCGTGTTCGGCGCCGTGCTCGATCCCAATACCAATGAAGCCTTCCACGCCTGGCGCAGCGGCGGCGCTTTTCTCGACAATAAAAAACTAAGGCCCGCTGCAGCCAAGCCGCTGGCCGATGCCATCGTCGAAGTCGGCCGCTTCAAACGCCTCGGAAGATTGCGCATCGCGTTATTTGCAAACCCGCCGTTCAAGCATATTTCCATGAGCGGCGCCTCGGTATTGCAATGGTGCCATGTGGCCTGCGGTCGCGCGGACGTGTTCCTGCACGCCGGCGAACACGCCTGGGACTACGCCGCTGGCGCCCTCATTCTGGAAGAAGCCGGCGGCCGCATCGCCACGCTATTGCACGACGATTTCTGGCGGCCGGACGAGGGCGACAAGGAGTGGATCAAGTCCGTGATCGCGGCGCGGCATCCGGCGCTGTTTGATGAGTGGAAGCGGTGGGTGCGGAATCATTTGTAAGACAGCATGCGCTTTCGCCATGGCACATCACCCCGGTTCAGAATCCGCCATTGAAAATCCCCGTTTAATGGCCACGAGACAAGACGCCCGCAAGTGGCGCAGCAACCTATGCGTTATTATCGACATCATTTGATGCCTGTTTTGATGCTATATTTCCATGGCAACACCCCCTCACGAAAGGATCCCCCATGCGCACAACGATCAATATTGATGAAAAGCTTCTCGCCCAGGCATCGCGCATCAGCGGGTTCACGGAACGCACGATGCTTATCCACGAGGGCCTTCAAGCCCTGATTCAACGCGAAAGTGCCAAGCGCCTCGCGCGTCTCGGCGGAACCCAAAAATTGCTTAAAGTTGCCCCACGCCGCCGCGTCACGGCATGATTCTGGTCGACACCTCCATCTGGGTCGATCATTTTCGGCACGGGGATCAGCCGCTCGTTGAATTGCTGTCGAACGGCCAGGTTGCGATGCATCCTTTTGTACGCGGCGAACTTGCCCTGGGCAATCTCAAGCCGCGCGCTGAAATACTGCAGCTATTGTCGGACCTGCCGCAGGCAACCGTCGCCGAGGAGGAAGAGCTGCTGCATATCGTTGAGAGCCGGAAGCTGATGGGGCTTGGTATCGGCTTGATTGATGCGCACTTGATTGCATCGGCACTACTGGACGCATGCATGCTTTACACGCGCGACAAACGCCTGCTTGCCGTTGCGATGCGGCTAAAGGTTGCTTACAGCGGATGACGCGGTTCCGGCGGTAATATCGACCGGCGCAATGCCTGTTGGTTATTGCGCCCTACAGTCCTGGCTACTGCTTCTTGCGGGCCTGCTCAACCGCCCTAACTTCTGCAATCAACTCATGACCGCTAAAGAAGAGTGGCGCGAGCGGGTGCCGATTGTTGCCAAGATCGTCCTCCTTCGCTTCAGCCGTTAGCACTCCGTTGCCAGTCAGCAAATAAAACCGCGTATTGGAAGGTTTGGGCAAAGGGAAATTTCCGGTCGGTTGCAGCTGATTGGAAAATTTCTGAGCGGCTGCAAGAAACGACTGCGCCGCTCGCGTCGGACCGGGATGCGGGCCAAGGCCGATGATTCCACCGCCGTTGCTGAAATACAGGCTGACAGTTCCATCAGCCAGAGCGACAAGAGTCGCAACGGCTTGAGGGTAGCCGGTTTCCATAACTACACCCCATACCTCGCCGGATTCTTTCAGCTTTACGCCGATGCTGTCCGGCGTTGTGCTGAAGATCATGTTGCGAAGTCCCGAGGAAGCATCCGCTACCCGGTAGTCGGCGGCTCTAGCGCCGGACGAAAAAAGTCCGGTGATCAACGAGAGGAATCCAGCCATAAGCAATATTCTTTTCATTTAGTTAAAGTCCCAATAAGCGGATGCGCGATTCGAATGCAAGGCTGATGCAAATGCCAACTTAACTCAGGATTCATTATATAAAATTAAAACTCTAGCACTGGTGCGCCTCTCCAGCCATTTTTGCCCCAAACTCCGCGCCAAATGGCGTTCTACGTTTGAGAACTCCTCAAAACCTACTGCGCGGGCCAATTTCGCGTCTCCTGTGCTCGGCGTACTCATCGTACGCGTCCGCTCCTCAACGCGAACTTGACCCGCTCGCGACGGTTTTGAGAAGTTCCCATTTCAATACGTCATGCACGCCGCATTCAAAATCCCCGCCGCAATCGAGATCGCACCGAGAAAAATGCCCGAGGCCTGCTTGCCGGCAGGAATATCCTCGGCGATATGCGGCAGGGTGATGCGCGCGATCACGAACACCAGCAACTGGATCAGCAGCGCGATCGCGCCCCAGATCGCCATGTCGACCGGATTGACGCTGTACTCGACGGCGTTAGCCAATGGAATCGCCATGCCGATTAGAGTGCCGGAGAGGCTGAAGGCAGCAGCGATATTGCCGTCGCGGATCAGCGCAACTTCACGATAGGGCGTGATGCGCACATAGATCGCCAGAAAAACGGCGAGCAGCGCGCCGGAGATGGCGAGGTAGATGAGGAAGTCGTCAAAGCCGCCGAACGATTCCATGATTTGAATATGCGTCATAGCGTTACCTCTCAAGTGAAATAGTGCGGCACGAAACGGCTGGTG
>JANMXS010000043.1:0-13020 GCA_031394335.1 Burkholderiales bacterium
TGCTCGGCAGTCGCTTCGCCCACCACCGCAAACGGACAGCGTTCGCGCAGGCAGAATTGTTCGACGAGCGGAAGCGAGGCCGGCGCAATCGCCAGCACATAACGCTCCTGCGATTCATTGCTCCAGATTTCGCGCGGGCTCATGCCCGGCTCTTCCGACGGCACCTTGCGCAAATCGAATCTGGCGCCGACCCCGCCGGCGTGCGCCAGTTCCGGCAGCGCATTCGAGATGCCGCCTGCGCCGACATCGTGGATCGACAGGATCGGGTTGGCGTCACCCAGCTGCCAGCAGGCATCGATCACTTCCTGGCAGCGTCGCTCCATTTCGGCATTGGCGCGCTGCACCGAATCAAAATCCAGCGCTTCGGTGTTGGCGCCGGAGGTCATACTCGATGCCGCCCCGCCGCCCAGACCAATGCGCATGCCCGGCCCGCCGAGCTGGATGAACAGCGTGCCGGGTCCGAACGGTTTTTTATGCGTATGCCTGGCCGAGATGTTGCCGAGTCCGCCGGCGATCATGATCGGCTTGTGATAACCGCGCACCACCTTGTCGGCGAGCTGTTCATAGGTGCGGAAATAACCGCACAGATTGATGCGCCCGAACTCGTTATTGAAGGCGGCACCGCCGAGCGGGCCCTCGATCATGATCGACAGTGCCGAGGCGATGCGTGCCGGTTTGCCATAAGTACCTTCCCAGGCTTGCAGATGCCCGGGAATATTGAGGTTCGAAACCGAGAAGCCGGTGAGCCCGGCCTTGGGCTTGGCGCCGATCCCGGTGGCACCCTCATCTCGAATCTCGCCGCCTGAACCGGTCGCGGCGCCCGGCCACGGCGCAATCGCGGTCGGGTGGTTATGCGTCTCCACTTTCATCAGGATATGCGTCTCGTCCGCGTTGAAGCCGTATTTGCCCGCCGTCGGAAAAAAGCGCTCGATGTGGGCGCCTTGCATGATCGCGGAGTTGTCCGAATAGGCGACGATGGTGCCCTGCGGCGCCAGCTGATGGGTATTGCGGATCATCGCGAACAGGCTCTTGTCTTCCGCCTTGCCGTCGATGGTCCAGCTGGCATTGAAAATCTTGTGGCGGCAGTGCTCGGAATTGGCCTGCGCAAACATCATCAACTCAACGTCGGTGGGGTCGCGCTGGATGCGCGCGTAGTAGTCGAACAGGTAATCGATTTCGTCGGTCGACATCGCCAAGCCCATCTCGGCATTGGCGCGTTCCAGCGCGCCTTTGCCATCGCGCATCACCGCCACCATCGCCAGCGGCTGCGGCGGCTGGGTCAGGAACAGTTCCTGCGCCTCATCGAACGCAAGGCGCAGGGTTTCGGTCATTGGGTCGTGGATTGAACGAAAAACCGCAGCGCGTGCGGCATCGCTCAACGGGGCTTTGCTGTCGACATAAAACGCGGTGCCGCGCTCGATGCGGCGAATCGCGCCCAGGCCGCAATTGTGGGCGATATCGGTAGCCTTCGAGGCCCATGAGGAAATCGTCCCGATTCGAGGTAGAACCAGCATGGGCGCGGCTTGCGGGCCGATAGTGCTATTGCTGCCATAGGTCAGCAACTGTTCCAGCACGCGCTGCTCCGCTTCCGTCAGTGGGCGCGCGACCTGCACAAAATGAATGAATTCCGCCTGGATCCCGGTGATCTCCGGATGCACGACTTTCAACGGCGCCAGCAATTTTTCAATGCGGAATGGCGACAGGGCGACAGGGCCGCGCAAGGTGATCGTGGCGGACGCGGCGGCTGAAACGGTGGGCGGGGCAATCATGGAGGCGGGAGCGATAAAGGCAAAGGCGGATAAAGGCAGAGGCGGATAAAGGCGGAAGGCGCTTTGCGGTTGAATTTCGCGCGAAAACGGAATTATACTGGACTCAAGTACCCAGCCGGCAGCGGCGGCAACGGAATTCGCCAGGCACACCCGCGCGTTCGCAGCTTGCCGAAATGACCCCGCCTATTTCCACTTCAGTTGTACCCGCACCCGGCGGAACGCATCTGCATCCAGGCTATCTGGCCACAGCGAAATAATGCGCGGCCACCGTTGACGCCACCAGGGATCATCCGGCAGGCGATAAGGCAGGCTGCTGAACCAGGGCGTCACATAGGCGCCGGACTGCACCATGCCTTCCACCTCAGCCGCAGTTTTCCGCTCCGGCGCAGCGCCATGACGCAGGCGAATGCCGAGGGCGACCTTGCCTGCGTCTGCCGCACCGCCAGCCGCATCGCTCGAGCGCTCCACATCGAGCAAATAAAATGCCGTCACCGCATCGGCGCCGAGCAGCCTTGCCCGACGCATTTCCCGCAGCGCAAGCAAGATAGTTGCGGCGACCAGCGCAAGCTGCACCCACCACGGCCATGGCAGCAGGGCGAGGATAATGCCCGCGGCCAACCCGCCCGCCACGGTCAGCACCAGGTGAATACGCGAGGGACGCAGCTGAAGCCAGCGCGGGTCTTGATTTTGGTCCATGCGAACACAATTAAAATAGCGACGGGAAACACTCTATCATCAGCGCATGAACGAACTCTGGACTGCCGAACTGCTGCGCCTTGGTGCGCAATTCAATACGGGCCGCGTCGCACATTTTGGCGACCCGGCAAGCGAATTGAAGGCCGCATCAAGCGGGCTCGCCATTTGTGACCTGTCGCACGAGGGTCTGATCCTCGCCTCCGGCGAAGACGCGGCCACTTTCCTGCATGGGCAGCTCAGCAACGATGTGCTGGCGATGGCTGAAGGCGACGTACAGTGGAACAGCTGGAATTCGCCGAAGGGTCGCATGCTGGCCTCATTTCTGGTGTGGAAAGGCCGACAGGGGTATTTTCTGCAGCTGCCGCGCGGCCTGCAGGCGGCCATCCAGAAGCGGCTGCAAATGTTTGTGCTGCGCGCCAAGGTCAAGCTTGAAGATGCCGGCGCCGGATGGGTACGTTTCGGCATCGCCGGCGGCAATATCGATGCCCTGGAAGCCAGTATCCATGCGGTGTTTGGGGCGATTCCCTCGGAGAATATGGCCAGCGTTCACGGCGATGGCGCGCGCCTGATCCGGCTGTCGCCGGCGCGATTTGAAATCGTCGCCATGCCTGAACGGGGGATCGCACTCTGGAACGCGTTTGCCCACCACCACGCATCACCGGCGAAACCGGTTGGCGCGGCGGTATGGGATGGACTGGCAATTCAGGAAGGCATCATCACCATCCTGCCGGAAACGCAGGACAGCTTTGTTGCACAGATGACCAACTTCGAACTCATCGGCGGGGTGAACTTCAAAAAAGGTTGCTACCCCGGCCAGGAAATCGTCGCGCGTACCCAGTACCGCGGCATTCTCAAACGTCGGATGGTGCGGGTGCACGGCGAGCTGCCTGACTCACTACCCTTACCCACGCCGGGCCAGAGTGTGTATGCGCCCGAATTTGGCGAACAGGCTGCCGGCGCCTTCGCGAATGTCGCCCCATCGGCGGATGGCGGCTTTGACGCGCTGGTGGTGGCGCAGTTGGAAAGCATCAACGCGAATTCGCTACGAATGGGCGCGGCAGATGGCCCATCGCTGGAACGCCGACCCTTGCCCTATGCGATTCCCGAGGTCACCGGCATTGCCAAAGTCAAAGGCACTGCCGCGTAGCAAATACGGCTACAGCTTGCGACGCATCTCCAGATGGGGAATGGCGGCTTCGACGAACTCACTGCCGTGCGATAAAAACCCGAGCTTGAAGTAAAACGGGGTGGCGTGCGTTTGCGAATGCAACAACACATCCGTGAAACCGCGCCGCTTGGCCTCTGCGCACAGGGTTTCGAGGAGGGCAGCGCCAATGCCACGGCCACGCCAGGCTTTCAGTACCGCCATGCGGCCAATACGTGGTATCGGGCGATCCAGAACCAGACGTGCCGTCGCGATGACCGTTCCCATCTCATCGGTCGCGGCGGCATGCAGACAACGCGTAGCGTCGGCGTCCAGCGCATCGAGTTCGAATTCGGGAGGAACGCCCTGTTCACGCACAAAAACGGTAAAGCGAACCTGGGAGAGGGCTTCGCCAAGCTGTTTCCAGCTGGCCAGAGAGACGGTAAAACTGGAGACTTGATCCATGCTGTTTGCTGGAAGCTCGCGATATCTAAATAATGTCGCGCATCTTACCGCGTCCCCGCGCTGAAAAAAATTTCAATGCAAAATTTTTGCCGGCCTCATGTACAGGCATATCTTGCGTATGTCGATTGCGCTTCAATTGAGGGCTACGAACCGCACAGTGGCGCACTCAAGGCCTGCAACACCTCGCCACTGCGCAGGTTTTGCACAAAGCCGGCGATATTCAGGTCGGCGCGTTTCCAGCCCTCGGCGAGGTCCAGCCGGCGCTGAATATCGATGGCGCCGTTGGCGCGAATCGGGATCGGCCCGATCAACTCGCGCACCACATGGTTGTGCTTCAGCGTGTTGCCCTTGTTCTCGCCCGCCGTCACGCGGCTTTGCAGATTGTCTTCAGTCAGCGCGATGAACAGCGCGGATTCGCCGCGCAGGGCCGCATCCGGAATATTCACGTTCATGGCTACCTCGATTGCGCTGGATGCGGTAGCAGACGGGGTTGCCGACAGCGTCAGCGCGGCACGCGCGGGCCGCGAAGCCAGATCGCGCAGGCCGGCATCGAATTTCGAATTGAAAGTCCAGGCGCGCGCGTCCTTGCCGTCGAGCATCACCTGCGGCGTATACACCGTGCGGCTGCCCTGTCGGGTGACGGTGCTGCGCTGGCGCTCCGCGTAGACAGGTTTGCCGAACGGGTCTTTCCAGCCAATGTAATCCCAGTAATCGACGTGGAAGGCCAGCGGCACCACCCCGTCCCGCTGATAGGAGAGCGTCGAAAACCACTTGTCCGCCGGCGGGCAGCTGTCGCAGCCTTCGGAGGTATAAAGCTCGACGACGGATGCGGTGCGGGCGCCGCTTGCCAACAGCGCGACCTTGCCGCAGCTGGCCGCATCAGCGGACGGGATCAACAGCAATTGCATGAGGGCGGCGATGGCCACGGCATTCGCCGGCAATGAGATTCTGGCACGCATCTGACTCTCCGTTTGTGATGGGATCGGACTGAAACACAAACGTGAGTCGATGGCCGCTGCCAGGTCTTACAGGCCGACGCGGAAAGCGCCGGGCCCATATGTCAGACGCGCGTCTTTTTCTTCGAGGCCTTGAATTTTTTGATTCCGTCAGTGATGGCTTTTTTCGCCTCCTCGGGCCCAACCCAGCCTTCAACCTTGACCCATTTTCCGGCTTCAAGATCCTTGTAGTGCTGGAAAAAATGGGCGATCTGGCTCAGGGTGATTTCCGGCAGGTCACGCACGCTTTGTACATCCCGATAAATCGACGTGAGCTTGTCGATTGGCACCGCCAGCAGCTTTTCGTCGCCACCCGCCTCATCCGTCATTTTCAACATGCCCAGCGGCCGGCAGCGCACCACCACACCGGGCACCAGCGCGAACGGGGTAACCACCAGCACATCGACCGGATCACCGTCGTCGGACAGGGTATGCGGAATATAGCCGTAGTTGCAGGGATAGTGCATTGCCGTCGACATGAAACGGTCGACAAACAAGGCACCGGTAGCCTTGTCCAACTCGTACTTGATCGGATCGCCGTTCATCGGGATTTCGATGACGACGTTGACATTGTTGGGCACATCGGCGCCGGCATCGACTCGGTCAAGATTCATAGGGGCTTCTCAAGAGTGAAAAAATGGATTAGCCTCTAGCCATGCGATCCACCGATATAAGCGATCGCGCCTGACTAAACAGCATAAATAAGCAGCGTAAACAGTGATTCGGCAATATTCAAATATTGAACTTCGTATCGTACTTCTTATTATCGCCGTTCGTACCACTTCCGCCAAGCGCGGAGCATCGGAGGATACGTGCACCAAAGGAAGCAAGCGGGTCAACATCTGAAGCACGCGAAAGTTCGCGTCGCACCGGTTGAGCAAACCGTAGCGGTCGTCAAGGACGCATTTGAGCCGGCATTCTCGCTGTTTTCCACGGAGGCAAAACGGTTTCCGCTGATTCTGACGCTGGACCAGAACGGCATTCCGCATCGCTGGATTACCTGGCAGCACGCGGTCTGGTACTACGCCAAGCAGCGGATTGCCTGGGAGACCGGCTCCGAGGCATTCACTGTTTGCGGCGGCAAGTGCCGCGATACCGGTGAGGTTTCCACGGTCACGGCCGCATCGATCATCGCGATCAAGGGCAAGGCGATGGCGATCAAGGGCTTCAGCCAGGTTCCGCCGCTGAACAACCGCGAGTTGTTCCATCGCGATCGCCATATCTGCGGCTATTGCGCCGGCGGCTTCTCGCATTCCAAACTGACCCGCGATCACATCATTCCGTATTCACGCCACGGCGTGGATACCTGGATGAACGTGGTCACCGCCTGCCGCAGCTGCAATGAGCGCAAGGGTTCACGCCTGCCGGAAGAAGCCGGCATGGAGCTGGTGTATGCGCCCTATATTCCGAATCGCGCCGAATTCCTCATTTTGGCCAATCGGCGCATCCTGACCGACCAGATGGAATTCCTGAAGCAGCACGTGGCGGCGCACAGCCGCGTCCATTTGAGCTAGGGCCCGGAACAGCTCCGGGGCTGCTTTCCTACCCGCGCGAGTAGGGACTACAGCCCCGCCACACCGTATTCTTCCAGTCCGTAGTGCGTATTTACCGGAGAATACTTCGTGTCTTTGTACATCCTGACGCTGGACCTGAAGCGACCGATTGACCAATACCGCGATCTGACCCAGGGGATCGACGAGTGCGGCCAAATCTGGCGCGCGATGGAAACCATCTGGTTTATCGCCTCGCCATGGTCATCCGCCCAGATTGCCAGCCATCTGAAAAAATTGCTGCGCGCGAACGACATCATTTTCGTTGCGGCGGTCGGCGAGGATTCCGCCTGGAGCGGTTTCGCGCCGGGAACCAGCGATTGGCTGAAGACACGGGCGGCATGCGTATTGCGCGAAGGCAGCCGCAAGGAACTGGAAAAACAATAGCGCTCAGCGGCGCAGGACTGGCTCCACCAGCATCGCATCCCCATAGCTGAAAAAACGGTAATGCGCTTCAACTGCGTGGCGATAGGCCGCCATGGTATGCGCATGCCCCGCAAACGCCGACACCAGCATCATCAGGGTCGATTTCGGCAAATGAAAATTGGTGATCAGGCGTTCGACCGTTTTGAATTCATAGCCTGGCGTGATGAAGATTTTCGTCTCGTTGGTTTCCGCGCGCAGCTTGCCGTCGCGCGATGCGGCTTCCAGCGTGCGCATGCTGGTCGTTCCCACCGCAATCACCCGTCCGCCACGGCGCCTGGCATCCTCGATTGCGCTGACGGTCTCGGCCGGCACCCGATACCACTCGCTGTGCATGATGTGTTTGCCGATATCGTCATCGCGCACCGGCTGGAAGGTGCCCGCGCCCACGTGCAGGGTCACGTAGGCCAAGGTAACGCCCTGTAGTTGCATTGCGTCAAGCATTACTTGATCAAAATGCAGGCCGGCGGTGGGCGCCGCCACCGAACCCTGATGGCGCGCATACACCGTCTGGTAGCGCGACTCGTCGACAGCATCGGCAGTGTGAGTGATATACGGCGGCAGTGGCACCTGGCCGTGGCGTTCAAGCACCTCGTAGACGCTGGCTTCACCTTCGAAATGCAGCTCGAATAGATCGTCGACGCGCCTTACCAGAGTGGCGACCACATCATCGGCAAACAGCAGACGCGACCCGGGCTTGGGCGACTTGCTGGCGCGCACATGCGCCAACGCCTGGTGCGAACGCGGCGAATTGCCATCCAGCACGCGCTCGATCAGCGCTTCAACCGAGCCCCCACTCTCCTTGCGGCCGGACAAACGCGCCTTGATCACCCGGGTATCGTTGAACACCAGCACATCATTGGACGCCAGCAGCGCCGGCAGATCGCCGAACATGCGATCGACAACAGCGCCGGTGGCGCCGTCCAGATGCAGCAGGCGACTGGCAGTGCGCTCAGCGGCCGGCTGCTGGGCGATCAGATCCGGCGGCAAATCGTAATCAAAGTCCGAAAGTTTCATCGATACGGTATAGAGAGAGGCAAGCCCGGATACTGGCAAATGTCGCGCAGATTACGCTATAATCCGCCCTCTTCAAAGCAAGCTGCAAAGTTAAATTTGCGGCAGCAGCAAAGGGAGCAAACGGGGCTACCACCTCGTCGAATGTTGGCAAATGCAACATTCACAATCTGTGCCGGGATGGCGGAACTGGTAGACGCACGGGACTCAAAATCCCGCGGTAGCAATACCGTGCCGGTTCGATTCCGGCTCTCGGCACCAAAATAAAAGGCATTGGCCAATCGCCAGTGCCTTTTATTTTTTTGCGCGCCAAGCGGCGGCGTCCAAGCCTGCGCTGAGCTCTCACTTTCATTCGATTCACCAACGTCCATAACAATTTTACGTAGAACGCCATTTGGCGCGGTGTTTCAGGCACTTTTGCTCCAAACACCGCGCCAAATGGCGTTCTACGTTTTTTTCATTCGCCTTCCATGCAGCGACGCGATATGACGCAAGCTAACGGTAGCGACCGTCATATCAGCGTACCCTAGGCCATTGAATCCACTTAAGTCAGCCTACATGTCCACCGCTATCAATCCCGACCTCGACAAACTCTACGATAACCGCGCCGCCGTCCCCGAACATCCCGAAATTTTCACCCGCTGGCGCGCCCAGTCCGCCGGCACGCGGGCCAATCTCAAGTGCGAACTTAACCTCGCCTACGGCGCTCACGAAAAGCAAACCATTGACCTGTTTCCGGCCAAAGCCAATCGCGGGCTCGCTGTATTTATCCACGGCGGCTACTGGCGCGCTTTGGACAAAGATGATTTTTCGTTCATTGCCGAACCTCTGGTCGAAGCCGGCATCAGCGTGGCGATGGTCAACTACCGTTTGTGCCCGGAAGTAACGATTGCCGATATCACTGAAGACTGCCGCCACGCGATTGCCTGGCTGGTCGCAAAAGCGGGCAAATACGGCATCGGCTCCGACCGCATGCTGTTGCTGGGCCATTCCGCCGGCGCCCATCTGGTGGCGATGCTGTATGCAACCGACTGGCAGAAATATGAGGTGATGCCCTATTGTTTCCGCGGCGGCATGGCGCTGAGCGGCGTCTACGATCTGGGCCCGCTGATCGAGACCTCGGTCAACGTGGAACTTAAACTCGATGCCGCCAGTGCCAAGCAGCTCAGCCCGATACATCTGAAGTCAACGCTGACGGTTCCGCTGGATGTCGTTGTCGGCGCTGCCGAAACCACGGAGTTCGTTCGCCAAGCGCAGTTGCTGCACCGCTGGTGGCAACGGGTTGCCGCCACGGTGGAATCGGTGCCCGGCGCAAACCACTTCACGATCGTCGATCATTTCGCCGATCCGGCGAGCCCGACCTTCAAGCGCGCACTGCGCTTTCTTGAGTAGTTTCAGGCGCGGACTTCACTGACGCATACAGGCAGTCACGCTGCGCGGCTGGAATCAATATGCCGCGAGTGGCTTGAATGCCGGCGAAAAGCATTGCGCAAACAAAAAAACGGCGACCCCACGGTCGCCGTTTTCATGTTGCTGTCCCGCTTATCCCGTCTAGCCCGCCATCTGCACCGGGATTTTTCCGCGCTTGTCCTTGATGCGATTTTTCTCGTCGACATAGACCAGGTCGGGCTGGTAATTGCTGAGTTCAATTTCGTTATAGGCGGCGTAGCTGGCGATGATCAGCACATCGCCCGGTGCTGCCAGGCGCGCGGCCGCGCCATTGACGCTGATGATGCCGGCGCCGCGCTGCGCGGAAATAGCGTAGGTCGTAAACCGCTGGCCGTTGTTCACATTGTAAATATCGATCTGCTGGTACTCCTTGATATCGGCAGCGTCGAGCAGATTCTGGTCGATCGCGCACGAACCCTCGTAGTGCAATTCAGAGTGCGTGGTGGTAACGCGGTGAATCTTGGACTTCAACATCGTGCGTTGCATATTCCCCTCCGTGGGAAAGTGGTCAAATGACCATGAGCGTGCGAAGTGTAGGCGGAATTTCTGGAGCAATGTCTCTAAATGAGCGTTTGCGGCGACCAATTTCTGCGAATTGTTGCCGACTCAAGACACCCCAATAAAGCGAGAGCCTAGCACCAGAATTTGTGCGGCGCAATATCTACGATAGTTACCGCCGATATTAACTAATTTAATATTAATTATCAATAGCTTGAATGTTAAACAGGGCGGCGGGGCCACTACCTGTTTCTGACCCGAATTCGCTGCATCGCACAATCGCCTTGCTGGCGGCAAACTACGACCGCAGATCGACTTCCAGATTATCGATCAGGCGCGTCTTTCCCAGACGCGCCGCCGCCAGCACCACCAGCGCACGATCATCCGGTTGTGGCGGCAGCAAATCGTGCTGGCGACGGATAGTGAGGTAGTCGGGTTGCCAATGGTGTGCCCTCAGGGCATCAAGGGCGGTGGCCTCAAGTGACGTGAAATTCTTTTCCCCGGCGCGCAACGCCAATTTGATTGCAGAAAGCTGCGCGTAAAGCCGTGGCGCCTCGGCGCGCTCCGGTTTACTCAGGTAGCCGTTGCGCGATGACAACGCCAGGCCATCGTCTGCCCTCACCGTGTCCGCCAGTACCAGTTCAACCGGCAAGTTGAACTGGCTGACCATATTGCCCAGCACGCGGCACTGCTGATAGTCTTTTTTTCCGAATATCGCCCATTGCGGCTGGACCATGTTGAGCAGTTTCAGCACCACCGTCGCGACGCCACGAAAATGTCCCGGCCGTACAGTTCCGTCGAGGATGTGCTGAATCCCGGGTGGCTCAACCATATACCCCTGCGGCTCCGGGTACATGACGGTTTCGTCCGGCGCGAAAATCACATTCACCCCGGCAACCTTGCATTTATCGCAGTCGTCGGTAAAGGTACGCGGATATTTGTCAAAATCCTCACTCGGCCCGAACTGCAGGCGGTTGACAAAAATCGACACCACCACGCAACCGGCTAGCCCCGCGCGCTCGCGGGCGATGCGTGTGAGGTCGATATGGCCGGCATGCAGATTGCCCATGGTCGGCACAAAGGCGATCGAGGATTCACGCTTGAGCCTGAGCCGCAATTCGGCGACGGTATGAACAATATCCATGGAGCTTCGCTATGTTCCTGTCAGCCCGCGTTCATGTATTCGCGCATGCCGCGCAGCGACTCAATGCGCGTGCACAGCATTTGCAGGTGCTCGGGGTTGTCGGCAAAGTTGAAGCGGTCGCTGTTGACGATCAGCAACGGCGACTCGCTGTAATCGTAAAAATATTTCGTGTAGGTCTCGGAAAGTCGCATCAGATAATCCTCGCTGATGCCACGTTCCATCGGTCGTGCACGGCGCTGGATACGCCCCATCAACGATTCGACCGAGGCTTGCAGATAGATCACCAGGTCCGGCGTCGGCGCCTGCGGGCGCAAATGGTTGTAAAGCTGCGAATAAAGCCCGAACTCGTTGTCATCCAGGGTCAATTTGGCGAACAGCGTATCTTTGGCCAGCATGTAATCGGCCACGGTTTTGCGTTCGAACAAATCCGGCTGCTTGATCGCGGATAACTGATTGATGCGCTGGAACAGGAAGAACATCTGTGTGGCCAGGGCGTAGCGTTTCATATCGCGATAGAACTGCGAAAGAAACGGGTTCGCGCCCGGATCCTCGAGCATAAGGTCGGCGCCATAGCGTTCGGCAATGAGGCGCGCCAGCGTGGATTTGCCGCTGCCGATCGGCCCTTCGACCACGATGTACCGGTATTTCATTGCCGATCCCCGCTCCTGGTTTGATCCTGGCCCGCATCGGCAGCCACGCGCCTTACGCCATCATTGCCGATCTTCGTCAGCCACTCGCGCGCGGCACCCTTGCCCGGAATCTTAACCTCGGGCGCGATTTCAAGTAAGGGCACCAGCACGAAGGCACGTTCATGCATGCGTGGATGCGGCGTGATCAGCTGATCATCGTCGATGCGCAACTCGTCAAAAATCAGCACGTCGAGGTCGAGCGTGCGCGGACCATTTTTTTCATTGCGCACGCGCGCATGGCAAGTCTCGATAGCAAGCAGTTGCCGCAAAAAATCATGCGGCAATTGTCGGGTACGGAGCATGGCCACGGCATTGATGAACATCGGCTGGTCGACAATGCCAACCGGCGCCGTTTCATAAAATGAGGAGACTTTTACCAATTCGGTATCGGCAATGGCGCCCAGTTCGCGTACCGCGTGTTGCAGCTGCAAAACCGGTTGCCGCAAATTGCTCCCCAGGCCGACGAATACCGTCGACGCGGGCACCGAAGCGTCATTGGCGACGACGTTCATGCTTCAGACACGTCGACATCGTTCGCTACCGGCGTCTGCTCGCCACTGCCTGGCTTGTTGCGCTTGCGACGGCGCTTTTTCTTCGGCTCGTCATCCGGCAGCAGCATCGTCTCGCGCTCATCTTCCGGCGCCACCTGGAAACGCTCCCACCAGTCGGCAATATCCTGCGGCGCATCGCCCGCTACCGCGCGCAGCTCGAAGAAATCGTAGCAGGCGCGAAACCGTGGATGGCTGAGCGTGCGATAGGCCTTGCCCTGCGAGCGCTGCAAAAAGCGCGGCTGTGCCATCCACAACTCTTTTACCATCACGTCGTAGCGGCGCGGAATGGCGAGCGTTTTGCGCTGCTCATCGAGTATTTCATCCATCGCCTCGTGCATTGCCTGCAGCGGGCGCACACCCTTCGCTTCGATTTTTTGCTGCAGCGTCAGCATCGGAAACCAGAACAGCGCGGCAAACATGAACGCGGGTGACACACCTTTATCCTCCGCAATGCGCGCATCGGTGCGCTCAAGCGCCAGCGTGACAAAGCGGCGGCTGGCTTCATCGCGCAGCAACTGATCGATCACCGGCAGCAGTTGTCGATGCAACCCCAGGGCGCGCAACTTGTCGATGCACAGCAACGAATGGCCGGACAACAGCAGCTTGAGCATTTCGTCGAACAGGCGCGCCGAC
>JANMXS010000044.1:0-5834 GCA_031394335.1 Burkholderiales bacterium
CCGATCAGCAAAACGAGCGCGAGGCCGCCGAGCGCGAGCGTCTGCTGAACGTAGCCGAGGGTCGTCTGAACCGAGGAGAGGTCGTAGACGAGATACAGCTCGTAACTGCCGGCCGTCGGAACGCGGATCTGGGATCCGACGACGAGCGCTGGCGAGCCGTTCCGCAGTGTCGCCGACTGGTATTGCACGTGAGTGACGTCCTTGATCACCCGCGCGGGCCCGATACCCACCTTGCTGCCGATGGCGCGACCCTCGGCGACTTTTACGCCGCTGCCTTTCATGCGGTAACGCGTGAGCACATCACCATGTTTCTCCTGCGACTTCACCGTTTCGGGGCGCGCCTGCAGAATATAGAGCTTGCCGTCGCCGCCATCCTTGCCCCATTCGATATCCATGGCGCGTCCGTAATGCGCCTCGATCGCCATCGCGTACCTGGCCAACTCTTCAACCTCGGCATCGCTCAGCGAAAAGCGCTCGCGTTCGGCAACATCGACCGGCTTGGTCTCGACCGACTTGCCGGCTGAGGTGCTGCTGCCAAAAATCATTTTCAGCGCCTTGGTACCCAGGCTGCGGCGTAGCACCGCCGGCTTGCCGTTTTTCAGGCACAGCTTGGACACATAAAATTCATCCGGATTGACCGCGCCCTGCACCACCATTTCGCCTAGCCCGTAGCTGGAGGTGATGAACACCACATCGGGGAAACCGGACTCGGTATCGAGCGTGAACATCACCCCGGCAGCGCCGCTGTCGGAGCGCACCATGCGCTGCACACCGGCGCTCAGCGCGACCTCGGCATGGGCAAAATCCTTGTGTACGCGATAGGAAATCGCACGGTCGTTGTACAAGGATGCGAACACATGCTTGATGGCTTCAAGCACATTGTCGATGCCGCGAATATTCAAATAAGTTTCCTGCTGGCCGGCAAACGATGCATCGGGCAGGTCTTCGGCGGTGGCCGAAGAACGCACCGCAAAGCTGGCTTCGGCATTATCTTTGGTCAGTTCTGCGTACGCGGCGCGAATCTGCGCTTCAAGCGCTGGCTGCAGAGGCGCCTTCACCACCCAATCGCGCACCATCGCGCCGGTTTTGGTCAGTGCCGTCAGATCATCCACATTAAGGTTGATCAGGGCGGCATTGATTTTTTCGGTGAGCTGGTTGTGTTTCAGGAACTCACGAAACGCCTCGGCTGTGGTGGCAAAGCCGCCGGGCACCCTGACCCCCGCTTTCGAAAGTTGGCTGATCAGCTCGCCCAGTGAGGAGTTTTTGCCACCAACCGTGGCGACATCATGCATGCGAAGGGTAGCGAGCGGGAGGACGAAGGACATGGCAAATCCGGGAGAGGGAAAGTTAAGTTAAGAGAGGAAGCGCAGGGAATCGAAGAAGATAGTCCATAATTATAGCTTCCCCGAGCCCAATGCTGCACTGCAAAATACCAGGATCCGCATATGCCACACCGTCGCACCGCCTTTTTCGTCTCCGACCGCACCGGCATTACGGTAGAAATGCTGGGCAGTTCCCTGTTGACCCAGTTTGACGACGTGGAATTTCGCCGCGTCACCCTGCCGTTTATCGACAATATGGACAAGGTGCAGGACGTTCTCAACCAGATTGAAGCGGCGCGCGCCGAGTCCGGCAAACGCCCTTTAGTGTTCACCTCGTTGATGGCCGATGAAATCCGCGAGGAAATCTCCAAGGCCAATGCCATGGTGCTCGATTTGTTCGATCGCTTCATCGTCCCGCTGGAAAAAGAACTCGGTGTCACCTCGGCGCATGCGATCGGGCGCAGCCACTCGGCCGGCAATTTCAAGGACTACAACCATCGTATCGAGGCGGTGAATTACACCCTAGCCCACGATGACGGCATGACCAACCGCAACCTGGACCAGGCGGACATCATCCTGGTCGGCGTATCGCGTAGCGGCAAAACCCCGACCTGCCTGTACATGGCGCTGCAATTCGGCATCAAGGCCGCCAATTACCCGCTCATTCCCGAGGACCTGGAGCGGATGAAATTGCCCCCCGCGCTGATTCCACTGCGGCAGAAGGTCTGGGGCCTGTCGATCATGCCGGAGCGCTTGCAGCAGATCCGCCAGGAGCGCAAGCCCGACAGCAAGTACGCCTCACTCGAAAACTGCCGCTGGGAAGTCAGCGCCGCCGAAGCGCTGATGGAGCAAGCGGGTATCTCATTCCTGAATTCCACCACCAAGAGCATTGAAGAGCTTGCCGCCACTCTTCTGCATGAGGCGCATCTGGTGCGCCGTGTTTATTGAGTACGCCGCACATTTGTGACATTATCATCCGTACTATCCGGTCGACCGAAGTCAACAAACCGGATCAAAAAATAAATCCAATAAATATCTCTGAGGAGCATTACATGTCTGTCAAAAAACGGCTCATTCCCGCATTTATTGCGTCGGCACTTGCGCTCGGCGCCCCTGCCGTCCAAGCCACCTCGTTCAATGGCGTTTACGTATTCGGCGACAGTCTTGCCGACTCCGGCTACTACCGTCCGTTCCTGGTTGGCGCACTGGGCTACACACCCGCACAAGCGGCAGCGCTGGGTCGCTTCACCACCAATCCCGGACCGGTCTGGTCGGAACTGATCGCCACCTACTACGGCGGCAACCCGAACCCCAGTAATGCCGGCGGCGGCATTTATGCCCAGGGCGGCGCGCGCATAACGGCACCATCGACGTCGACGCCGCCGGGTTTTGCGCAACGGCCAGTTTCGCAGCAGATCACTGAATTTCTGGCAACGGGAGCCGCCAATCCAAACGCGCTTTATGCGATTTGGGCAGGCGGCAACGACCTGCTGCAAGCGGGTGCTGCCGGCGTGCCGTTCGCAGCACAGATCCCGGTTCAGACCGCGCGGCTGCAAGCGGCCGGCGCACGCTATATCGCTGTTTTTGGCCTGCCCAACCTCGGCCTCACCCCCGGCGCGCAAGCTGGCGGCCCGGCAGCTGTTGCGGCGCAGACGCAGGCCTCGGTGGGTTTCAATATCACCCTGTTCAATGCACTCGCCGCATCCGGTCAAAAGGTGATGGCGATCGACTCTTTCTCGCTGCTCAATGAAATTGCAGCCTCGCCCGGCACCTATGGC
This sequence comes from Burkholderiales bacterium, assembly GCA_031394335.1. GTDB lineage: Bacteria > Pseudomonadota > Gammaproteobacteria > Burkholderiales > Usitatibacteraceae > UKL13-2. The sequence goes on from JANMXS010000044.1 coordinate 3,101, forward strand.
TTCAGCAATATCACCAACGTTGCCTGCAACCCGACCCCACCACTAGGCTTGCCGCAATGCGGCCCGGCTAATCTGGTCGCCCCCGGCGCGCAAAACAGCTATTTGTTCGCCGACAGCATTCACCCCACCGCCGGCGCACACGCCATCATCGCCGACCTGGTCAAATCAATGATCGACGGCCCCAACGCCTATTCGACGATGGCCGAAGTACCACTTGCCACCCGCGCGGCGCATATCCGCACCCTTGATGAGGGGCTACGTTCCGGCGCCAGCGCCGAAGTCGGCAAGGCGACCGCATTCGCCGCAGCCGATGGTGGCAAGTTCGATATATCCAGCGGCGCGCAAAATCTGTACACGGATTCGAAGAGTCGTACCGGTACGGTGGGGGCCACCATGCGCGTCACCGATACGACGACTCTCGGTGCTGCCGCAGGCCTGACCTCGGCGGATACCAATATGGGTTCGATCGGCAAATATCGCCTGAAGGAAACGACCATGTCGGTCTTCGGTTCCTACAAGGACGGCGATTTTTACCTCAACGCCAGCGGCTCACTTGCCGAACTTCGCTATGAGGATATCGAGCGCTATGTAAGGCTGGGACCGGCAACACGCACCAACCGCGCCACCACCAAGGGTACGAACGCCTCAGCCAGCATTGCACTCGGCTATGACTTCCAGCTGGGCAGGGTATCGGTCGGACCATTCGCGTCCTATACTCTGCAAAGCGTATCGGTAACCGGCTTTACGGAAAATGCCGGCGCCACGCCGCAGTCGACGGATTTGCGGCTTGAAGACCAGTCGCGCGACTCGCAAGTGACCAGTATCGGTCTTCGCGCCAGCATGGCGTTCGGCAACTGGACGCCGTTCGCACGCATCTCGCTGGATCGCGATGGCAAGGCGAAAGACCGCGACGTCACCGCGACACCGGTGTCGATCGCGCAGAACATCAGCTACAACGTGCCGGGTTATCGGGCCGATGATGCCTGGAGCACGGCAACGATTGGCGTTCGCGGCAAGATCAGCAACCAGATCAGTCTTGCCATCGCTTACTCCAACGTGATGAGCCGCCGCGATATCAAGCAGGATGGTGTTACCGCCAACCTGTCGTTTGCGTTCTAGCTGCCCGCCACCACAGCGCAACATCGGCAATAACAAAAGGCTGCGCGAAAGCGCAGCCTTTTTGTTTTCCGCGTCGCGTGCGATCATGCAGCATGAAGCGCGTTTACACTGCCGCCAACCTGCCCGACGCCCAGCTGGTGCATGACCTGCTTGAACAGGCCGGGGTGCCCGCACATATCTTCAATGCCAATGCGATGAGCGCCCTGGGCGATCTGCCGCTGTCGGCGGCCTACCCGCAGGTGTGGATTGCGCAGCAACACCAGGAGCAGCATGCACGCGCGGTAATCGCCGACTATCAGCAGCAGAAGCCCGAGCTGGCCGGTAAGGTATGCTCAGGATGTACCGAGACCAGTCCAGGCGAATTCGATCTGTGCTGGAACTGCGGCATCGCGCTCCCGGTCGGGGCCTGACTAGCCAAACTTCAGCTTCATCACGATCACCGCCAGCGCCAGTATCAGCGTGACGATGTTGGCACCGATAATCGGCCAGGAGCCCAGCATCACGCCATAGGCCAGCCAGAAGAGGATACCGCCGGTAAACGTCACATACATCGGCAAGGACACATCCTTGGCCGAGCGTGAGCGCCAGATCTTGCTCACCTGCGGCACGAACGCCAGCGTGGTCAGCACGGCGCCGATACTGCCCACCCAGTCGGTCAGCGTCATGTCTTCAGCGAGAACGGCGTGAAATTGGTATCGCGGTCGTAGTAGTCCTCGGCTTCCGCCCGCTTCAGCCACGCCACGATCTTGTAGGTGACCGGGGTAAACACGACTTCGACACCGACCTTGGTGAGGAACTGGGCAAGCATCACCGTGGGCAGCTTGTCGTCGGGAATGATGCCGCTGGCGTAGAACGCGAGCGGGTAGAACAACATCGAATCCACCGCTTCGCCAAAAATGGTCGAGCCGATGGTGCGCGTCCACAGATATTTGCCACTGGTCATTATTTTCATTTTCGCCAGCACAAAGGAGTTGACGAACTCGCCGCAGGAAAATGCAATCAACGACGCCAGCGAGATGCGCCAGGTGGTGCCGAAAGCTACCTCATAGGCCGCCTGGTTTTTCCAGAACGGCGCGGGCGGCAGTACCACTACCACATAGGCCATCAGCGAAGCAAACGCCAGCCCGGCAAACCCCGCCCAGATCACGCGCCGCGAGCGCGCGTAACCATAAACCTCGGTGAGGATGTCGCCGAACACATAGGAAATGGGGAAGAACAGCACACCGGCGCCAAAGGTCAGCGTGCCCAGCAGCGGCGCGTCCCACTGCGCGATCTTGGCGGGCCCGATCAGATTCGAGCAAACCAGGATGACGACAAACGCTACCATCACGAATTCGTAGTAACGATAGCTGCGCGGTGGCGCGGCGGCGGTTACGACTGGTGTGGAATGGTTTTGCATGAGCTTGCCCTAACTCAGTGGTGAATGCGTTTGAAACTAAAGAACTAAAGCAAGAACTAAAGGGGCCAGGCTCGAATTCTCCACCCCTCAGGCAAATCACCCGCCTGCACAATATCTACCCGCATGGGCAAATCGGTCTGGCTGAACGCCTCGCGGAGTGCAAATAGTTGTTCCAAGGGCAGCGGTTCGCCAGAAATGGCAAGATCAAGATCGGAG
>JANMXS010000045.1:0-6997 GCA_031394335.1 Burkholderiales bacterium
CAAGCGCGCCACCGGACTGCGCAAACCCGAAACCGCGCCGAAGGTCCGCAAGGAAACCGAGCGCGAATTTCCGGACGGCATTCCTGCGTTCGGTGCCGATGCGCTGCGCTTCACGTTCGCCTCGCTCGCCAGCCTGGGCCGCAACATCAATTTCGACACCAAGCGTTGCGAAGGCTATCGCAACTTCTGCAACAAGCTGTGGAACGCCACGCGCTTTGTAATGATGAATGTCGAGGGCAAGGATGTCGGCCTTGACGAATCGCTGCCGGTGGAACTGTCGACGGTAGACAAGTGGATCATCAGCAGCCTGCAGCGCACCGAGGCCGAAGTCGCCAAGGGCTTTGCGGAATACCGCTTCGACAATATCGCGGGCGCCATCTACAAATTCGCCTGGGAAGAGTATTGCGACTGGTACCTCGAGCTCGCCAAGGTGCAGCTTCAGAACGGCGACGTGGCCCAGCAACGCGGCACGCGTCGTACGCTAGTGCGCATTCTCGAAGCGACGTTGCGTCTGGCGCATCCGATCATCCCCTTCATCACCGAAGAGCTGTGGCAAAAAGTTGCACCGCTGGCCGGCAAGACCGGCGCCACCATCATGCTGGCGCCCTACCCGCAATCGCAGGCGGAGAAGATCGATGTTGCGGCTGAAGCGATGGTCGATCGCCTCAAATTGTTCATCAACGAAATCCGCAATCTGCGCGGCGAATCGAATTTGTCACCGGGGGCGAAAGTGCCGTTGATCATGGAAGGCGCCTCGGCCGATCTGGCTTCGATGGTGCCGTATCTGAAGGCGCTGGGACGGATTTCTGACGTCGAAATTGTAGGTGCGCTGCCGAATATCGATGCGCCGTCCAAGCTCGTTGATAACGTTCGGTTGATGTTGAAAATTGAAATCGACAAAGACGCCGAAATTGCGCGCCTGAGCAAGGATCAAACGCGTCTCGAAGGCGAAGTAGCGAGGGCGAAAGCAAAGACGTCAAACGAAAATTTCATGCAGCGGGCGCCTGAAGCCGTGCGTCAGCAAGAACTCAAGCGATTGGCAGATTTCGAAGCACAGCTGCAGAACGTCATCGCACAACTGGCCAAATTGAAGGGCTCGAAATAAAAAGCCAAACTCCAGCATTGGCGCGGCTTTCGGAGCATTTTTGCCTCAAACACCGCGCCGAATGGCGTTTTACGCATTTTGTAGCCGCGATGAAGCGCAGCGTCCCGCGGGACTTCCTTTGGTCGTAATCGAGGATGCCTGAGTGCTTGCTGTATGCCCCGGATTACGCTGCGCTTCATCCGGGCTACCACTGCAGCCAGCGCATGACTGAGCCATGAAACTCCCCGACTCCCTCCGCTCCCTGCGTTCCCCCAACTTCCGCGCCTACTACATCGGCCAGGCGGTGTCGCAACTGGGTTCGTGGATGCAATCGGTGGCGATCACCTGGCTCGCGTATCGCCTCAGCGGCTCAACCGCCACCACCGGGCTGATCGGCTTCCTGGCGATGGCGCCCTACATCTTCGTCACACCGATTGCCGGCGCGCTGTCGGATCGCGTCAGCCGCCGCAAGGTACTGATCGTGGTGCAGTGCTCGCTGCTGGTGCTGGCCGTGGCGCTGGCAACAATCACCGCCACCGGCCACATCACCATTCCCCTGCTCGGCGCGCTGGCCTTCACGCAGGGCATCCTCAACGGCGTCGAGGTGCCGACGCGTCACGCGTTTTTTGTGCAGCTGATTGAGGACAAACAGGACCTGCCCAACGCGATCGCGCTCAATTCCATCAACATCAATTCCACGCGTCTGATCGGGCCAGCCATCGGCGGCCTGCTGATTGCCGGCGTCGGTGAAGCCGCCTGTTTCGGCATCAATGCGGTGACCTATCTCGCGGTGCTGATTCAGTTGATGCGCATCCGCATCCACGAGCCTAAGAAAAAATCCGGCGGGCAATCGCTGCTCAAGGATCTGGTCGAAGGCTGGCGTTTCGGCCTTTCGCAACCGGTGGTGCGCACCCTGGTGATCATGGTTGGCGCGGTCTCGTTCGCAGTCAGCCCGTACACGATTCTGATGCCGGCCATTTCGGTCGGCACCTTCAATCGCGGCGCGGAACTGAACGGCCTGTTCATCAGCTGTGTAGGCATTGGCGCGCTGACCGGCGCCATCATCCTCGCCCGCCGCCCCAATGTGCGCGGCCTGTCGCGCTGGGTGGTCTATACCGCCTCGATCGCGGCGCTGGGCATCATCGGCTTCTCGTTCTCGCGCAATATCTGGCTGTCATTCCTGTTCATGGCGATGACCGGCATGGGGCTGATGGGCACCTCGGTATGTGTGAACACCATCATCCAATCGATCGTCGATGAAGACAAACGCGGACGCGTGGTGAGCATCTATTCCACCTTCTTTATCGGCTCAGCGCCGCTGGGGCATCTGGCCGCCGGCTGGTTGGCCGAGCATATCGGCGCGCCGCGCACCTTCCTCGCCTGCGGCGTGTTTTGCGCGCTGGCAACGATCGTGTATGCATTCAACCTGCCGAAACTGCGCCTGCATATCCGACCGCTGTATGCTGAGCGAGGCATCATCCCGCCACCGGATACGGAGATACAAAAATGAGCGATGTGATTTTATTTTCGCAAGAAGGCAGCATCGGCACCCTGACCTTCAATCGTCCGCAGGTATTCAATGCGATGAACGAAGACATGATCATGGCGCTGCGCGACATCACCGCCAGGCTGATGACATCAACCACGCTGCGCGCACTGATCGTCAAGGGCGCCGGCAAGGCCTTCCTCGCCGGCGGTGACGTCGCCATGTTCCATGCGCGAAAAGATGATCCCACCCTGCCCGCCACCGTCAAGCCCTTGGGCGACGCGCTGCACGCGGGCATTATCAATATCCGCAATCTGCCGTTCCCGGTGATCGCGCAAATACACGGCGCGGTGGCTGGCGCGGGCTTGAGCGTGGCGCTGGCCTGCGACTTTGCCATCGCCGCCGAGGGCACCCAGTTCAACACCGCCTACAGCAAGATCGGCCTGTCTCCCGATGGCGGCAGCACCTTCTTTTTGCCGCGCATCGTCGGCATGCGCAAGGCGGCCGAGCTGATCATGCTGGCCGAGGCGGTTGATGCGGTAAAAGCTCACGAGCTGGGACTGGTGAATCGCGTGGTCCCGGCGGACAAATTGGACGAAGAAGTCATGCAACTCGCCACCCACCTGGCCAACGGCGCCACGCAGGCCTATGCGCGCGCCAAGCGGCTACTCAATCAATCGTTCGAGACGCCGATCAAGCAACATCTGGATGACGAAATCGCGTTCTTCGCCGACTGCGCGAGAACCGATGATTTCAAGGAAGGCGTGACCGCCTTTGTGGAAAAGCGCAAGCCGCGCTTTACCGGGAAATAGACATGTTCAACGCAAATTAGCGCTTGGCAATAACAAAGGTAAATTCGCTGGGCGTCTCGGTCGACGATACCAGCGGGTTGCCGGTCTGTTTGCAAAAGGCAGCGAAGTCTTTCACCGCACCGGGGTCGGTGGCGACGATGCGCAAGGTCTGCCCGGATTCCATATCCGCCAGCGCCTTCTTGGCGCGCAAAATCGGCAAGGGGCAATTGAGGCCCTTGACGTCCAGGTTTTTGTCGATATGGGCGGTGGTCATGATGAATCCTTAAGCGTTTATTCAAAAGCGGTCACGAAATATACCAGAGCGGGCCGGAAAATATTGTCTGCCAGGGCGCATAGGGTGGCGCTGGCAATCATCTCAAGCCCGTTGCCACTCTGGCGCTTGTGTTTGGACTGCTACCGAAGCCACATAAATTTCAGTAAACTATCGTTGTCGGGTTTTAACAGACTCCCGGCGGCTGTAGTCACACAGCATGCATGCAAGGCGGTGTCCCGTCCAAGTTCTGTCTCCCTCCTGTTTTTGAGGACGCTTATGGACACCCTGTCTTCCGGCATTTCCACTTCCCAAATCCAAGCGCAACTCGGTAGCGCCAAAGCGCCGCTACTGATCGATGTGCGCCGCCAGGCCGCATTCGACGTCGATACGCAGATGATCGCCGGCGCCACCTGGCGCGACCCATTCACTGTCGCCGACTGGGCAAAATTCCTGCCGCGACATCGCGAGGTCGTCGTCTATTGCGTACACGGGCATGAGATCAGCAAGAACGCAGCCGCTGCACTGGCCAGCGCCGGCATGTCGGCGCGCTACCTGGAGGGCGGCATCGAAGGCTGGCGCGCAAGCGGCGGCATGTTGTGCAGCAAGCAGCCCACGCTGAACATCCCATCTGCCGTCAATCAGCCTAGCGTATGGGTGACGCGCGAACGTCCGAAAATTGATCGCATCGCCTGTCCCTGGCTGATTCGCCGCTTCATCGATCCGCTCGCCGAATTTCTTTATGTGCCATCGGCAGATGTGATGACGGTTGCCGCTGAAAAAAACGCGATCCCGTATGACGTGCCCGGCGTGCAATTCACCCATCGCGGCGACGCTTGCAGCTTCGATGCCCTGATCGCCGATTTTGCGCTCAGCAATCCGGCGCTGATTGATCTCGCCAAGATCGTGCGCGGCGCCGATACCGGCTCGCCTGAACTCACGCCGCAATCGGCGGGCCTGCTGGCGGTATCGCTGGGCCTGTCGGCGCTGTATGTCGACGATCATGAGATGTTGGCGCAGGGCATGATCGTCTACGATGCGCTTTATGCCTGGCTCAAATCCGCCCGCGCCGAAATTCACAATGCCGACTTGTTTAAACGCTCATGAATAAAACCGGCCCCATTTCCTTCAATACCGCACTGCGCTTCTGGCTGCGCCTGGGCTTCATCAGTTTCGGCGGGCCGGCCGGACAAATCGCGATCATGCATCGCGAACTGGTCGATGAAAAACGCTGGATTTCCGAAGGACGTTTTTTGCATGCACTGAATTACTGCATGGTGCTGCCGGGCCCCGAGGCACAGCAGCTGGCGACCTACATCGGCTGGCTGATGCACGGCACCTGGGGCGGCATTGTTGCCGGCGCCTTGTTCGTGTTGCCCTCATTGTTCATTTTGATCGGGCTGTCGTGGGTCTATCTCGCTTTCGGCACGGTGCCGGTTGTTGCCGGATTGCTATACGGCATGAAGCCGGCGGTGACCGCGATCGTGTTGTTTGCCGCCTGGCGCATCGGCAGTCGAACGCTGAAGAATGCCTGGCTCATCGCCATCGCCGTCACGGCATTCATCGCCATCTTTGTGTTCGACGCGCCGTTCCCGGCCATCGTTGCTATTGCCGCAATGCTCGGTGCGCTCGGCGGAAAATTGATCCCGCAAAAATTCATGATTGGTGGCGGACACGGCGCATTAGCAACAACAAGTAGCGACGCCATCATCGGCGACAACACGCCGACGCCACCACACGCGCTGTTTCGCTGGAGCCGCTTCTGCGCCTATCTGGCCGTCGGGCTGGCGCTGTGGGCAGGCGCCATGCTGATGCTGATTGCGGCGGTCGGCTGGCAGGGCACGCTCACGCAAATGGGCTGGTTCTTCACCAAGGCAGCGATGCTGACTTTCGGCGGCGCCTATGCGGTGCTGCCCTACGTCTATCAAGGCGCGGTGGACGGCTTTCAGTGGCTGACACCACATCAGATGATCGACGGCCTGGCCTTGGGTGAAACCACCCCCGGCCCGCTAATCATGGTGGTGGCCTTTGTCGGTTTTGTCGGCGGCTGGAGCAAGCAGATTCTCGGCCCCGACAGCTTGTTCGTGGCCGGCGCGCTGGCCGCATCGGTAGTGACGTTCTTCACCTTCCTGCCCTCGTTCCTGTTCATTCTGATCGGCGGGCCATTGATTGAAACCACCCATGGGCAATTGAAATTCACCGCGCCGCTGACCGCGATCACGGCGGCGGTGGTCGGCGTGATCGTCAACCTGGCGGTATTTTTTGCGTGGAAAGTATGGTGGCCACATGGTACTTCCACGGCGCCGTTCGCCGGTGGCTTCGAGTGGTTCGCGGTATTACTGACGGTGGCCGCGAGCATTGCGCTGTTCCGCTTCAAGATCGGCGTGATCCCGGTGATCATGGCCTGCGCGGCAGCGAGCGTACTGAAAATTCTTGCTGGTTTTTAGAAATTCAAAGTCCAGCATTGGTGCGGGTTTCCTGACACTTTTGCTCCAAAAGCCGCGCCAAATGGCGTTCCACGATTTTGCCAAGCAGCTATTCGCAGGTTCGTCATTCCGGCGAAGGCCGGAATCCAGTCCATCCTATTGCCAAAACCTACGGCGGACTGGGTCCCAGCCTTGTATGTCGCAAAATGGCGTTGCAGTAAGCAGTTGGGGGAAGGCGCCAGATCGACCCAGCCTGGTATTGCGCAGGACGGCAAGTACGAAGCGAAGCAAGGATCGGCGCCTTCTTTTTTTGGAATCGTGTTGTGCAAACCCGAACGGTTGGACGGTCGCACACCGAATTGACACAAGGATGGGTGATCAACATGGAAACCAAATTTGTCGGCATCGATATCAGCAAGTTGACGCTGGACTTTGATTGTCTGCCGGTCAGCGCGGCACAGCAATTCACCAACGATGCGGCGGGCATCGCGGCACTCGTCGCTTTGCTCCAGGACAGCGGCGTTGAGCGCATTGTGATTGAAGCGACCGGCGGGTATGAAACCGCCGTGGCCAGCGCTTTGGCCGTCGCCACGTTGCCGGTGGTCGTCGTCAATCCCCGGCAAGTGCGCGACTTCGCCAAGGCCATGGGCCATTTTGCCAAGACCGATCGGCTGGACGCGAAGCTGCTGGCCTTGTTCGGCGAGCGCATGAAGCCGGCGCTACGCACGCTCCCGGACGACGCCCAGCGCGCCTTGTCCGATCTGCTCGGTCGGCGCAGCCAGCGGGTGTTCATGCGCGCGCAGGAGAAAGGGCGGCTGTCGACGGTATCGGCAGTGGCCCGGAAAGATGTCGCGCAGCACATCGCCTGGCTGGACAAGCGCGTCCTCAAGCTGGAAGCTGAACTGGGGGATCGGCTGAGGAAGTCGCCGGTGTGGTGCC
>JANMXS010000046.1:0-23101 GCA_031394335.1 Burkholderiales bacterium
ATCGCGGTGGCGATCAACGCTTCCGCAATACCGGGCGCAACCTGGGCCAGGGTAGCCTGAGCGACGTTTGATAGTCCACGAAAGGAGTTCATGATGCCCCACACGGTACCGAACAAGCCGATATACGGACTCACTGAACCAACCGTTGCCAGGAATGAGAGATGCGATTCCAGGAAATCAAGCTCGCGCTGAAACGTCGCCTTCATCGCGCGGCGGGTGCCGTCCATCAGTGCACCGATATCCGAGCCAGGGCGGCTTTTCAGTTTCAAAAATTCCTTGAAGCCAGCCTCAAATATCCGCTCCATGCCGGCAGTTTCATGCTGCCCGGAACTGGCGCGCTGATACATGCCGATCAGGTCCGAGCCGCCCCAGAACTCCTGCTCGAAGGCGTTCGCCTGATTTTTGGCGCGCCTCACCGAGAACATCTTGACGAAGATATACCACCATGAAAACAGCGACGCCAGGATCAGGATACCGAGTACGAATTTGACAACGATTGACGCTTGCGCAACCAGCGAGAATATCGCCACATCTTGCGAGACATTTAACAAGTAGCCTCCATTTTCTTCCTGACATCGGCCGGAATTTCGATCGGCTTGAAGCTGTCCGCGGCCACACAGGCCACGGTAACGCGCGCTTTGACCAACGTCTCATCGCCGCGCCGCACTTCCTGGTGAAACGAGCAGCGCACGCGTCCCAGGGTTTCGACAGCAACGGTTACTTCAAGCGCATCATCCAGCTTCGCCGGCTTAACGTAATTGATCGTGATTTCGCTGACAACCCACAGCATCTTGTAGCGGCGATTCAATTCGCCGTTATTGAAGCCGAGGTAGCGCAACCATTCCGTCCGGGCGCGCTCAAGGAAGTGGATATAGCGGGCGTGATATACCACCCCGCCGGCATCGGTATCCTCAAAGTACACGCGTTGCGGAAATGCGAATGTAAACAGCTCGGTTTGCTGGGCGTTCTTGAGGGAAATTTTTGCCATGCGCTATAAAGACCCGGGTTTCGCTAGAAAAGTTCAGCCGCGCCAGCCTGCGCGGGCACGGTAATGCCAAAGTGCTGATAGGCGAGCAAAGTGGCCATGCGCCCACGCGGGGTGCGTTGCAGATACCCCTGCTGAATCAAATAGGGTTCGAGCACGTCTTCGATCGTATCGCGCTCTTCGCCAATGGCTGCCGCCAGATTCTCAACGCCGACCGGCCCGCCCGCAAATTTCTCGATGATGGCGAGCAGCATGCGGCGATCCATGACGTCGAGCCCGATCTTGTCGACATCCAGCATCTTCAATGCCGCATCGGCGATTTCCTTGTCGACCTTGCCGTCACGCTTCACCTCGGCAAAATCGCGCACGCGGCGCAGCAGGCGGTTGGCGATGCGCGGGGTACCGCGCGAGCGCAGTGCAATTTCGCGGGCGCCATCGTCGCTGGTTTCCACTTTCAGCAACAGCGCGGAGCGATTGACGATAAGCGTCAATTCCTCCGGTGAATAAAATTCGAGGCGCGCGACGATACCAAAACGATCGCGCAGAGGGTTAGTGAGCATACCGGCACGTGTTGTTGCGCCAACCAGGGTGAATGGCGGCAGATCAAGTTTCACCGAACGCGCGGACGGCCCCTCGCCGATCATGATGTCGATCTGGTAGTCCTCAAGCGCGGGATAGAGAATTTCCTCAACCACCGGGCTCAATCGATGAATTTCATCGATGAACAGCACGTCATTCGGCTCCAGATTGGTGAGCATGGCGGCCAGATCGCCAGCGCGCTCCAGTACCGGCCCCGATGTCTGGCGCAGATTCACCCCCATCTCGCGCGCGATGATGTGCGCCAGCGTAGTCTTGCCCAAGCCGGGCGGCCCAAACAGCAGGGTGTGATCCAGCGGCTCCTTGCGCGCACGCGCGGCTTCAATGAAAATTGAAAGCTGGCCTCGAATTTTTTCCTGGCCTACGTATTCCTCGAGAAATTTGGGACGTAGCGCTCGTTCCTGCGCCTCTTCCTGAACCGAGGCGGGGGTGGCGGCAATGAGGCGGTCGGGTTCTAGCATGGGTTCATTTTAGCTGAGCCCTGCCGATTTTTTCAGTTTGCGGCGAATGTAAATCGTTTTATCGACGATAGCGATGATTTCGCCGGATTCTTCGCCGATATTGACGCGCCAGGCCGGCTCGAATTTTTCACCACTTGCCGTTTTTTCGCGCACCTCGTTTATTTGTTCATGGCTCAGTCGAAAAAGCACATGGACCGTGCCACGCCCGGGTTTGAGAAACTGGATATTCGCTGACTTGTCCCATATCAGATAGTCGCTGCCGAGAACGTGCATCAACATCAGCATGAAAAACGAATCGGTCATCGCAAACAAGCCGCCACCGAAGTGTGTGCCGACATAGTTCATGTTACGTAGTGACAACTTCATGCGTATCGTGATTTCACGCCAATCCGGCGCGATGCGAACGATGTGAATGCGCAACCCGAAAAACGGCGGCCACAGGTTCATGACGAAGCGGAACCAGCGGGCGAACAGATTGATCCGGCTGTAGAAGCCCTGTTTGCTCGAGAACATGACCCTGGTTTCTTCGTCAGTAAAGGCACATGGGCGGATAGCCGCGCAGGCCTCAGCCCTTGGAAAGCGACTTCAGCGTCTGCCGAATACCGTCGGAGACCGAGATATCGGCAGGCAGCTGTTTGACCGCCAGCAAAGCTTCGCGCTCGCTGTATCCCAGTCCAACGAGGGCATTCAGCACATCGGCGGCCGCAGATGTTTTCGCGACCTCGCCGACGCCAACCGCAATGCGCACGTCAACTTTCAGCTTGTCTTTCAGCTCCAGCAGCAAGCGCTCTGCGGTTTTCTTGCCGATGCCCGGCACCCGTGTCAGGCGCCCGCTCTCCTGCATCGCCACCGCTTCGGCAAGATCGTTGACACTCATCCCGGACAGCACCGCGAGCGCCACTTTGGGGCCGACACCACTGACTTTGAGCAAAGTGCGGAAGGTTGCCCGTTCCGCCTCGGTGCCGAAGCCGTACAGAAGTTGCGCATCTTCCCGCACCACCAGGTGCGTAAACAGCGCGACTTTGTCGCCGGTCTTCGGCAAGCCATAAAACGTCGACATGGGCACATCGATTTCATAGCCTACGCCATTGGCGTCCACCAGCACTTGCGGCGGATTTTTTTCAAGCAATATTCCGGAAATCCGACCGATCATTTCACCAACCTCCCGCCTTTGACGCGATAGCCGCGCGTACTCATGCCGCTCAACTCACCGCCGTGTGCATGGCAAATCGCGCAAGCGAGCGCGTCGGCCGAATCCGGACTGGGATGACCGGGCAACTTCAAAAGGCGTTTTACCATCTCCTGCACCTGTTCCTTATCGGCATGGCCGTTACCAACCACGGCCTGTTTGACCTGCAGCGCTGTGTATTCCGCCACCGGCAGATCATGCGCAACCGCCGCACAAATGGCTGCGCCGCGCGCCTGTCCAAGCAGCAGCGTCGACTGCGGGTTGACATTGACGAACACTTTTTCGACTGCCACCTGCTGGGGCGAAAACAGGCGGATGACTTCCTGCACTGAATTCAAAATATTCTTGAGCCGATCGGGCAGTTCACCGTCCGGCGATTTGATGCAGCCGCTGGTCACGTAGACCAGGGTGTTGCCCGTTTTTTCGATGACACCATAGCCGGTTACCCTCAAGCCAGGGTCAATGCCGAGAATTCTCATTGCAGGTTTAGCGTACACGTTTGTGTGCCATCGGCATCATCCATGGTCGCGGCCGCTCGCATCAGTCTGCGGTCTCATCCATGACCGCAGACGAGTAGACATCCTGCACATCGTCAAGGGACTCCAGCACATCCAGCAGTTTCTGCATCTTGATTGCAACATCACCGGTGAGCACCGTTTCGTTCGATGGCTTCATCGTGACCTCGCCAAACTCGGCCTTGAAGCCGGCCTTCTCAAGCGCCACCTTCACTGCGGTAAAGTCATAGGGGCCGGTTACAACCTCAAACGAGCCATCATCGTTAGTGATGACATCTTCGGCGCCGGCATCGAGTGCCGCTTCGATCAGCTTGTCTTCATTGGTACCGGGGGCGTACATAAGCTGCCCGCAGTGCTTGAACAGGAACGCAACCGACCCATCGGTACCCATATTGCCACCGTATTTGGAGAGGGCGTGACGTACCTCGGCCACCGTCCGTACGCGATTATCGGTCATGCAATCGACAATGATAGCCGCGCCGCCAATGCCATAGCCCTCGTAGCGGATCTCTTCATAATTGACGCCCTCCAATTCGCCTGCGCCGCGCTTGATCGCGCGTTCGACCGTATCTTTGGGCATATTGTTGTCGAAGGCTTTGTCCATTGCCAAACGCAGGCGCGGGTTGGCCCCCGACTCGGCGCCACCCATACGGGATGCGACGGTAATTTCCTTGATCAGGCGCGTAAATACTTTGCCCCGCTTGGCGTCCTGACGACCCTTGCGATGCTGGATATTTGCCCACTTTGAATGACCTGCCATATTTACCTTTCCCGAAACCTTTCCTGCGCGCCAATCATGAGCGGCTCAGTACTCCCGCAGATAGCATTTTGAAGTAATTTTGAAGTTGCGATGTTACCATTCACTTACGTTCACTTCCAAGATAGACTAAGTAAACTAACACCATGCCCGAACCATTACTGATAGCCAAATCAAGCGACGATTCGCTCACCGGGATAGCACTACTGCCCAGGCTCGCGAACCGGCATGGTCTGATCGCCGGAGCGACCGGGACGGGTAAAACAATATCCCTGCAAGTGCTTGCCGAGCAATTTTCGCGCATTGGCGTGCCGGTGTTCATGGCCGATGTGAAAGGCGATCTCATCGGCATATCGCAACCCGCCAAGCCCAATTCCCGTATCGATGAACGAGCGAAGTTGCTCAAGCTCATGCTCACTCCGGCCGGATGTCCCGTCACGCTCTGGGATGTGTTCGGCGAGCAGGGCCACCCGATACGCGCCACCATTTCGGAAATGGGGCCGGTGTTGCTGTCGCGGATTTTCAACCTGAACGATACCCAGTCGGGCGTACTTAGCCTGGCATTCAAGGTTGCCGACGACAACGACTTGTTGCTGCTTGACCTCAAAGACCTGCGCGCGCTGCTGTCCTGGGTAGGCGAGAACGCAAGCCGATTCACCACCGACTACGGAAATATTTCGCCCGCCTCGATCGGCGCCATCCAGCGCGGTTTGTTGACGCTGGAGCAACAGGGCGGCGACAAGTTCTTTGGTGAGCCGGCATTGGCCTTGGACGACCTGCTGCAAACCGTCGATGGCCAAGGCGTGATCAATATACTGGCAGCAGACAAGCTCCTGACGAGCCCGCGCCTTTACTCGACTTTCCTGCTATGGCTGCTCTCGGAAATATTCGAGAATCTACCCGAAGTGGGCGACCCTGAAAAACCCAGGCTGGTGTTCTTCTTTGACGAAGCGCATTTGCTGTTCAACGAAGCGCCAAAAGAACTGTTGGAAAAGATCGAACAGGTGGTGCGTCTGGTGCGTTCGAAGGGCGTTGGCGTCTACTTCGTGACGCAGAATCCGATCGACATCCCCGACACCGTACTCGGACAGCTGGGCAATCGCATTCAACACGCCTTGCGCGCCTATACACCGCGCGATCAGAAAGCCGTGACAGCGGCAGCGACGACCTTCCGCACCAATCCTAAGTTGGATATTGAAAAAGTCATTACCGAGCTCGGCGTAGGTGAGGCGCTGGTATCTTTCCTCGATGAACAAGGCCGCCCCAGCATCGTCGAGCGCGCCTATATCTGCCCGCCCAATTCGCAGATCGGCCCGATCACGCTGGATGAACGCAGGCAGCTCATCGCGTCCTCGATCGTTGCCGGCCAATATGAAAAGACCATTGACCGTGAATCCGCGTTTGAAAAACTGCGTGATCGCCGCGGCGATGCCAACTCGATAGCGCCATCACAGCAAAGCGGTTCGCTTGGCGGTGCTGTCGGCAACATATTCGGCAAAATCGGCGATGCGCTGGGTGGTTCAGGCAGTGGCCGCGGACGAGAGAGCATCGCTGAATCGGCGATGAAGAGCGCGACGCGCGCCATGGCCTCGGAAGCCGGGCGACGCATTATTCGCGGGGTGCTGGGATCGATTCTGGGCGGACGCGGGTAAACGACAACTTTTTGCAATAGTCAGGAGAAGACAATATGGCCAAACGAGAGCCAGGTGAACGCAAACGCGCGATCCTGCACACACTTGCCGAAATGCTGGAGCAGCCGAAGGGCGAAAAAATCACCACCGCGCTACTGGCGTCGAAACTCGATGTGTCGGAAGCCGCGCTGTATCGCCACTTTGCGAGCAAGGCGCAGATGTTCGAGGGGCTGATCGAATTCATCGAGGAGACGGTATTTTCACTGGTAAACAAAATCCAGACAGAAGAGCCCGATGGCCTCAAGCAGGTTGAGGCGATCGTCGCCATGCTGCTCAACTTTGCGCAAAAAAATATCGGGATGACGCGGGTGCTGATCGGCGACGCCTTGGTCAATGAAGATGAACGCCTGCAAGTGCGCATGAACCAGCTGCACGACCGGCTTGAAGCCTCGTTGCGCCAGAGCGCACGCCTGGCCGCGACCAATGGTGCGCTGCACGCCTCGCTCGACCCGAATGCTTATTCGAATGCGATCATGGCATTTATCGTCGGTCGCTGGCACCAGTTCGCCAAATCGGGATTCAAGCGTACGCCGACCGAAATGTGGGCCGCGCAGTGGTCCGTGTTCGCCGGCTGAACGCGATGCTGGACCCGGTGCAGTCTCAGCTGGACGCGTACAACGCACACAACGTCGAAGACTTTATCGCGTGCTACGGCGCCGACTGCCTGTTCGAGGACGGCGCCGGCAATCGTCTGATGTCAGGACATGCCGAAATGCGCTCGCGCTACACAGCGCTGTTTGCGGCCTCGCCCAAGCTTCATTGCGAGCTGGTACAGCGCATCCGCATCGGGCTCTACGTCATCGATGAAGAGCGGATTTCCGGTCGGGTGCCTGCCATGAACCGCGCCGTGGTAATTTACCGTGTCGAAAATGGCCTGATACAACACGTGCGTTTCCTGCGCGAAGATTCGTAAAACCTCGATTCCCTCGGCGCCGCAGCCGCCTTGCTTGAAACCGGGCAATTGATACCGGTAGCCCTTTGCTCCACTTTCAAAAGATCGATGCTCCAAACCCCAGCAAGGACGCGGCGTTTGAGGCATGCATCTCCAGACACTGCGCCAATGCTGGGTCTCCAGCCAGTGCACTATCGCACGGACACAGCTAACCCAATGTATCAGCCCAGATATTCTTTGCCCAGGTCATCGCGTATTGCGCCTCGAGTTCGTTGGCGGCACCGGACAACCCGCCAGAGCCGGGGACGGTTTTCATCGTTTTATCTTTTTCATCGTACTTGTGCACAGAGCTGACGTGCACCACCTTTTCAGCGGAGACAAAGCTGTAACAGGTATTGGTCAAGGTCGGGCTGGGATTCGGCTGCTCACCGCTCAATAATGCAACGACTGCGGCAGCGCAAGCCTTGCCGTGAGCATTGGCCATATGGCCTGACTTTGGCATGCCAGGCGCGATTTGCAGTGAGTCGCCGAGCAGGTGCACGCCCGGAACATTTTTCGCCTCGTATGTGAGCCAGTTCACTTCGCACCAACGCTTGTTGGCGGTGATGAACGGCGCGGCGATGCCGCCGGCCCGCATTGGCGGCAGCACATTGAGCACATCAGCCTTGAAGTCCTCAAGCTCCATTTTCGCCGTCAGGGTGCGCATATCGACATCGACGACTTTGGAATTGGGTCGATATTCGATGATGCCGCCGTACATATCGGCAAAGGCTTTCTTGAACAGACCCGGCTTGGAAATGATGTCGCCATTGGCATCGAGAATGATGACTTTGGATTTCGGCTTAGCCTGCTTGAAGTAGCCCGCGACCTGGCAGGCACGCTCGTACGGGCCGGGTGGGCAGCGGAACGGCGCTTCCGGGATGGAGATCGCAAACACACCTCCATCCGGCATCGCCTCAAGTTGCTTGCGCAGCGCCAGCGTTTGCGCACCGGCTTTCCAGGCGTGCAGTACTTTGGCTTGTGCACTCATGTTATTCAGGCCCGGCACCTGGTCGTACATGAAGTCGACGCCGGGAGAGAGGATGACCCGGTCGAACGGAATGGCGTCACCGCTGGCGAGCCGCACCACTTTCTTTTCCATGTCCACGGCGATAGCTTCGCCGCGCAGCACCTTCACGCCGTGCTTAATCTGCAGCGTATCGTAGCTGACCGTGATGTCTTGCAAGGTTCGCGAACCGCCCAGCACCAGATTGGATAGAGGGCACGAGACAAACGCGGGATCACGTTCGATCAGCGTGACCTCAATTTGTGGACCCCACATCCTGATGTATCTCGCCGCCGTAGCGCCACCGTATCCCCCGCCGACAACGACTACCTTCGGACCACCTATGCCGAGTGCTGCACAGCCGCCCAACGACGCTACTGCCGCTGTACTGCCGACAATAGCGGAGGTTTTCAGAAATGTTCTGCGGGTAATAGTCATGGCGATCTCCTCGATTTGTTGGGCAAGCACCGTTCCCGGTTATTTTTTCTGCGCCGAAAAATATTCGGCCAGGGCATTGATCTCGACATCGCTGTAGCCCTTGGCAATCTGCTGCATGATGGTGGCCTCGCGCTTGCCGTCCTTGAACAGCCTCATCTGGTTGGCCAGATACTCCTTGTTCATTCCTGCCAGTCCGGCAATCGCGCCACCGACACTGACGCCATTGGTGCCGTGACACGCGGCACAATTGGCCGCCAGGGAACGCACGCCCATGGGTGTGAGATTAGCGTTCGCGAAGACGGGTGCCGGCAGGGTTTGTGCGGACGCCATGCCACACACCAGACATATTGAAGCACCGAAAACCGCAATTGCATTTTTCATTCTGCTCTCCTTCACACCTGGATAATCAAGTTGGTGATACCTGCTTGCCTTTCACTAGCATAGCGCAACTGAATCAAGGTTTCCTGCCGCGCGCTCCATGCGACCACCTGCACTTGTGCGGATCGTCTCCCCAAGAAAAAGGGCCTCGCATTGAGGCCCCTTTTTTTGCTGGTTTGCTGCTGGTCAGGTTTCTTGCGGCACAACTTCTTTCTCTTCGCTGATATCTAGCTTTACCTTATTGTCGGCATCGACATCAATGGTTACCTTGCCTCCGGAAGCGAGGCGCCCGAACAGCAACTCGTCGGCCAGCGCACGGCGGATAGTGTCCTGAATCAGCCGTGCCATCGGTCGCGCACCCATCAGTGGATCGAAGCCGTTCTTGGCGAGATATTTCTTGAGCGCCTCGGTGTAGCTGACCTCGACTTTCTTCTCGGTCAACTGCGCCTCAAGCTGCATCAGGAATTTATCGACCACGCGCAGGATGATCTGCTCATCCAGCGCCGCGAATGAAATGGTGGCATCCAGGCGGTTGCGAAATTCCGGCGTGAACAGGCGCTTGATTTCAGCCAACTCGTCACCGGCACGTTTATCGTTGGTAAAGCCGATTGATGATTTAGCCAATTCCGATGCACCGGCATTGGTTGTCATCACGATCACGACATTGCGGAAATCCGCTTTGCGCCCGTTGTTGTCGGTCAGTGTGCCGTGGTCCATCACCTGCAACAGCACATTGTAAATATCCGGGTGCGCCTTCTCGATTTCATCCAGCAGCAACACACTATAGGGATGCTTGGTAATCGCCTCGGTCATCAAGCCACCTTGATCGAAGCCCACATAGCCGGGAGGCGCACCGATCATGCGCGAAACCGCATGGCGCTCCATGTACTCGGACATATCGAAACGAATCAATTCCACACCGAGAATGAAGGCCAGCTGCTTGGCAACTTCCGTCTTGCCCACACCGGTCGGCCCGGAAAACAGGAAGGAGCCGATCGGCTTCGCCGGATTGCCAAGACCGGACCGCGCCATTTTGATCGCAGTCGATAGCGCCTCGATCGCCTTATCCTGACCAAACACCACCGACTTCAAATCGCGGTCCAGCGTTTTCAGCGCATTGCGATCATCGCTGGAAACGGTGCGTGCAGGAATGCGCGCAATCTTGGCGATGATTTCTTCGATCTCCGGCTTGCCGATGGTTTTCTTTTGTTTCGACTTCGGCGCAATGCGTTGCGCGGCACCGGCTTCGTCGATCACATCAATCGCCTTATCGGGCAAATGCCGATCGTTGATATATTTCGCCGACAATTCCGCCGCCGTGGTGAGCGCGGTCGAGGTGTATTTGACGTTGTGGTGCAGCTCGAAGCGCGACTTCAAACCCTTGAGAATCTCAATAGTCTCAGCCACTGATGGCTCGGTAACATCGATTTTCTGGAAACGACGCGACAGCGCATGATCTTTCTCGAAGATGCTGCGGTATTCGTTATAGGTGGTCGCGCCGATGCACTTCAACTGCCCCGAGGACAGCGCCGGCTTCAACAAGTTGGAGGCATCGAGCGTGCCACCCGATGCCGAACCCGCGCCAATCAATGTATGAATCTCATCGATGAACAAAATTGCGTTCGGATTTTCGATAAGTTGCTTAAGCACCGCTTTCAAACGCTGCTCGAAGTCACCGCGGTATTTGGTACCCGCCAGCAAGGAACCCATATCGAGGGAATATACCTGCGCCTTGGCGAGGATATCCGGCACTTGGCCATCGACGATGCGCTTTGCCAAACCTTCTGCGATGGCAGTCTTGCCGACGCCAGCTTCCCCGACCAACAAGGGGTTGTTCTTGCGGCGCCGGCACAAAATCTGGATGACGCGCTCAACCTCATGCTCGCGACCAATCAGGGGATCAATCTTGCCGTCGATCGCCTGCTGGTTCAGGTGCAGTGTAAAACTTTCAAGCGCACCGCCGCTTTGCTCGCCTTCAGCGGCCTCAGCCTCGGTCTCCTCCTTTTTCTCGCCCGTGGGCGCGATTTTCGAGATCCCGTGCGAAATGAAATTGACCACGTCCAGACGCGACACGCCCTGCTGATGCAGGAAATAAACGGCGTGCGAATCCTTCTCGCCGTAGATCGCCACCAGCACATTCGCGCCAGTCACTTCTTTCTTGCCCGACGACTGCACATGCAAAATGGCGCGCTGGATCACACGCTGGAAGCCGAGCGTCGGCTGTGTATTGACGTCGCCATCACCCGCCACGATCGGCGTGTGCTGCTCGATGAATTCGGCAAGCGCCTTTTTCAGATCGTCAACTTTCGCCGCACAGGCTTTCAGCACTTCCTGGGCAGACGGATTTTCAAGCAAGGCAAGCAGCAAGTGCTCGACCGTGATGAACTCGTGGCGTTTCTGTCTTGCTTCAACAAATGCCATATGGAGACTGACTTCGAGTTCCTGGGCAATCATGTTTCACCTTTCACGAACGCGCAATTCTCGTTCAAATTCAATTGGAAAACCGCTTCATTTACCGCATCGCCCCAGCCTCGAACGACCATGCATACTGCAACGCTAAATTTCTTCCATCCCGCACCGCAAGGGATGCTGATGCTGTTTGGCATAATCGCCAACCTGTTCCACCTTCATCAATGCAACATCACGCGGGAAAACGCCGCAGATGCCACGTCCCTCCGTATGAACTTTGAGCATGATTTGCGTGGCGCGTTCATGGGTATGGCTAAAAAATTGCTCCAGTACATCAATGACGAACTCCATCGGCGTGTAATCGTCGTTGTACATCACCACCTGCCACATCGGCGGCGGCTTGGTCTGGTTCGGCTTTTCTTGAAGGGCGGTATCGTTCTGTCCCAGCCCGGGAATGCTTGGTTGCTTGGTTGCCATGCCTAATTTTTCACGCAGAACAAAGTCGCTTTCAGTGTAGCTAATAATATGGATGGTCGCGCGCTGTTTTCAAGTGCAAATAATGTGCAAACCCACCGACTGCACATGACGGCTTACGGGGATTTGTATTGCTGCAACATTTGGAACGCAAAAATCCGGCCAAGCTATTGACTTTGCTGAATTTAGCCGGTAAAAGGCAAATTGGAGTTTGGCTTCATGGTTAACTGCATTTGCAATAGCGCGGTTGCGAGCCTTGAAAGCAAAACGATTCCGGGCACTCCAACCCGATTTCTTTTTAAGGATGCAACTGCAATGGCAACTGGCACAGTCAAATGGTTTAACGATGCTAAGGGTTATGGTTTTATCACTCCCGATGACGGCAGCGAAGATCTTTTCGCGCATTTCTCGGCGATTCAGATGAATGGTTTCAAAACCCTGAAAGAAGGTCAAAAAGTCGCCTTTGAAGTGACCCAAGGCCCCAAAGGCAAGCAAGCGTCGAACATCAACAACGCTTAAGCTGTAAACCGCATACGATTCGAGAGCCCCTGAAGCGCAAGCTTCAGGGGTTTTTTACTTTCCAAGGCAACTTGTCGCCGCCGCCCATGCATCAACTCATCCTGTTCAATAAGCCCTACGGTGTTATTAGCCAGTTCAGTCCCTCAGGCGGGAAACCGACGCTCAAAGACTGGATAAGCCAGGCGGAAGTCTATCCCGCCGGCCGCCTGGATACCGACAGCGAAGGGCTGCTGCTACTTACTGACGATGGCGCGCTGCAAAAACGCATTGCGGATCCGCAACATAAGCTACCCAAAGTCTATTGGGTTGAAGTCGAAGGCGTCCCTGATATTAATGATCTCGTCGCTTTTCAGCGGGGTATCGACCTGGGAGATTTAATCACGCGTCCGGCGACGGCACGCCGTATCCCGGCACCAGATGCCTTGTGGCCGCGAGTGCCCCCGGTGCGATTTCGCAAGGATATCCCCACTTCCTGGTTGGAAATAACGCTTCGCGAGGGCAAAAACCGGCAGGTTCGCCGCATGACCGCGAAGATCGGCTTTCCGACCCTGCGCCTGTTGCGGGTCTCGGTGGGCCCATGGCGACTGGGAGACTTGGCGCCTGGCGAGTGGCGCGCCGTTGACGCCCTTGCGGCATCGAATGATATAGATCAATTTTTCCAGCGGGCAGCAAAAAAACCCTCAAAGTGAGGCAGTTAGCCTCGGGTGTGAGCTGTCAGCGGATTCCCAAAGCATTGTCAACCATCTATACTTCGACGCGTTATTTGCCCTGACAGGCGATAATCTGTCTGGAATGATTAACTTAGCTAGCTATCTCACTCTCTCAAAGGAAATTTTCATGAAAACGTTGTCCACTGTTGTCGCCGCCCTGTTTGCTGCTGCTGCCCTGAACGCCGCCGCCCAAGCTACCCCTGCCAAGCCTGCTGAACCGGCTAAAGCAGCGGTCCCGACCGTCAAGCCTGCTGAACCGGCTAAAGCCGCTACCCCAGCTGTTCCGGCCGCAAAAACAGAAGCGCCCAAAGCTGAAGTAAAGAAAGAAGAAATGAAGAAAGATGCCGCTGCCGAGAAAAAAGCCGCGAAAAAACCCGCCAAAAAGAAGGCTAAAAAAGCAGCTGACGCACCGGCCAAGTAATTTGGCGCGCGGCTCACAATAGAGCCGCCAGTTCACAGAAGGGCAGAACGCAAGTTCTGCCCTTTTATTTTGTCCTTTTGCCTTAGTCCTGCTTCAATCCACGATCGATTGGCCTCAAGGCCAAGCTACATTTTGATGATTACGCCAAAAAACCCTGAAAAGTGAACCGCTTAGGCGCATTTTTCTGCAAAAATTGATTCCCAAAACATGATTTCCCCTCTATAATTTCGCGCGTTGTTCATCTTGGCAGACTCAAGTCTGTCCGGAAAGAGTAACGATGCCAACTCACTCAAAGTCACTCACTCAAAGGATTTTTCATGAAGAAGCTGTCCGCTATTGTTGCTGCCCTGTTCGCCGCTGTTGCTTTCAACGCTGTTGCCCAAGCTCCGGCCAAAGCCGAAGCACCGAAAGTAGAAGCCAAGGCAGACAAAAAAGAAGCCAAAGTAGAAGCCAAAGCTGACAAGAAAGAAGCTAAAGTTGAAGCCAAAGCCGACAAAAAAGAAGCCAAAGTAGAAGCCAAGGCCGACAAAAAAGAAGCTAAAGCAGAAGCCGCACCTGCAAAGAAGTAATCAGTACGGCTCTGCTGGCAACAGCGAGCCCACAGCTTCGTCAAAAGGCGGAACTTTGGTTCCGCCTTTTTGTTTTGTTTTATCCGATTGGCACCCATAATTTCAACATGAACTCCAAGCGCGTCGTTGTTGGCCTCTCCGGCGGAGTGGATTCCGCAGTCTCCGCCTTGCTGCTGAAACAGCAGGGCTATGAGGTCATCGGCTTGTTCATGAAAAACTGGGAAGACGACGACGATGATGAGTATTGCTCGACGCGCCAGGATTTTATTGATGCCGCCGCTGCAGCGGATGTCATGGGCATCGATTTCGAAGCAGTAAATTTTGCGACTGAATACAAGGATCGCGTATTTGCGGAATTCCTGCGTGAATACTCGGCCGGTCGTACGCCGAACCCGGACGTGCTATGCAATGCCGAAATCAAATTCAAGGCCTTTCTGGACCACGCCCTCAAGCTGGGTGCCAGCAAGATCGCTACCGGTCACTATGCGCGCGTGCGCGAAACCGATGGCCGGATGGAATTGCTCAAGGGACTGGATCCTGGCAAGGATCAAAGCTACTTTCTGCATCGCCTCACCCAAGCGCAACTGGGCAAGGCGATGTTCCCGGTCGGGCATTTGCTGAAATCGCAGGTCCGCGATCTCGCCAGGCAAGCCGGGCTACCCAATCATGCAAAAAAAGATTCAACTGGGATCTGTTTCATTGGTGAGCGACCGTTTCGCGAATTCCTTGAACGCTATCTGCCGCGCCAGCCGGGCGCGATGGTGACCGCTGACGGCAAGCGCGTCGGCGAACATCAGGGCTTGATGTATTACACCATTGGGCAACGCCAGGGGCTGGGCATCGGCGGCACACGCGATAGCGACGGTACCCCCTGGTTTGTCGCCGATAAAAATATGGCGGCAAATAAGCTGATCGTGGTGCAAGGACACAACGACGCGCGGCTGCTGAACCGGCGCTTGCGCGCAAATGATGCGTCGTGGATCAGTGGTACCGCCCCGGACACCGCAGTACAGGACTACGGCGCCAAAACCCGTTACCGGCAGTCAGACGCGGCGTGCTCGCTGATTGCCGACGGCAATGCAAGGTTCGACCTGAATTTTGTGGAGTCGCAATGGGCGGTGACGCCAGGACAGTCTGCCGTCCTTTATCGGGGCGAGGTTTGCCTTGGCGGCGGGATCATCTCGGCACGACTGTAAGTCGCACTGGCGGCGCCCTTACGCCGGCGGCTTGGTCTCGGCAAACGAGGGGCGCGATTCCAGGCGCTCAATCCAGGCCTTCAGATTCGGATGATTCTGACGCCAGGCGAATTCCGGCAGACGGAATTCAAGCCATAACAGCGCACAGGCGAGCGAGATATCGCCCAGCGAAACCGACAATCCATAGCAATAGTCGCGATCGCCGAGTTCGCGGGCCGCAGCGGCGATGCCGCTTTCCACCTTGGCAATCTGGCGAGTGATCCAATCCCGACCCTGTTGCGCCTCCGGGCGCTGGCGCTCAAGACGGATCAGAATCCCGGCATCGGCAATGCCATCGCCCAGGGCTTCCCAGCGTTTTACCAGGGCGCGCTCGCGACCACCCTCGGGAATCAGGCGCGACACCGGCGTGACACCGTCCAGAAACTCGGCAATCACGCGCGAATCGTAAAGAGACAGGCCGTCATCAAGCAGCAGCACCGGCACCTTGGTCAACGGGTTGTAGAGCGTTACCTTGGTATCTGCTGCCCACACATTTTCTTCAACAAATTCGACGTCGATGCGTTTCTCTGCCATGACAACGAAGATTTTTCGGGCGTAGGGACTGGTACGGGATGCAACAAGTTTCATGGTATTTCCGGTGCGGTTCGGACGTAATTTATATTTTTATGAGGGCGGATTATAGCATTCTGGCCTTCGCCGCCCATGCCTCAATCGCCGTAGTGCCGGGGATGAAAAAAGTCCCCATGATAAAATCCAGTTCCCAACCGACCGCCCTGATCCTTCCTATGCATGCTCTCTCCCCCGTAACCGCCTTAAGCCCGCTCGATGGCCGCTACGAGAAAAAGGTCGCAGCACTGCGCGACACCTTCAGCGAGTTTGCACTTATCAAGTTTCGCGTTCAGGTGGAAGTGGAATGGCTGATCGCGCTGTCGCTTGAAGTCGCCATCAAGGAATGCGCGCCCTTGTCGGCGCCAGCGATTGCCGCGCTGCGTACACGCGTCGCGGCCTTCTCGCCAGCCGATGCCGAACGCGTGAAGGCGATTGAAGCCACCACCAATCACGACGTCAAGGCAGTCGAATACTGGCTGCGTGAAACCTTTGCCAACCTGGCCGAGGTCGAGCGCATCAAGACCTTCATTCACTTCGCCTGCACCTCGGAGGACATCAACAATATTTCGCACGCCCTGATGGTGAAGACGGCGCGCGAACAGATATTGCTCCCCGCCTTGCAGGGCATCAGCAGCAAACTGACCGCACTGGCGCACGCTCATGCCGCGGTGCCGATGCTGGCCCATACGCACGGCCAGCCGGCGACGCCGACCACGCTGGGCAAGGAGATGGCAAACGTTGCCTACCGCTTGCAACGCGCATACAAGGCGATCGCGGCGGTTGAGCTGCTGGCCAAAATCAACGGTGCGGTCGGCAATTACAACGCGCATCTGTCTGCTTACCCCGCGTTCGACTGGCCTGCGTTTTCGCAAAAATTCGTTGCAGGCCTTGGCCTCGTGTTCAACCCCTACACCATCCAGATCGAACCGCATGATTACCTCGCCGAACTGTTTGATGCGATGGCACGGGCGAACACGATTCTGATCGATCTGGACCGCGACATTTGGGGCTATATCTCGCTGGGTTACTTCAAGCAGCGCGTCAAGGCTGGCGAGATCGGTTCCTCGACTATGCCGCACAAGGTAAACCCGATCGATTTCGAAAATTCCGAGGGCAACCTGGGGCTGGCCAATGCGATGTTGCGCCATATGGCGGAAAAACTGCCGATCTCGCGCATGCAACGTGACCTGTCCGATTCCACCGTACTGCGCAATATGGGCGTGGCCTTCGGCTATACGCTGCTGGCCTATGAATCGCTTGGTCGCGGTCTCGACAAACTCGAAGTCAATCCGGCACGACTCGCTGAAGATCTGGACGCTAACTGGGATGTGCTCGCCGAGCCGATCCAGACGGTGATGCGCAAATACGGCATCGCCGATGCTTACGAACAATTAAAAGATCTGACGCGCGGCAAAGGCGGACTCACGCAAGCTGCGATGCAGGCGTTCGTGAACACGCTGCCGATTTCGGACGCCGATAAAAAGACGCTGACGGAAATGACGCCGGCCAGCTATATCGGTTTCGCAGCGTCGCTCGCAAAAAAATGCTAAGCGAAAACCCGAAGTAAAAATACGTAGAGCGCCATTTGGCGCGGTGTTTGAAGCATTTTTGCTCCAAACACCGCGCCAGTGCTTGAGTTTGTGTTTTTCTTTATGCGGTCGCAGCGCCTTACACGTCGAACTGGATGCCCTGCGCCAGCGGCAGCGCATTCGAATAGTTGATTGTATTGGTGGTGCGCCGCATATACGCCTTCCAGCTATCCGAGCCCGATTCGCGGCCACCGCCGGTTTCTTTCTCTCCGCCAAACGCGCCGCCGATCTCGGCGCCGGAGGGGCCGATGTTGACATTGGCAATGCCGCAATCACTGCCGGACGCCGACATGAAGCGCTCGGCTTCGCGGACATCGTTAGTGAAAATCGACGAGGACAATCCTTGCGGCACCGCGTTTTGCATGGCGATGGCGCTGTCGAAATCCTCGTATTTCAGTACGTACAGAATCGGCGCAAAGGTTTCATGCCGAACGATCTCCGTCTGCGCGGACATCGCCACCATCGCCGGGCGCACATAGCGGGCATTCGGGAAATCCATTGCGAGCACGCGCTCGCCACCGAACACGGTACCGCCATCGCGCCTGGCCTGATCGAGGGCGGCTTGCATGCCGGTGAACGCGGCTTCATCGATCAGCGGCCCCACCAGTGTGCCGGCAACCAAGGGATCGCCGATGCGCACCGAGGCATAGGCCTGCTGCACGCGCGGGATCAGCGCCTCGTAAACCGCGCGATGCACGATCAGCCGTCTGAGCGATGTGCAGCGCTGGCCGGCGGTGCCGACCGCTGAAAACACGATCGCGCGCAGGGCAAGATCGAGGTCGGCAGTTGGGGTGACGATCATGGCGTTGTTGCCGCCCAGTTCGAGCAGGGTGCGGGCGAAGCGGGTCGCGGCCCGCGCGGCTACCGCGCGTCCCATGCGCGTCGAGCCGGTGGCCGAAATCAACGGCACGCGCGCATCGCCGACCAGGACATCACCGACTTCGGCACGGCCGATCATCACCTGCGAAAGCGCTTGTGGCGCATTGCCGCCCTGGGCCACAAATTTTTTCAGCGCCTGTTCAAACAAAGCCTGCGTGGCCAGCGCACACAGCGGGGTTTTTTCGGATGGTTTCCATACCACCGAATTGCCGCACACCAGCGCCAGCGCGGCATTCCATGCCCACACCGCCACCGGAAAATTGAAGGCGCTGATAATGCCGATCACGCCCAGCGGTTGCCACTGTTCCATCATGCGGTGGCCGGGTCGCTCCGAGGCGATGGTGAGGCCGTACAGCTGGCGTGACAGCCCGACCGCAAAATCGCAAATGTCGATCATCTCCTGCACTTCGCCGAGACCTTCCTGCATGATCTTGCCGGTTTCGATCGTCACCAGGCGGCCGAGTGCTTCCTTGTGTGCACGCAGCTCCTCGCCAAGCAGTCGCACCAATTCGCCGCGTTTCGGTGCGGGCACCTCGCGCCACACCAGGAAAGCGCGCTGCGAGGCGGCAATCGCCGCTGCCACTTCATCTCGACTGTGGGCGCGAAGTGTGGCGAGGCTGGCCCCGTCGATCGGCGAACGTGCGGTAATGTCGGCACCGTTGTGGGCGTGCAGTTCGACTCCGAGGGAGGAGAGTAACGAAGAGATCTGGTTCATAGGTGTTGTTCCGGAATGAGGGTGGTGCGATCGTGTCGCAGTACTATCACCATGCTGATTGGGTTGCTCGCGTCTTCATCACCACGGTGATGGCACGCCACTTGCTCGAATCATTTTGTGATTCGACTCTGCAAACAAATTATATGATGCGGGAAGCGCCATTCATCATTTTCATCGACAAGGCTTGCCCATGCGATTGCCTACCGACCATCCGCTGCGATATGTGCTGAACAACGAGGTGCATGCCCGTCCGCCCAAGGAAATCGTCGCCCCCGAGCAAATTTCCTACTTTGCGCTGATGTATCCCGCCGATGCGCCGGCCACCGCCCACGCCGACCTGGCGCGGCTGTGCGAAATGACCGGGGTCCAGCCGCCGCCGGCCGAGTCGAGCCATTTCCACGCGCAGATGGGCACCATCGAGTTGAAATGGGAGCTGCATACCGAATTTGTCAGCTACACCTTCTCGAGGCAGGCGCCGTTTGATGAACCCTTCGCCAAGCCCACCCTGCAACAGATTCCGGAGCAATGGCTGGAAAGTGTCGGCGGGCAGTTGCTGGTTGGCGTACACCTCGCCGTGCGCGAAGACAGTTTCCGCATCCCCGACCTGCGCGATATCGTCCCGCAGTTTTCCGGCAATCACCTGGTCGGCGCGAAGATAGGTGGCGGCAACGCGATCGTGCTGACCGACTTTCGCATCCATGAGGATGGTTTCAGCCGCATGCTGCTGATGGATACCGGCATGGGCAAGCGCCAGGGCGGCCGCATGGCGCAGCGCTTGCTGGAACTCGAAACCTATCGCATGGCGTCCCTGCTGGCGTTGCCGGTGGCACGTGAAATCGCCCGAACGGTCACCACCGCCGAAGCTGACCTTGCCGCAATGACCACGGCGCTCTCGCATATCGCGGCCGCGGATGAGCCGGCCTTGCTCAAGCAAATCACCGGGCTCGCCGCCAATGTGGAAAATCAGCTGGCTACCACCAACTTCCGCTTCGGTGCCGCGCGCGCTTATTACTCGCTGGTCAAGCGCCGCATTGCCGAGCTGCGCGAAGAACGGCTCGAAGGCGTGCAGACCATCGATGAATTTCTCGAGCGACGCCTGGCCCCGGCGATGAACACCTGCGAATCCGCCGCACAGCGCCTGTTCAATTTATCGGAGCGCATTGCGCGCACCAGCGCCCTGCTGCGTAGCCGTGTCGATATTGAGCGCGAGCAGCAAAACCAGGCACTGCTGGCCTCGATGGACCGCCGCGCCAAGGTGCAGCTGCGCCTGCAACAGACGGTTGAAGGCTTGTCGGTTGCCGCAATTACCTATTACGTTGCGGGCCTGGTCGGTTATGCGGCCAAGGGCCTGCATGCAATCGACGTGCCGGTGAATGCCGAGATCGCGGTGGCCGTCGCCATCCCCATCGTCGCCGCCAGCGTCTGGTACGGCATGCAGCGCTGGCGCAAAAAACTGACGGCGCCGGATTAGGTCAACTCAGTCTCAGGCGGATTCAAACGCCTGCGGATTCACCCGCTCCAGGTTGGCCGCAATCTTGTTCAGCGCATTGATGTATGCCTTCGCCGAGGCGACGACGATATCGGTATCCGCACCGACACCGTTGACGATGCGTCCCGCTTTCGACAAACGTACGGTGACTTCACCCTGCGAGTCGGTGCCCTCGGTGACATTGTTGACCGAATAGAGCATCAGCTCGGCCTCGGAGTGAACCACGCTTTCCAGCGCCTTGAAGGTCGCATCGACCGGGCCGGCACCCTTGCCTTCGCACTTAATTTCGCGCCCACCGTCGGTAATGACCAGCTTGGCGTACGGCTGCTCGCCGGTTTCGGTGTGCGCGGTCATCGACAACAAACGATACTGCTCCACCGCGGGCGTCACCGATTCATCGGACACCAGGGCGTGCAAATCGTCGTCGAAAATTTCGTGTTTTTTGTCGGCGAGTTCCTTGAATTTCTTGAACGCCGCATTGAGCGTGGTCTCGCTATCCAGCGTGATACCCAGCTCCTGCAGGCGGCTTTTGAATGCGTTACGGCCGGACAGTTTGCCCAGCGTCAAGCGATTGGCGTTCCAGCCCACATCCTGCGCACGCATGATTTCGTAGGTTTCGCGATGCTTCAACACACCGTCCTGATGGATGCCGGATTCATGCGCGAACGCATTGGCGCCGACGATCGCCTTGTTCGGTTGCACCGGATAGCCGGTGATGGTCGATACCAGGCGCGATGCAGCGACGATTTGCGTGGCGTCGATGCGCGTTTCAACGTTGAAAATATCCTTGCGGGTGCGCACCGCCATGACGATTTCTTCCAGCGCCGCATTGCCGGCACGCTCGCCCAAACCGTTGATGGTGCACTCGACCTGGCGTGCGCCCGCCTGTACCGCCGCCAGCGAGTTGGCAACCGCCATACCCAAATCGTTGTGGCAATGGGTGGACCATATCGCCTTGTCGGCATTCGGCACACGCTGCATCAGTTGCCGGAAGCGCTCGCCGAGGGCCTCCGGGCTGCTATAGCCGACGGTGTCCGGCACATTCACAGTGCGTGCGCCGGCCTTGATCACCGCCTCAAATACGCGGCAGAGGAAATCGACATCCGAGCGCACCGCATCTTCGGCTGAAAACTCGACGTCGTCCGTCAAGGTACGCGCGAATTTCACGGCATCAACGGCGGACACCAGCACCTGTTCCGGCGTCATGCGCAACTTGTGCTGCATGTGAATTTGCGAGGTGGCGATGAAGGTATGAATGCGGCCCTGCGCAGCCGGCTTGATGGCATCACCGGCTTTCTGGATGTCGCCGGCCTGCGCACGCGCCAGCGAACAGACGGTGGAATCGCGCACCGCGGTGGCAACCGCGTGTATCGCTTCAAAATCACCCTGGCTGGCGGCGGCAAAACCGGCTTCAATCACGTCGACGCGCATTTTTTCCAGTTGCTTGCCGATGCGAACTTTTTCTTCCTTGGTCATCGACGCACCGGGGCTCTGCTCGCCATCGCGCATCGTGGTATCAAATATGATCAACTTATCCTTACTCATATCACTCTCCAAACAAATTCAGTGGGTCAAATCGGGAATACGGCAATAGGTTCTCGGATTACGGAGAACGTAAATACGGCAAATAGAGATTGGGGGGGGTTATGTGCGCGCGAATGCACGCAGCAGCAGCGCGCTTGCCAGCGGCAGGGCGACTTCGGGACTACAGGTCAGCGAGAAGGGGCTTTGACGCGCAAAATTCATACACAAACTATAGCGCGCGAACCACAAACACGCAAGTCTCAAGGCCTCGTATCGGCCGACGGGGTTGGTGGCTGAGGCGGCTTTTTCGGCGTCTTGGCCAGCTCGTAAATGGCCATCGCATAGCCGGACAAGGCATAGCAGACGAACAATCCCCACAGCACATGCGAGGGCTCGATGGTCACGACCAGATAGGCGACGAAGATTGCCGGGATCACCCAGAACGGAACACTGCCACGCAAATTGATATCCTTGCCGCTGTAAAACTTGATATTGGTCACCATGGTGACGCCGGCGAAAACGGTGACCGCCCACGCCAGCCAGTTCACATCGCCGCCACGTACCTGGTAATCGTTCAGCACCCAGATCATCCCGGTGACCAAGGCGGCCGCAGCCGGGCTGGGAATGCCCTGAAAAAACTTTTTATCGATAATGCCGATATTGGTATTGAAGCGCGCCAGTCGCAAGGCCGCGCAGGCGACGTAGATGAACGCTGCCGCCCAGCCCCATTTGCCCATCGGCTTAAGCGCCCATTCATACATGATCAGCGCCGGTGCGGCACCAAAGGAAACCATATCGGAAAGCGAATCGAACTCCGCACCGAAATCGCTCTGCGTATGCGTCAACCGCGCGACGCGGCCATCGAGACCATCGAGGATGCCGGCCAGAAAAATGAAAATGCAGGCGGTTTCAAATTTGCCATTCATGCCCTGCACGATGGCGTAGAAACCGGCGAACAAAGCCGCCGCCGTAAACAGGTTCGGCAGGATGTAGATGCCCTTGCGGCGGCGCTCGCGATCGAGCAGCCCTTTTTTACGTGGTTCCGGGGAG
>JANMXS010000047.1:0-8320 GCA_031394335.1 Burkholderiales bacterium
TTGTTTTTCAACCCTTCCGGATCGTCGCGGTCACGCATGCGTTCTTTCGGCGCCAAGCCGTACTTCTTGCGGTCCTGGTCACGCGAAAGCTCGGCGCGTTCCTGATAGCCGATCAGGGGCAGCATGCTGCGGTTATTGATAAAACTGCCGTTGTAAACCACTTGGGTATTCGAGCCTGAATTGGCGAAACCATGCGTCGGCAATTCCAGGTCGAAGGCCAGGGTGATTTCTTCGCCCGGCGCCAGCGGCGTCTTCAGGCGGTATTGTCGAACGCCCATTTCTCGATTGTGTTGCGCCAGCTCCGCCGGGACGGCGAATTCCAGTTTATGGTAAATCAGCTTGTCCGCTTGCAAAAAATTCAACCACACTTCACTGACCGGAACTTCGTTTTTGTTCTTCAGCCGATAGGCGCCGACCATGCGCACCCGTTGCTCGGCGGGGAACAGTTGTGTATCGACCTTGACCGCGATAATGCGCGGCTGCGGCAACCTGGAAATCGCCTTGTATTGTTTCTCGTACTCGACGCGCTGCTTCTCACCGGCCGTGCTGGTCTGGTATTCATTGAGCACATTGGTGTTGTAGAAAATGTAGCCGCCGAGCCCAACAAAGCAAATCATGGAGAGCGCAGCCGCCAGTGCAACACGGCCGCTGATGCGGCCGCGCGCCACGCTGAGCCGCTCGCGCCAGCCGCTGACGGTGCCGCGCGTCCACATCAGGTAAGCCACGATCAGCAGCAGGACAGCACCTGCCGTCCAGTACGACATGAACGCAAACGCACGCGGCAGAAAGTGGCCAAAGCCATTCATATCCGAGTAGGTCACCGGCGGAATCGAGCCGAACTTGTAAAGGTTGTGCTCAAAACCGAGGAAGCCGGAAAAACTGATCGCGATGTAGTACACGATCATGATGAAGTGGCCCAGATACTTCTGGTTGACCACACTGTGTACCGCGATCGCCAGCGCGCAGAGCAGCCAGTATTCCAGCAACTGCAAGCCGAACAGTTCCTTCACGTAAAGACCGAGTTCGAAGTGGGTATAGCCTTTGAATGCCTGGATGATGAGGCCGCACAGCATCAGCATGGCTTGCAGCAGCACCGGCACCAGCATCAGCGCCAGCAGTTTGGCGCTCAGCGGCAACCAGGTCGGTGACGGTGCGGCATCGAGAATCTGGTCGAGCCGGTTATCGCGTTCGCGCCACATCAGCTCACCCGCATAGAAGGTGATGATGATGAGCATGAACAAACTGAAGCTGCCGCCGAGCAAACCCGTCATCTGGTACGTGACCGGCCAGGTATTGGTGCCGTACGCGCTGCCCAAAGTGGTTGAGGCGAGACCGAGGAACAGCAAGCCGGCGAACACGAGCACACCAAAATAAACGTTCTTGACGGTTTCGCGCAGATTGAGCCAGATGAGCTTGGGCAACAAGGACCAGCCGCTGACCTTCCCGGGCGCCATCGGCGCGGGAGCCGGCATGGGCGCGTTTTTCGTGGCCGCCCCCGCCTCGTCGTCAATTGATTTGCGGCGTTTTACGGCACTTCCTTCTGCTGCAAAACGGGCGAAAGAAAAGCGCCAGTAACCAACCACCATGACCGTCACAGCGATGCCTGACCACAGCAGGCGGTTCCATAAAAATACGCCCTCCAGCGGAATCAGCCGCGTGTTGCGGTCAGTCACTGTCCAGTACTCGGTAATGCGGCCGATGGCGACGCTGCCAAAGGGATCGATCAGCGAGGCGATGGTCTTGTTGTCGAGATCGCGCAGCAGCTGTAGCGCAATCAGGTAGCCGATCAGGCACAGCACGCTGCCGACGTACACCGGCAGCATCTTGCGGGTCAGTGCGGCGATGGCGAAAAACAGGCTGCCGATCAGCAGCGCATTTGGCAGCAGCACCACCGCATAAGGCCATAGATAGGCAAGCAGGCGATTCGGGCCGAGACGCTCTACGTCCATGCCAGGCGCAACCGTTACCGGCCATGCACCCAGGCCGATCGACGAAAAGATGATCAGAACGACCAGAAAGCCGCCGAGAAAACGGCCACCGAGGTAATCGAACTTGGAAATCGGTGCGGTAAAAAAGAAATGATGGGATCGGTACTCATAATCCTGCTGCACGGCGCGACCCATCACGGTGGCCATGATGATGACGCCGAACATGCCCAGCAGCGATACGGTCTGCGCCAGCGCGAACGGCGAATTGACGAATACCTTGCCGGAGCCAAAGGAGATATTGGCGTCTTTTACCAAACCGCCCGCAGCGGCAATCCATGCGCCTGCGATCAAGAAAAAAACCAAAAAATAAACCCAGGTCGAGATGCGCGACAGGCGCGTCTTCATCTCGAACAGCGCGATGGTCAACAGCTTCATGCGCTCACCGCTGCGCTATCAGCAGCGGCAACCGCTCCACCATTGCGCAGATGCCCGCCGATGGCGGCGAAGTAGGTGTCTTCGAGGCTGGGTTCGACCGCCTCGAAGTGACTGCCCGGCTGTTGCTCTCCGATCACATGAATCCGCGTTTTGCCCGCGATCAGGCGTGTCGAAATCACCGGGTATTGCTGCTTGGCGCCGGCCAGTTCGTTGCGCGCCACCGAGGCGGCCCAGATGCGGCCGTTCAATTGTCGTGTGAGTTCATTGGGCTGGCCATTGAGCAGCACTTCGCCTTTATTGATGATCGCCATATTCGGGCACAGATCGCTGACGTCCGAGACGATATGCGTCGACAAGATCACGATTACCTGTTCGCCGATTTCGGCCAGCAGATTATGAAAACGCACGCGCTCTTCCGGGTCGAGGCCGGCGGTGGGTTCATCGACAATGATGAGTTTTGGATTGCCGATCAGTGCCTGGGCAATGCCGAAGCGCTGGCGCATGCCGCCGGAAAATCCGCCCAGCGCCTTGAACCGCACCTCGAACAGATTGGTCTTGTGCAGCAGGCCGATCACCACGTCCTGGCGCTCGCGCTTGTTGCTGAGGCCCTTCAATTCGGCCAAGTGATTCAGCAAATCCCACGCGGAGACTTTCGGATAAACGCCGAAATCCTGCGGCAGATAGCCGAGTTGCCGGCGCACCGCGTCTTTGTCATTGAGGACGTCGACATCGCCCATGCGCGCGCTGCCGGCATCGGCCTCTTGCAAGGTGGCGAGAGTGCGCATCAGCGTCGATTTGCCGGCGCCGTTGGGGCCCAACAGGCCGAACATGCCGGTGGGGATAGTCAGGCTGACGTTTTTCAGCGCCTGCACACCATTGGGATAGGTTTTGGAAAGGCCGTTGATAACGAGTTCCATGCTCATGGTATTGGGCGCCGGTTGGATTGGGAATGGTGCAGTATCCCAGCGGACCCGCCGGCTCACAAGGCCTCGCGCGATGAAGTGCGGCAAATCTGCGCTGAATACCCGGAACTGCTGCCTGGAAAGTGTAGAACGCCATTGGGTGCGCTTCCCGGAGCAAAAATGGCCCAAGAGGCGCACCCAATGGCGTTCTACATATTTCATTCTCTACCCCGCCGGCGATGCCGCGGACGCGACCCGGGATTGTCGTCATCGTCCCGCCTGTAGAATTCACCCATCGCTGCAGCGGCAGCAACCTTTTTGCGAATCCCAATCCATGCGCACCCACGCTTCAACGCCGGCTTTTCTGCTGGCTGCAATTCTGGCGACGCTAACACTAATGCTGCTGCCCGGCTGCGCAGTAGTTGATCCCTACAACATTATCGGCCGTACCCATATACCGCCGCCGACCGAGGATTCGCCATTGGCGGCACTCTCGGCGAATGCCTGGCGGCAACAGGCGTTCGAGCAGGTATGGGCCACCGTCAACGAGCGTTACTACGATGCCAAACTCAACGGTATTGACTGGAATGCGGTGCGTTCGAAATATGAACCGCAATTGAAAGCCGCCCGAACCGACGATGACTATTGGGAGCGGCTCGACAAGATGACCGGTGAGCTGCGCGATTCACACACGCGGGTGCATTCGCCCAAACAGGTCGAACAGCAGCGCGCGTTTGAAAGCCATTCGCTGGGAATCAATTTTCTGGAACTCGGTGGCGCGCTGGTATTGAGCGCGGTACACCCGGAGTCGGATGCGTACTGGGCCGGCGCGCGCGCGGGCATGATCATCAAGACCATCAACGACGAGCCGGCCTTGCCCCTGTACCAACGCCTGCTTGAGGAGGCCCGCGATTCATCCACGCCGTGGGCACGCGCACGCGGTGCGGTACGAAAAATTTCCGCCGGGGATATCGATAGCGTGGTGGCGATGACCTTTACGCGCGCCGATGGCACCGACATTACGGCCAGCATGAAGCGCCGCAAATTTCGCACGCCACCCGAAATGATCAACCGGGTGCTGCCATCGGGTTATGGCTACATCCGCTTTTCGAATTTTATCGGCAGCATGGAAAGCGACATCCTCAAGGCGATCGACCGGATGAACGCGACCCCGGGCATGATCATCGACCTGCGCAACAATGGCGGCGGCTCCCTGAAGATGGCGCAGACCTTGATCAGCAAATTTCTGAGCGGACCACACAAAGGGCCGCGCATCCTGACCCGCAGCGGCAAGCCGCCCACGCTGCTGTTCATCGAGATCATGAAACTCGACACCGTATTGAAAGGCGACAAAGCGCACGCCTACAACAGGCCGTTGGTGATCCTGACCAATGAAGGCAGCGCCTCGGCCTCGGAAGTATTCGCCAGCACCCTGCAAGACCTGGGCCGCGCCACCGTCATCGGCCAGCGCAGTTGCGGATGCCTGTTAGGATTTCTGGGCTATGCCGACTTACCGGGCGGTGGCCAGTTGGCCTACAGTGAACTGGGCTTTATCACGCCTAAAGGCAAACGCATCGAACGAGAGGGTGTTGCGCCCGATCGTGAGATCAGCATGACGCGCGAGGACTATGTGCTGGGCCGTGACCGCATTCTGGAGGCGGCGGTGAGTTTTCTGAGCGGTGCAAATACGGCAAACAAACAATGACCACGCAGTACTTCCCCCTTTGAAAAGGGGGATGGAGGGGGATTTAGGGCGGTTAGCAAATAGCGACCACCGATAAATCCCCCCAAGCCCCCCTTTTGCAAAGG
Source organism: Burkholderiales bacterium (assembly GCA_031394335.1). Classification (GTDB taxonomy): domain Bacteria; phylum Pseudomonadota; class Gammaproteobacteria; order Burkholderiales; family Usitatibacteraceae; genus UKL13-2. The sequence continues at coordinate 5,075 of JANMXS010000047.1, forward strand.
GGGGATGTGCTTCTCAATGCACGATGTCGCAAAATTGCGGCTGCTTGTTTCCTTCAACTTTTCTCGCAAATTCTCAATTATGAAAATTCTCGTACTTGGCGACGGTGGAACCGGCGGTTATTTTGTTGGCCGCCTCGCACAGGCCGGTGCTGATGTCACTTTCCTGGTACGTGAGCGCCGCGCTCAACAACTGGCTCAGGACGGCCTCATCATCGAAAGTCCCAAGGACCGCGTGATAGTCAAGGTCAAGACCGTTATGGCTGCTGCGGTCAAACCGGAATTCGATATCGTCATCTTGTCGTGCAAGGCCTATGACCTGGCGTCGAGCATCACCGCGATCACGCCCGCGATGGCGGCGCATACCTGCATCGTGCCGCTGTTGAATGGAATTTCGCATATCGATACGCTTGATGCCGCCTTCGGAAAGGCGCGCGTGATGGGCGGCAGCTGCCAGATCGCCGCAACCCTCACCAGGGACGGCGTAGTCAAATCGATGGCCGATGCGCATTCCATTACCTGGGGTGCGCGCGATCCTTCGCAGCAAGCATTGGCGGAGCAACTGGGTGAAGCCTTTTCGAAAACAATTGTCGATTGGAAGGTCTCGGCGACCAGCATGTTGGATATGTGGGAGAAGGTTGCATTCCTGTCCACGCTTGCCGGCATGACCTGCCTGATGCGCGCCAACGTCGGCGAAATTCTCGCCACCGCGGATGGTAAATCCATCATGCAGCGTTACATCAAAACCAGCATGGCGATTGCGACGGCGGCGGGCTATGCGCCACGGCCTGCGGTAGTCGAACGCTTCGAGAAAACCCTTAACTCCACCGGCTTACCGCTGACCGCTTCGATGTTGCGCGATCTCGAAGGCGGCGGCGAGGTGGAGGCCGATCATATCGTCGGCTTTATGCTCGCCAAGGCGCGCGAGTACCACATCGACGATGTGCTCATCGCTGCGGCCTACACGCATTTGAAGGCATATCAGAATCGGCGGGCGGCGGGGCGGTTGCCGAAGTAGGATAGGCAATTTAAACGCCGCGTCGTCGTCGCGAGTCTGCATCCGTGGTTGCCTGCATTGCTCGCCCTCAGACAGTCCTCGCCGAAACCTCCATCGATGCCTGCATTGCCCGGCTGCGCTCACGCGATCCCGTTTAAATTGTTTGCGCCCCCAATCTTGGTGAAGCAAATCAGGATCAGGCGACGCGCATTATTTTGCGGAGACTCTGAGCCCAATGCACCGAGGCACAATTTTTTCCCCGCGAAGTCTCTAGGGGCTTGTTGAAATTCTCAACCTTTACTACTCGATATTGACCACTGTTGCCGAAGCGACATTCCCCCCTTTTCAAAAGGGGGGTTGGGCGGATTTTCGGTGGTTGCGCCACGATGACCGCCCTAAATCCTCCTCCATCCCCCTTTGCAAAGGGGGAAGTACTCCGTAGCGAACGCGGTGCGCATCTCGTATCGAATTTCAACAAGCCCCTAGGGGAAATCCCTGTGGCCGCCGTGCAACATGCACACAAAATTATCGCTTAAGCATCGACGTACAAAAGCACGAGTGCTAAGTTCTGCCTGCCTTTGCGTGCGTACGCGCCGTCGCATCACCAACTGCATAAAGCGAACTATCAAGAAATCGCATGCGGGCATCGGCGTTTCAAAACAAGCTTCACCCTTAGCAAACCACTCAACAAGAAAGGTCAAAATGAAACGAATATTTCTACTGGTTCTCTTGTGCTGCGGCGCCATCAGCGCTGCGTTCGCAGGCGGACAGGGCGACTTCAGAAAAGTCGGCAAACCCATCCTTAACCGTTATATCGTGGTGTTGGACGACCATGCCGTTCGCGATGTGCGTGCCGCCAGTGCCGCATTGGCGAATATCCATGGCGGGCGCCTCGATCACGTTTACGAGCGCGCGATCAAGGGCTTTTCAATCGAGCTTCCCGAAGCCGCCGCACGCGCTCTCGCGCGCAACCCGCAGGTCGCCTTCGTTGAGCAAGACGGCGAAGTCCATCTCGGCGCCACACAATCCGGGGCCACCTGGGGGCTCGACCGTATCGACCAGCGCGCGCTGCCTCTCGACGGCCTCTATGGGTACAACGCTTCGGGGCTCGGCGTCAAAGCGTACATCATCGACACCGGCATCCGCAAAACGCATAGCGAGTTCGGCGGTCGCGCCATTGACGGCTATACCGCGATCAGCGACGGCAATGGCAGCAACGACTGCAACGGGCATGGCACCCATGTCTCCGGCACGGTCGGTGGCGCAACCTATGGCGTGGCTAAAAGCGTCACGTTGGTTGCCGTACGTGTGCTCGACTGCACCGGCTCCGGCAGCAATTCCGGGGTCATTGCCGGCGTTGATTGGGTCACCGCCGACCACGTCGCCGGCGCGCCTGCCACGGCCAATATGAGCCTCGGCGGCGGCCTCAGCACGGCGCTGGATACCGCCGTCCGCAATTCGATCGCCGACGGCGTAACTTATGCGGTCGCTTCCGGCAACAGCAATGCCGACGCCTGCACCAGTTCGCCGGCAGATGTGGCCGAGGCGATCACCGTCAATGCCTCAACTTCCACCGACGCCCGCGCTACGTTCTCCAACTTTGGATCGTGCACGGATATTTTTGCACCGGGCTTGAACATCACCTCCGCCTGGTACACCAGCGACACCGCGACCAATACCATCAGCGGCACCTCGATGGCCACGCCGCATGTCACCGGCGTAGCCGCGCTGTATCTCGAAACCAACAAGACGGCGTCGCCGTCAACGGTGTGGGCGGCGATCCGCGACAGCGCCACGACGAATAAAATCACCGACGTGGTCGGCTCGCCGAATCTGCTGCTGTATTCACTGCTGGCAGCGGCGCCTCCGCCGGTTCCCGGCACCACCACACAGTTGCTGAAGAACCCCGGTTTCGAGCTGGGCCTCAATGGCAACTGGACAATCAGCAGCGGTGTCATCACCAACAGTACCGGACGCACACCGAACACGGGAACCTGGTATGCCTGGCTGGATGGCTATGGCGCGGCCCACACCGACTTCGCCTATCAGGATGTAACCCTCGCGGCCACCGACACCGCGGTCAAACTGGTGTTCTTCCTCGGCATCGATACGGCCGAGACGACCACCGCGACCGCGTACGACAAGTTGACGGTGACCGTGCGTAATAGCGCCAACACCGTGCTCAAGACGCTTGCCACCTACTCGAACCTGAACAAGACCACCGGCTACGTCCGCCAGGAATTCGACCTGCT
>JANMXS010000048.1:0-4977 GCA_031394335.1 Burkholderiales bacterium
CGACTTCGCCAGCCCTTCCCACGAGTCCACGGTACGCAGGCGCACTTCGCGACCGAGTTGCCTGGAAAGATAGTCAGCCAGTGGTTTGTAGGTCGCGTCGTTTTTTTCTTTGTCGGGTTGAAACAGGCCGACGCCAAATTCAAGCGGTTTCAACGTTTGTGAAAATACGGTGGCAGAGCAAAATGAAAACACAATCGCGGTTAAAAATGAAGCAAGTAGTTTCATGAACGGGATCCTGACAAAAAGAGAAACGGGTGACGCTGCAATCGATACGCGGGGAGGGAGTTCGCGGATGTGACAAGCATATTATTGGTGATGGGACAGCGTCGTGCATTACACGCTAAAAATAATATAAAATCTAGCATTGGCGCGGCTTGTAGCTGATAAATGGCTGCAAAACCATGCCAATTCTAGAGTTTTCCTTTTATCTTGCCATACAGCGCCAACGCCGCCACCCGCTGCGTCGCATGGTCAACAATCGGCGCTGGATAGTCTTTCCCGGCGACCATGCCGCATATTTTTTGCTCCAGTGCAGGCATGGTCCACGGCGCGTGGATGAATTTATCCGGACAGGTTTTCAGTTCGGGCAGATAGCGGCGAATGAATTTCCCCTGCGGGTCAAAGCGTTCAGATTGCGTGACCGGATTAAAAATGCGGAAATATGGCTGGGCATCACAGCCGGTCGACGCGGCCCATTGCCAGCCGCCATTGTTGGCTGACAAATCAAAATCATTCAGATTGTCTGCGAAATATCTTTCGCCCCAGCGCCAATCGATCAACAGGTCTTTGGCCAGAAAACTGGCGACGATCATGCGCAGCCGATTGTGCATATAGCCGGTCTCATTGATTTGCCGCATCGCCGCGTCGATGATCGGATAGCCGGTTCGTGCTTCGCACCACGCCGCGAACAACGCCTTGTCGTTCGGCCATTCAATAGCATCGTATTCAGGGCGAAATGCTGACTGCGCCGCATGCGGATGGTGATACAGAATCTGCACATAAAAGTCACGCCAGATCAATTCCGACAGCCAGGTCGCCGCGCCCATTTTTCCATCACGAGACTTCCGTATTTCGGCATGCGCGGTGCGCGCCAGCTCGCGTATCGAAATGGTGCCGAAGCGATTGTGTACCGATAAATACGACACACCTTTCACTGCGGGTAAATCGCGCGCGGTTTTGTAGTCGGCGATACGGCGGACAAAATCGGCCAGTAGTTGTCGCGCCGCATTTTCGCCGCCTTCGATGCCAAGCGCTTTCAGGTTGGTGCGTTCGAATCCGATTGCCGCCAAAGGCATCAGCATTTCGCTGGATGGCGGCCTGGCAAAATGCGCGCGGTATTTTTCAACCGGATAGGATTTAAGCTGATCGCCGTCCAGTTTTTTCAGCCACGCGTTTTTGTACGGCGTGAATACGCTGTAGGTTCCGCCGACCTGCGTGAGCACTTCGTTCTTTTCAAAAATCACCGTGTCTTTGAAAGAATGAAAGCCGATGTCGCTTTGCATGAGCGTGTCGCGGACTGTCAAATCGCGGGCGATGGCGTCCGGCTCGTAGTCATCGTTGGTGAAAACGGCATCTACTGCAAGCTCACGCGCCAATCTCGGAATCACTTCATCGGCGCGCGCATGGCAGACCATCAATCCGCCGCCCAGTGTCTGCAATGTTGCACGCAGTTCGCGAACACTTTCCCAAATGAACTCGACGCGCCGGTCTTGCCGGTTGGCCAAGGCATCGAGAATTGCGCGATCAAATACAAATACGCAGTACACGCGCCGGGCGGATTTCAAGGCATGATAAAGACCCGCATTGTCGGTTGCGCGCAAATCACGGCGGAACCAGAACAGGGCGGCATCCAACGGAGAGGTGGTCATGGATAAAGCTGGCTTTTGAATCGTAATTACCTTACCCCATTTCATGGTACCGTGCCACGTGGTGGGTTGCTGACAACGCAAGCGCAAAAATCGTCTTTCAGCACGTATAGCAGTCCATTATTGCTGCCAACGCACGAGGGTCCGTTATAACTCCCAGATCAAACGCCGTCTTGGTGGAGTTCAAGTCCAATGAAATTACACTTGCCTGTAGTTGTCGTTCTGGTGCTGGCACTGGTGTCAGTTGGGTTCGCAGCTGGATCGTATTTCATCAGGATGCCGGACCCAGCCGGATCGAGCGCACTGGCGAAAACCATACGGACTACGGACAGAATAGGTTTCGTGGATCCTCCGGAAGCCGCCTGGCCGGTAGCCTCGGCTGCGTCGGCCGCCGCGTTGATTGACCCAGCCCCGGCACCTGCGTCTGACCTGCGTTTGATCGGCATCGTAGCTTCATCGCAAGCAACGGAAAGCGTGGTCCTGCTGTCGGTAGCCAACAAGGCGGCCGAGGCGGCGCGTACCGGCGACACGGTCGCAGGGTGGCGCGTCGGAAGGATCCAGGCCGATGAGGTCGAACTGGAGCGCGGAGGCCTCGCAATCAGGGTTCGTTTGGCGGCGCTATTGGCAGGAGAAACCGGGCTCGCGAAAGCATCTGCGCCGGCTTTGCAACAGCCGCTTTACGATCCTGGCCCGATCGTCTCCGGCAAACCTGGGCTCGAGTGAATGGTAGAGGGCATCCGCTTTTCGGTCGGATGCCCTGCTTTTTCTACAACGTGCCTGATAACTGGCACCAACTTAAGGTGCGGCTGGGCAAAGCTGAGTCGCGATTAGCGCCGCACCGTTCTTGTCCTGCGGGCAAACGAGGTTGAGGCTGCTCGCGGTTGCGGGGGCCAGCAGGATGTCGGTCGTCTGCGGCACCCACTTCGCCAGGCATGCCTTGTCCTTCGTGCAGGGATCGGTCAAAGCCTTCAAGAACTCGACGAGATCAGCCACCTGCGCGCTGGACAGCGTGACGTCGTTGATCGTTTCCAGTTTGGCCGTGCGCTGCGCCTGTAGACGGTCGAGTGCAAATCCGGTGTGGTCCTTGGCTCGTTTTAAATCGATGGGTGGACCGTAGGCCGTTTGCAGCCTGGTTCCCAGGCTTCCATCGTCGATCGCGGTATTGAATGCAGTTACGCTTTGCGCGACGTTCAAGTGGTGACGAATTATTCCCTCCAACGTGTCGAACACGCCGCTGTGGCCGTAAGGGCCTGTCACCTCAACGTTGAGCAGAGTTGGCACCCGGTATGCGTACTTGTCGGTGTCGATACCCGTGACGTGCGCGCGACCCCAGTCATCATTGTTGTCCGTCGGCGAATTGGCGTCGCCCTTTCCGCGACCAATCTGCGGTACCGCCAGAACATAGTTGTTCTCGTCGGTAAAGAAATCGCCTTTGTGACACGAGGCGCAGTTAGCGCCACCGTTGGCTATATTGTCGAAGAAAAGTAGCGCGCCGCGCTTTTGGCCGTCAGAAAGAGCCGTGGTGGTTCCCTTGACGTACGAGCGCCACGGTGTCTGTGTAAAAGTCAGCGTGCGTTCGTAGGTGGCAATCGCCGAGGAAACTCTATTTGCAGTGGCATTGGCGTCGCCGAAGGCTGCGGTGAAATACGGTGCCCACACTGTCGTATTGAATCGCGCTGCAATCAGTTTGCGAATATCGAGATCCGTGTAATTACCGCCCGCAACACCGCTACCGCTCGTACATGAAGGTGCCGGGACGTCCAGAGCGTTGCTGCCGCAGGTTCCTGCGCGGAAGCCCTTTCCGCGCATGGCTGGGGCAACGGACGCCGGGAACATGCCGTGCCCTGCGCTCACCAGCATTGCATCGTCGAACTTGGCGCTATAGCTGATCGAGGCCAGCGCGTTCAAATCGAAACGCGTTCCCACCGTGTTCGTTAATACGGGGTTGTAATTAACCGGCGGCAAGTCGATCGGCGCGATGATACGGCTGTCGGTGCCGGCGCGGCCCTTGCTACTTTTTTCGCTGGTGACGGTGCCGTCCCAGGTAATCGACTTATCCCAGAAAGCCAAACCGAAAACGGTCGGCGAATTCCGCGGCATCGCCGGGTTACCCGCTACACCGTTCGACGCGAAGGGGGGAATCTGGTTTGGGCCCAAACCGTCTCCCACCATCACCCGTAGGCGTCCTGGTCCGAACAGATCCGGACTGTTTGGATCAACGCCAACCGGCAGCGCGACGTTGTCGCCGCCGCCGAGGACCGGATGATGACAGGTCACACAGGCGACCGTCCGGTCGAAACTCATTTCCTTAGTAAAGAACAGTAATTTGCCGAGGTCGACCTTGCCCTTCAACGCCGTGTCGGTTTCGCCAGTGATCGCGGGAATCTTTGGTGCACCCGCCTGCCCGCCCAAGGACTCGATCGCGTCCCCCTTCAATGCGGCAGCCGTAATTAATGTAGCCAGTTTCTGGTCGGTCGTCTGCACCGTCGGCGGCGCGACCATTGGCGGATCCTGGTTGTTACTACGGGAACAGCCAGTTAGCAAGCCCAAAATCGCCAATGGCACTGCCAGCCATTCAATTTTTTTGTTCATGTCGGACCTCCAGATATTGTAAGCACTACTCAAGAATATAGCCTGCCGGGGAATGCGCTGTTTCCGTGTTGCTCTGGTAAATTCTCGCTGCTAAGTATTTGACAAACTTCTACTGCCTCTCAAATGGAGACGGGGTTCTCCCGCTGACGCCGGCACGTCGGTCAGACGCCGTAGTACAAGTAATGGAAGCCGTAATACATCAGGAAGACATTGACGAACGCAAAGTAATAGAGGCCCGTCATGAAGTACGCCTCCATCCAGATCGACTTCTCACGAAGACACAGGATGCTGCGCGCCTCGGTCGGCCCGCGCACGATCATAACGAACAGAATCGCGATGATCATCAAGTGTCCGATGGCGTCGATAAGACCGAATTTGAAGATGGCCAATATGAAGACGGACTCGAGGGCCAGCGCGATCATTCGAGTGACGATGGATGCTGCACCCAGCAACAGGAAAATCACGTTGAACTCAACGAATCCCGCGAGCACCATGTAGGGGTAGGGCTCCAAGCCCATGA
>JANMXS010000049.1:0-5148 GCA_031394335.1 Burkholderiales bacterium
TCTCCAGCGTCTCGGGATTTTCCCCGTAGCCAATGTGCGCAGTAATGTACCAGCCGGCAACAACCGCGAGCCCATAGCCCAAACCGCCAAGCCAGCCATCCAGATTCTTACGGAAGTCTGCGCTCTTTAGTACAAATGCGAGCATCCCCACGGCAATTACGCCCGCACATACCCGCTGTGCGGTGTTCCGCTCGATTCCCCAGGCGCTCAGCAGCGTACCGGCATCCTGGGTCGCCAGCCCGCGTGCCGAAACATCAACATTGAGCACATCCAGATAGCTGACGCGCCATACACCGAACAGGCCTTTGATCGTCATGTAGGCAGCTACGCCCAGAAAAACCAGGACCACCAGCGATTTGACGTTACCACCACCAATTCGTACCAGGGTGCGACTGCCGCAGCCTGATGCGAGGGTCATGCCAACGCCGAACATGGCTCCACCTACCGCATAGGAAGCCCAGGTGATATTGGGGCGTGCATAGAACGATTTCGACAGGTCAACCAGCCCCAGCGCATATAACACCTGGGCACCGATGATCGCCACCGCCATGGCCAGCACCCACATGCGCATGCGCGACCAATCGTTCATGTTGACGATGTCAGACACCGCGCCCAAGGTGCAGAACTGGGTCCGCTGCGAAATCGCACCGAGAATAAAGGCAACCGCAAAGCCCAGCCATGCGACCGTGGCGGCGAGATTGGGGGCAGTGCTCATGCGCAAGGATCCGTTGTCATTTGAAATGGCCGAGACGGTATTTTACGCCTTGCCATCGTCAATCCGCTGTTCGCCGTTGGGGCGGCGCTAAGGCGTAGCGCGTTGGATCCGCCAGCCCTGCCGCCAGAAAGCCCTCCTTGCGTAGGCGACAGGAATCACAAACCCCGCAGGCACGGCCATCAATATCCGCCTGATAGCAAGAGACGGTCATCGCATAATCAATACCCAGCCTCGAGCCTTCGCGAACGATATCGGCTTTGCTCATATTGATGACGGGTGTACGGATGGTGATTTCACCGCCTTCAACTCCGGCTTTGGTGGCGAGACGCGCCATTGCCTGGAACGCGGCGACATATTCCGGCCGGCAATCGGGATAACCGGAATAGTCCACCGCGTTCATGCCCGCAAAAATATCCAGCGCGCTGAGTGTTTCTGCCCACGCCAGCGCCAGTGACAAAAATATGGTATTTCGCGCCGGCACATAAGTCACCGGGATACCGGCCGCCAGTGCGGTCGGCACGGCAATGCGCTGATCCGTCAGCGCGGAGCCGCCCCAGCCGGTGAGGTCGAGTTTGATTACGCGATGTTCGCTCGCGCCCAATACGCCGGCAACGCGCGCTGCGGCCTGCAATTCCGATCGATGGCGTTGGCCATAATCAAACGACAGCGCATAGGTTTCATATCCCTGCTCGCGCGCCATTGCCAGCACCGTGGCGGAATCAAGGCCGCCGGACAACATTACCACCGCTTTTTTCACCGAATGCCTCTCTATACGCCGCGCTTTTCGCCCCAGATGACTTTATGCAATTGCACCTGCATACGCACCGGCAGTTGATCACGCAGCACCCACTCGGCCAGGTGCATGGCTGTCACATCGGCGAACGAGGGCGAAAACAGCACGGGACAGATGTCGTTTAATTTCCGGGTGCGCAACAATTCACGCGCCCAGAGATAATCTGCTTCGCTGGTGATGACGAATTTTATTTCATCGTGAGTCGTAAGAAAGCCAATATTTTCCCAAATATTTTTTTCGACTTCCATCGAGCCCGGAGTCTTGATGTCCATGATCCGCGAGACGCGTGCATCCACTTCAGAAATATCGATCGCACCGCTGGTTTCAAGCGATACCGAATAGCCCGCATCGCACAGGCTGGACAGCAGACGCAGACAATTTCGTTGCGCCAGCGGTTCGCCGCCAGTCACGCACACGTAGCGAGTTCCATAGGTTGCAACTTCGGCAAGTATCCCGGCAAGCAGCCGCGTCTTGCCCTCGTGAAATGCATACGCCGTATCGCAATATCCGCAACGCAGTGGACACCCCGTCAAACGCACGAAGACCGTTGGCAGCCCGACCCGGCTCGACTCGCCCTGCAGGGAGAAGAAAATTTCGTTGATACGCAACTCATCGGTTCGCGCTGATTTTTTCTCGGCGACAACATCCCCCGTCGTGGCTTTACCTTCGGCGGCGCGCGGAATGGCGGCAGGAATCGTGATCGTAGAGGTCATGGGACTGTGGGACGTTATCGTCGAAGCTGCCCGAGCCGCGTTCGCGCCTTGGTGGCGGCTTCGGAACCCGGATATCGGGCAATTATATCTTCGAGCGTATTTCGTGCGGAGCCATTGTCACCCATTTCGCCCTGCACGCTGGCGATGGCAAGCAATGCGTCCGGCACTTTGGGCGCATCCGGATACGTCTTCAACAACGCTTCCTGTGCAGCCCGCGCATTGGAATAATCCTTGAGATTGAAATAACTGATGCCGATCCAGTACTGGGCGTTCGGACTCAACGCGCTTCCCGGGAAATCCATCTTGAATGACTCGAAGGCGCGAATTGCCGCGACAAAATCGCCGCGGCGAAACAGGGTCGAGCCCACATCATAGGCCTTGCTCTCCTGCTCCTTGCTGGCAGCGGACGGCGCGGGACGGACGTTCGGCGGAGTAGCCGCAGAGCCTGCTATTGAAGGCGTTCCAGCACTTGCCGGGGCCGCCGGCGTGACAACATCAGCCGGCACACCTTCAAGCTTGCGCAACCGCGTGTCGATGTCGAGATAGAAATCCTTTTGCCGCTTGCCCAACTGATCATTCTGATTGGCCAGGACTTCAATCTGACCGCGCAGGCGAGCAATCTCCGCATTTAATTGCTCAATCTGGTTGAGCAATTGAATGATGCCGATGTTCTTGATGGATTCATCGAGCTTTTGAAACTTTGCCTCACTGTCGCGATTCTGCTGCTCAACCAGCGCTCGCAAATTTTTGAGGTCCTTGCGCGCCTCTTCATCGTCAAACAGCCCGGCGACGGCGTTCATGCTGAACACCATCGCCGCAATAACTGCCATCCATCGCATCAGGCGCATGTTCTTGCTCGCTAGACTGGTCACTCGCCGTCGTAAACAATCTCGACACGGCGATTTTGTGCCCATGCCGATTCGTCATGCCCGGTCGATTTCGGCTTGTCTTCACCAAAACTGATGGTCTCGATCCGGTCGCTGTTCACACCCAGCACAGTGGTGGCCTTGCGTACCGCTTCCGCGCGGCGCTGACCCAGCGCCATGTTGTACTCGCGCGAACCGCGCTCGTCGGCGTGACCCTCCAGGCGGATTTTTCGACCACGATTTTCAGTCAGAAATTTGGCGTGCGCCTGTACGATGCTGGCAAATTCGGACTTAACCGCATCCTTGTCGTAGTCGAAATAAATGATCCGCTTCGACAGAATATTGTTTGGGTCCTTGAGCGGGTCGGACTTCAGAGTATTGCCGACGACGGGCGTGTTCTGCACGCCCTGCGTATTGGGCGTCTGCACCGTCGATGCCGTATTCGCGGCGTCGCGGGTTTCCACCGGAACGTCGGAAGCGGGACCCTTGCTGGCACAGCCCGCAAGCAACACAACAAAACCCAGGGGGATCAGTAATTTATTCATCATTTTCTCCAAGAAAAAATCCTGCCAAAGCGATCCAGAATCTGCCCACAACCATGCTTGCCATCAAGCCTGAACGAACACCGACTGGTACCCGACACTCTATATTATGCACGCGCTGGGCACAGGCCTTTGTTCGCTAGCGCACTACGCCCGCCGAGCCATAAGGCCCCCAAGCCGGTTCGCGCACATCGCCAGCCTGGGACGTCAGCCTGGACTTGACGCGACCATCAACCGATACCGAACCAAGGGTGCCGCGTCCACCCGCTTTCGACTCGAAAAGAATCGTACGGCCATTGGGCGAAAAACTTGGGCTGTCATCCAGCGGGCCTTCGGTCAGGATATTTATTTGTGAGGTGGCAAGCTCCAGGGTCGCGATCCGCAATTTCCCGCCATCGCGATTGACGAATGCGACCAGTTTCCCATCCGCACTCATGCGCGGATTCACATTGTAGTTACCCTCAAACGTCAGCCGCTGCGGCGGCGTGCCGCCACTTGCCGGGACGCGGTATAACTGGGGGCCGCCGGAGCGATCGGAGACGAAAATAATGTCCTTGCCGTCCGGCGTGAAGGTGGCATTGGTGTCAATGCCATTGCTCTCGGTGACGCGAACCGCGTCGCCGCCACTGGCTGAAATGACGTAGATCTGCGAGACCGAATCCTTCGACAGCGAAACGACCAGCTTCGAACCGTCGGGCGACCAGTTGGGTGCGTAATTGTCACCACGGAAATTCGCGATGGTTTTACGCTGGCCAGTCGCCAGGTCCTGCACGATCACGGTCGATTTGCGGCTTTCAAACGAGACGTAAGCCAGCTTGTTGCCGTCCGGCGACCATTTCGGCGAGCGGATCGGCTCAAGCGAGGACAGCACGGTTTGCGGATTGAAACCGTCGGCATCCGCAACCTGCAGTTCAAAACGCGGCCCGCGCTTCAGCACGTAAGCAATTTTGGTGGAAAAAATACCGCGCTCATCCAGCATTTTTTCGTATATCTCATCCGAAATCTTGTGCGCCGTGGCGCGCAACTGCGAGGCGGAAACGGTATAGGAAAGGCTCGCCATCTGATTCTGCTTGGCGACATCGAACAAGCGAAAACGCACTTCGTAACGGCCGTCCGCAAGCGTATAGATACCACCTATCACCAAGGCCTCGGCGCTACGCGCAGACCAATCGGTAAAGTTGATCTCGGATGGCTCGCTTGGCAATACGCTCAGCCCGCTCGTATTGACGATGCGGAACAGGCCGGTGCGTACGAGGTTGTTGCTGATGATCGGCGTGATATTTTGCGGGGCGCCAGCTTCATTGGCGAATGGCGCCAGGGCAATTGGAATCTGGCGCCCGGCACTGGTGGTGACATCGATCACCAATTGCGCTTGAGACGACGGCGATAGGCACAGCAACACAGCGAAAAAAAACGCTGCCAACTCAAATCGGCCGACTGAAGTAGCGGGAGCAGAAAAGTCGCCCCCAAAAATTGGGATTGCTCGAATCATGGTTTACCGCTCGTGTTCGATATTAAG
>JANMXS010000050.1:0-14696 GCA_031394335.1 Burkholderiales bacterium
GAATGCCGGAACCTTGCAGCGCCTCAACGGCGGTGGCGACGAACTGGTGATAGACGCAAACCGCGCCGGTGGTGAGCTTGAGGCCGGGCACACCCAGGTCGTTCAGCAGCTCGCTGCGAATCGGCTGACGTGCTTTGGCGCACAGGCGGCGCACGGTGCCGGGGGTGTCGTCACCGGAGAGCGTGGTGAGATCGATATTGGTGACGGCATGCAGCAGCCACGCGGCTTGCCAGTCTTTTTTGACGGTACGACGGGTGCCGAGGCTGGCGGCACGGCGCTCGATGGCGCTGCGGTTAACGCGCACATCCTTGACCGGGCCGAGATCGAAGCGGGTGCCGGGATTGCGCTCGGCATCGTGGGCGCTGCCCTGAACGGATTTGAGACTGGGTAGCGTAGAGACTTTGGCCATGGGGAAATTCTTAATGAAATCAATCATAAATTATACGCCCCGCCCCTAGCCCCAGTCTGACCGCGATTTACAAAGCTTTTCAAACTAGCTGCAAATTGTGAGGTGCGGTGTGATACATTTTATCTATCCGGGAGTTTTTCCTAAGAACAATAAAGAACTGCAAACATGACGCGACGTATGTGGGTTTTATTTGGAGCGCTCATTCTGGCGGCCATGCCGATGGTGTGGCTGAGCGTTGACCCGGACGCGGGCGAAACACTGCTGCGCTTGACGCAGCCGAATGTGGTGCGCGACCAGGCTGCAAGGCCATCGCATGGCGCAATAGAGCGGACCGCGTCGATCGAAACTGTTGCTGCTGCGCCGTCGCTTTAGGCAGCCTTCCACCCTGCCAGCGCCTTCGCGCCGGCAACCCAGCCGCTTCGGCACACACCGCTGTTTAAACGCCCGGGCTTGGCTCGGGTGCTGCGCGCTGATCCCGGAAGCCTGCATTTGTCACGCTAGTCCTCATCGACCACGCCGGTAATGACCTTCTTGATCACATCGAAGCCAAAGCCGCGCGACTGTAAATAGCGGATCTGCCGGTTGCGTTCATTGCTATCACTCGCCGGCTCATGAAATTTGCGCAACCAAAGCGCCTGGGCCCTTGCGAGCTCGGTGTCTTTCAGCGCGGCCACGGTTTCCGCGACAACTTCTTCCGGCACGCCTTTCTGTTTCAGCGTGGCGCCGACGCGTCTGGCGCCGTATTTCACCCCCAGGCGGCGTGCATTGCCCTCGGCAAAGCGGGTTTCGTTCAGAAAACCTTCCGAGGCGCACCAATCGGCCACCGCCTCAACGTCTTCCTTGCTGTATTCGGCCGCGATGAGCTTGGTGATGAACTCACTGCGGCTCATATCGCGGCGCGACAACATGGCGAGCGCCTTGGAGACGAGCTCGCGGCTTTCGGGCTTGTCTGGCTTGGCTGAGTTCACATGAATGGCCGGTGCAAGGTAAATATGCGGACGATGCGCAGACGAAAAAAAGGCCGCTCTACATTGCCACTGGAGTAACAACCCCAGTGGCAACTACGTGCGGCCCAACCATCGAACTGTGCAGCGACGCTTGGGGCGTCACCGATAAAAAATTACTCGTCTTCGTCTTTCTTGGGCGCCACGGCAACCCCACCGCCGGCGACACCGACGGCAGCACGGATCTTGGCTTCGATTTCCTGCGCCATGGCCGGGTTGTCTTTGAGGAAGTTGCGGGTGTTGTCCTTGCCTTGGCCGATTTTCTCGCCCTTATAGGCGTACCACGCGCCGGATTTATCGACGATCTTGTGGATCACGCCCAGCTCGATAATCTCGCCTTCGCGGGAAATGCCTTCGCCATAGAGAATGTCGAAATCGGCGGTCTTGAACGGCGGCGCCACCTTGTTCTTCACCACCTTGACGCGGGTTTCGGAACCAATCACTTCTTCACCGGATTTAATGGCGCCGGTGCGGCGGATATCAATACGAACGGAAGCGTAGAACTTGAGCGCATTGCCGCCGGTGGTGGTTTCGGGGTTGCCGAACATCACGCCGATTTTCATGCGGATCTGGTTGATGAAAATCACCAGCGTATTGGAGCGCTTGATATTGGCGGTGAGTTTGCGCAACGCTTGCGACATCAGGCGCGCTTGCAGGCCCATATGCGAATCGCCCATCTCGCCTTCGATCTCGGCGCGCGGCGTGAGTGCTGCCACCGAGTCAATCACCACGATGTCCACCGAGCCGGAACGTACCAGCATATCGGCGATTTCGAGGGCTTGTTCGCCGTTGTCCGGCTGCGAAATCAGCAGGTCGTTGATATTGACGCCGAGCTTTTGAGCGTAGGTCGGATCGAGCGCGTGTTCGGCATCGATAAAGGCCGCGGTGCCGCCGGTCTTTTGCATTTCGGCAATGACTTGCAGGGTCAGCGTGGTTTTGCCCGAGGATTCCGGACCGTAGATTTCACAGACACGACCACGCGGCAGGCCGCCGATACCGAGGGCGATATCCAGCCCCAGCGAGCCGGTGGAAACCGGGATGATGTCGTTGCCGATACTGCCCTCGCCCATTTTCATGATCGAGCCTTTGCCGAACTGCTTTTCGATCTGCGAAAGCGCGGCTTGCAGGGCTTTTGATTTGTTTTCGTCCATCGCGTTTTTATCCATCATGTTCATGGCAGGGCTCCCGGCTGTACGTTGGAAATAAATGGTTGGAAATCACCAAACAGCTGTATTTGTGTACAGCCTGTATTTCCGTACAGTACCGAAAAGTTTTGCCGGTTGCAAGAATTTTTTGCGGGAAACGTACCGAACGGTGCGTTTGGGCCTGACAACTTGGGCTACAACCTCAATTATGCAGGAGTTTGGAGAGGGCATGAACGATGGTTTGGTGTCGGATCGCCGCCCGATCCCCGGAAAACACGCAACGCTCTGAAACGATTGACTTATCCCGCACCACCCAGGCAAACCAGACGGTCCCGACTGGCTTGTCCACGGTGCCGCCGCCAGGCCCGGCAACGCCGGTTACGGCCACCGCCAAATGGGCTTTGGAACGGGCCAGCGCGCCTTCCGCCATTTGCCGGACCACGGCGTCCGACACCTCCCCATATCGATCGATCGCATTCGATTCGACGCCCAACATCTCTACCTTGGCCTCGTTGGAATAGGTGACAAAGGCGCGGTCGAACCAGGCCGAACTGCCGGGAATGCGCGTGATTGCCTCGGCGATGCCGCCGCCGGTGCAGGATTCCGCAGTTGCCAGCAACAGGCTTTTGGCGCCGCGCGCACGTTTCTCGCCCTTGGCTTTGAGCACCGCGCCAACCTGGGCAGCGAGTTTGTCGAGATCATCACTCATGTTTTTTCCTGTGGACCGATGCGTTGCCAGTAAGGATAGCGCGGCAAAAAACCAAAGCGCCGATATACCGCAATCGCCGGCATATTGTTTTCATCAACTTGCAGAAAGCCAGTATGCGCGCCCTGCTCGCGGCCCCAGGCCAGCAGATGCGCGACCAGCAATTTTGCATAACCCTTGCCCTGTTCTGCCGGTGCGGTGCGCAGGCTGAAGAGGCAGACATGGCCGTTTTCAACGCGCGCCATGCCGCAACAAAGCAGGCCGTTGATGCTGCGCAGGCTCAAAAAAATCTGTGCGCCCTGCCATAACTTCTGGCGCTCGATGTCGCGCGCGGCGTCAGCGCTGTGGGTGCCTTTGATGCGATGCACATCGGCGATGCCGTCGCTGATATTGCGCTCGATCAAACGCAAACCAGGTGCAGGCGCGGGTGCGGGCGCAGCGGCGTCGCCAACACCATGCAGCGGCATGGTCATCACCACGGTGTTGATTTCGCGCTGATAGCCGCGTGCGTCGAGCAGGCTATCGAGTCCAGGCGGGGATAGCGCATCGGTCAGGCGAAACATCGGCGTCTGCCCCTGCTTGGCGAACCAGGCTTCGCAGGCAGCCAATTTTTCTTCCGGCGGCAGAGTAGAGGGATAAAGTGCAGTCACGCTGTTCGAACGGCGCGAGTCGCCGCCGGAGGCGCGCAACACCCAGCCATCGTAAAAATATTGGTGAATGGCGGGTGCGGTGTTGAGCGTGAGCTCTTCAAAACGCAGGACGTCGGCGGGCGTGGTCATGCGGGCTTCAGCCTCGGTTTCAGTTTCAGCGAATTACGCGATAAAGGGTTTCGCGCTCTGGCGTGGCGACATTGGTGATCGTATAGGCCTGCGCAATTTTGGCGGCGGCGACTGCGGCGGCATCGGCATCGCGCGCATGCACAATGGCCAGCGCATCGCCCGACCTGACAACGGTGCCCAGCGCGGTAAATTCCGAAATGCCCACCGATGGATCGATTTTATCGGCGGCGCGCTGCCGGCCACCACCAAGCATAACCACCACCATGCCAAGCGCACGCGTATCGATTGCCGAAATAATGCCATCGCGCGGCGCACGCACCAGCACCTTCACCGCTGCAACCGGCAAGTAGACATCCGGGCGTTCCATCAGCAGCTTGGGGCCACCCAAGGCAGCGACCATTTTGGCGAACACTTCGGCCGCATGCCCCTGGCTCAAACTCCGCGCCAGTGCTTGCCTTGCCGCCGATTCATCGGCGGCAAGGCCGGACACGAGCAGCAGTTCCACCCCCAACGCCATGGTGACATCGTGCAAGCGCGCGGAGCGCGAAACGCCAGTGAGAAAATCGATCGCGCACTGCACTTCAATCGCGTTGCCCGCGCAGGGCGCCAGCGGCTCGTTCATATCGGTAATCAGCGCCGAGGTCTTCAACCCCGCACCGTTGCCCACATCGACAATGCTTTGCGCGAGCTCCTGGCATTTCGCCATCGTCGGCATGAACGCACCCGAGCCCGCCTTTACATCCATCACCAGCGCATCAAGCCCGGCGGCGAGTTTTTTGGCGAGGATCGAGGCCGTGATCAGCGGGATCGATTCCACCGTCGCGGTCACATCGCGGGTTGCATACATGCGCCGGTCGGCGGGCGCCAGATCATTGGTCTGGCCGATGATGGCTACGCCTACTTCCTTAACCACCTGTTTGAATTTATCGACGCTGATATTGGTTTGATAACCGGCAATCGAATCGAGCTTGTCGAGCGTGCCGCCGGTATGGCCAAGGCTGCGGCCGGAAATCATCGGCACAAAACCGCCACAGGCCGCGATCATCGGGCCGAGGATCAGCGAGACCACATCGCCGACGCCGCCGGTGGAATGTTTGTCGACCACCGGGCCGGGCAGGTTCAGCGATTTCCACTCGATGACACGACCGGAATCGCGCATCGCGCAGGTCAGGGCCACGCGTTCGTCGCGGTTCATGCCCTGGAAATAGACGGCCATGGCGAAGGCGGCGATCTGCCCTTCGCTGACTTCATCGCTGCCGATGCCTTGCACGAAGGTCTTGATTTCGGTCGCCGACAAGGGCGCGCCATCACGTTTTTTGCGAATGATTTCTTGGGCGAGAAACATGGATTTCACAGACTCAAAAGATTAATACCGATAACGCTTCATCCCGACCAGGACAGCGGTTAATAGCTGAGGCTCAGAAAGATTCCGGCAATCGTTGCGCTCATCAGATTGGATAAAGTTGCCGCCGCCACCACGCGCAAACCGAAGCGCGCCACATCGCCGCGCAAATGCGGGGCGATGGTGCTGAAGGCGCCGGCGAGAATCGCAATCGAGGTGAAGTTGGCAAAACCACATAGCGCGAACGACAGAATTGCCTGGGTGCGTGCATCCAGCACCGTCAGGCCTGCCGCGATCACCTGGGCATCCGGTTGCAGATACGGGGCGAGGCCAACATAGGCGACAAATTCATTCAGGATCATTTTTTGACCGATCAGGTTGCCGGCAAAGGCGGAATTTTCAGAGGACACGCCGAGCATATAGGCCAGCGGGCCAAAGGCTTTGCCGAGCAGGGTTTCCATGTTCACACCCTGGAAACCCATCCAGCTGGCGATCCCACCGACCGCGCCGTTGAGCAAGGCGATCAGGCCGATGAAGGCCAGCAGCATCGCGCCGACGTTCACCGCGATCTTGAGGCCGAGCGCAGCGCCACCGGCGGCGGCTTCGATCACATTGGTCGGGCGTTTTTCCTCGAACTCGAATTTGTCGAAGCGCACCTGGCTTTCTTCGGTGCTTGGGTACAACAGCTTGGCGAACAAGAGGCCGCCGGGGATCGCCATGAACGAAGCCGCGATCAGGTATTCGATTTTCACGCCGAGGCCCGCATAACCCGCCAGCGCCGCACCGGCCACACTGGCCATACCGCTGGTCATGATCGCGAACAGCTCCTGCTTTTTAAGCTGGGCCACAAACGGTTTGGCGGCCGCGCCCATTTCGTTCTGACCGAGGAAAATAGTGGTGACCGCGCAGAACGATTCGATCTTGGACACACCCAGCAGCTTCTGGAAAATCATGCCGAGGATGGTGATGATCCAGCGCATGATGCCGAGGTAATACAGCACCGCGATCAGGGCAGTGACGTAAATGATGGTGGGCAGCACGCGGAACGCGAACACAAAGCCCGTGCCACCGAACAACTCGAACATTTTCGGCGAGACCAGCCCGCCAAACAGGAACTCGGTGCCCTTGTTACCGAATTCGATCACATGGGTCACGCCACCGGCAATCGAACCCAGAATAACTTTGCCGATCGGGATGAACAGCACGAAAGCGCCGATCGCCATTTGCACGGCCAACGCCGCCAGCACGGTGCGCCAGTTGATCGCCTTGCGGTTGTACGAGAGCACAAAACCGATCGTCACCAGAATCGCCACGCCGATCAAACTGCGGATGACATCAGACATCAACGGCCCCCATGAATTTTTATTTGTTTCGCTGCCGGGAGTTTACCGGAGCGGAGGCATGGGTTGAGAAAGTGGCTCGGATGAGGAATACCTAAAAGAAAAAAAGCGTAGAACGCCATTTGGCGCAGTGTTCAGGGCAAAAATGGCTGGCGAGGCCCGTCGAATGGCGATCTACGCTTTTTAAACATTACTGAAGGCACAAAATATCGTCATTCCAGCGCAGGCTGGAATCCAGTCCTTCGTTGAATCAAACACTTGGAGGGACTGGGTCCCAACTGTCGATGGAGACCCCATTCGGGGCGCTGGGATGACGGGGTTTTTAGAAGTTCCCTTTTAATCGAGGGCGGGCCGTGCTTGCGCCCTCGGTTATCTTCACCGCACTAGGCCTTCGCGGCCGCAAACAGCCTGAAGAAATTCTCCGTCGTCGCTTTCGCCACGGCCTCTACCGAAATCCCGCGCAACTCGGCGATATGCTCGGCCACATGCTTTACATAGCCCGGTTGGTTCATCTTGCCGCGAAACGGCATCGGCGCCAGATAGGGCGAATCGGTTTCGATCAGCATGCGCTCCAGCGGTACGCGCTTCGCGATTTCTTTAAGGTCCTTGGCATTTTTGAAGGTGACGATGCCGGAGAAAGAAATGTAAAAATTCATCGCCATGGCGGCATCGGCGACTTCCTGGCTTTCGGTGAAGCAGTGCATCACCCCGCCGACCTCGGCTGCGCCCTCTTCCGCCATCAGGCGCAGGGTATCGGCCTGGGCATTGCGGGTGTGGATGACCAGTGGCTTGCCGCAGGCCTTCGCGGCGCGGATGTGGATGCGGAAGCGCTCGCGTTGCCAGTCCAGCGGCTCGACCAGGCGAAAATAGTCGAGACCGGTTTCGCCGATCGCCACCACTTTGGGATGTGCCGCCATTTCCAGCAATTCTTCGACCGTGGGCTCATGGTCGTCAACCTGCTCGTCGGGATGCACGCCCGCCGAGCACCACATATTGGCATTGGCCTCGGCTACTGCGCGCACCGCGGGAAAGGTCTTGAGCGTGGTCGAGATGGTCAACGCATGCGTGACCTCGTTGGCGCGCATCAGGTTGAGAACCGCTTCGCGCTCGGCAAGCAGTTCGGGAAAATCGAGGTGGCAGTGGGAATCAATGAACATCACGCTATTATCCGGCAAAATCAGCCTTGTTCACTCGCCGCAACGGCACCTTTTGCCTCATCTGTGGTCGATTACATACAAGCAGGCGCGTTTCCCCGGCAATCAGAAAGAGAAGCAATGATCCAGGTCCACCACCTCAACAATTCCCGCTCGCACCGGATTCTATGGTTGCTCGAAGAATTGAATCTGCCCTATGAAGTCATCAGCTATCAGCGCGACCGGGCGACCATGCTGGCGCCACCGGAGCTGGCGAAAATCCATCCGCTGGGCAAATCGCCGGTCATCCGCGATGGTGAATTGGTGCTGGCGGAATCAGGCGCCATCATCGAGTACCTGGTCGGTAAATACGGCAACGGCAAACTGATCCCGGCGGCGGATAGCGCCGCCCATGTGAAATATCTGTACTGGTTCCACTTCGCCGAGGGCAGCGCGATGCCGCCCTTGCTGCTGAAACTGTATTTTTCGCGGGTGATTTCAGCGCCTGCGCCTGTGCTGGCACGCATCGACGCGCAGATCGCGGCGCAGCTTGACTATATGGACAGCGAACTTGCCCATTCACCCTATTTCGCCGGGACGGAGTTTTCTGCGGCGGATATCCAGATGAGTTTCCCCCTGGTCGCGGCGACGGCCCGTGGCGGGCTGAGCAGTAGCCGCCGGCATTTATGGGCTTACTTGCAAGGCATTCAGGCACGCCCTGCCTATGAGCGCGCCAATGCGCGCGGTGGCGCGCTGGCGCTGGGTGCATAGCCTTGCAAATGAGCGCTTTTCGACTTGCTGCATGCAATTATTCGCAAAGTACGGCGGATGTTGGCGAATATCGGTTAATCTTGCGACACGCGCTCAACACATTTCAGCGACTACCCCGATAGAAAAGGATTGCTAATGGCCAAACCCAATTACGACTTCGCAAAACGCCAGCGAGAACTCGCGAAAAAAGCCAAAAAAGAAGAAAAACTGCGCAAAAAAACCGGCGCCGCAGGTGAAGAGGGTGAAGCCCCTGAAACCGATGGCGAAGCGGCTCCCGCGACGGAAGACAAGCCCGCTGCCTGATCAGCCCTGTCCTGGGCTGATCGAAGAATCACCAAGGCGGACGCGGCTGCAGCCTGCGCCGCCTCGACCGTTGGGGCCCGAACATCAATCGCCGCCAAGGGAAAATCAACATGAGTAAGCCCATGCATGTTCGCAGCAGCGATCTGCATGGATTGGGCCGTCTTGCGGTTGACGCCACCGCCGGCATCACCGATCTGGTGGAAGCCATGCACCGCAATATCGCCGGCCGCGCCGCCCCCATCGGCGCGGAGCCTCGCGGCAACACCACCGGCATTACCGGTCTGGTCTATAAAAGCATTCGCGGCGTGACGCGGGTGGTAGGTGGCGGGCTTGATCTATTGCTGAGCCAGTTGCTGCCGATGCTGGCGCGCAAGGTCGACGGCACATCCGCCGCATCGGCATTATCGTCAATCGAGCACGATGCCATTCATGCCGCACTGAACGGCGTGCTGGGCGATTATCTGGCAGAGACAAATAACCCGCTGGCGATCACCATGCAGATTCGCCGCGACGGTATGGCCTTGGTGTTGAGCAAAGCTAAACTCGCCGCCAGCATCCCGCAATGCAGCGGTAAGATCATGGTGCTGGTGCATGGCTTATGCATGAACGACCGACAATGGGCACGCAACGGTCAGGATATGGGCTCGGCATTGGCGCGCGACCTCGGCTACACGCCGGTTTATTTGCACTACAACAGCGGACTGCATATCTCCACCAATGGCAAGACCTTCGCGGCCTTGCTTGAACGCCTGGTCAGGCACTGGCCGCAGCCGGTTGAAGAACTGGTCATCATCGGCCACAGCATGGGCGGGCTGGTGACGCGCAGTGCCTGTGCTGCTGCGGAAATTGATCACCTCCATTGGTGCACCGTATTGCGCAAAATCGTATTCCTCGGCACCCCGCATCACGGCGCACCGCTGGAGCGCGGCGGCAACTGGATCGACATCATTCTCGGCGTCAGCCCCTATACCGCGCCGTTCGCCAGGCTGGGCAAGGTGCGCAGCGCAGGTATCACCGATTTGCGTCATGGCAATTTGAGTGATGACGATTGGCTGGGCCGCGATCGCTTTGCGCGCTCACATGCGCGACCGCAGATCGTTTCGTTGCCGGAAAAGGTGAAATGTTATCTGGTCGCGGCAACCAGGAAAGTTGGCGCCGCCAGTGAAGCGGCTGGCAGCGACGGCCTGGTGCCGTTGCTGAGCGCCTTGGGCCGGCACAAAGACGTAGTGCGCACGCTGGCCGTGCCGAAGACGCGGCAATACATTGCGCACGGCCTTGATCATTTCGAGCTGCTTGACGATGCGAAGGTTTATGCCAGGCTCAAGCGCTGGCTGGGCACCTAGGATTCAGCTCATAGCACGTTGCGCATCGATACAAGACGCGCGCTGACTTGCATGAGCATTGGATGGGAGCCGGTATAATTCGGGCATGAATACCTTAAATGCCATTTGTCTTTACTGCGGCTCCAGCCCCGGTACCAACCCAGTCTATCGCGACGCTGCCGCCCTGCTTGGACGCACTTTTGCAGAGCGCAAAATCCGCCTGGTTTACGGCGGCGGCAGCGTCGGCCTGATGGGCGTGGCGGCCGATGCCTGCCTCGCCGCCGGCGGCGAGGTGATCGGCGTGATCCCGCAACTGCTGATGGACAAGGAAGTCGGCCACGCCGGCATCACCAAAATGCATGTGGTGCAAAACATGCACGAGCGCAAAGCGTTGATGACAGATCTCGCCGATGGCTTCATCGCCCTGCCCGGCGGCTACGGCACGCTCGACGAATTGTTCGAGGCATTGACCTGGCTGCAACTGGGTTATCACGGCAAGCCGGTGGGCATCCTCAACGTCGGCGGTTTTTTTGATCATTTGATGGCCTTCATCGATCATGCCCGCGATGAGAAATTTTTGCGCCCGCTGCATCACGATGCGCTTTGCGTCGATGGCGAATTGCCGGCATTGCTGGAAAAAATGCGCTCGGTGGAAGCGCCCGATACCAACAAGTGGCTGGATCGGCACAAGCGGGAAATGACGGTTTAAGAAAGGCGGACGCTCATGCAAACCTTGCCACGCCGTCAATTCATCAAGTGCAGCACGCGTTTCGCCGGCATGGCGCTGCTGCTATCAACCGGCCTTAGCTTCGCCGCCGACAAATCCGCCCCGCCGATCCTGCTGGCCAATATCCTTGGCCCGGAGGTCGATCCTGCCAATTATCTGGTGAGCGAAAAATTCGATGGGGTGCGCGCCATCTGGGACGGCAAGGTACTGAAATTCCGCAGCGGCCGCGAGGTAAATGCGCCGCGCTGGTTCATCGACAAGCTGCCGCCGCAGGCGCTCGATGGCGAACTCTGGCTGGCGCGCGGTCGCTTCGAGGAACTCTCCGGCTTCGTGCGCAAGGCCGAACCGGTCGACGCCGATTGGCAGCAGATCAAGTACCTGATTTTCGAATTGCCCAATGCGCCCGGCAGTTTTGCCGAACGTGCTCAGCGCATTCGCGAAATCGTCACCTCGACAAATTGGCCGCAGCTGGTGGCCGTCGATCAATTCAAAGTGTCTGATCGCGTAAAACTCAAGCGCAAACTCGATGACGTCGTGCGCGCCGGCGGCGAAGGCCTGATGCTGCATCTGGCCGATGCGCTTTATACCACCGGGCGCAGCGATGTGTTGCTGAAATTGAAACCGCTGCTCGATACCGAGGCCGTGGTCGTTGGACATCTCCCCGGCAAGGGCAAGTATCAGGGGATGATGGGTGCGTTGCGCGTTGAAACCCCGGATGGCAAACGCTTCACCATCGGCACCGGTTTCAGCGATGCGGTGCGCAACAATCCACCTCCGCTTGGCGCCACCATTACCTATACCTATCGCGGCCTCACCAACACCGGCCTGCCGCGGTTTGCGAGTTATCTGCGGGTGCGCGACGCGTTTTGACGCATTTAGAATGTCGCTGCGGTTGAGTTCGGCGCCGATCAAGGCGGGCCATTAAAAAATATTTTCGGGTAGCTGGAATAAACGGTCTGCACAGGTGTTTACCCATGTGTAACCGATATTTACCAACCCATTCCAACCCGGAGATTCAAAATGAACAAAGCCCTGATTGCTGCCGCACTTTTCGCTGTAACCACTTTCGCCTTCGCCGGTGAAGCCCCTGTCAAAAAAGCCGATGGCATGTTGGTAGCCGACACGGGCATGACCCTTTACACCTTCGACAAGGATACGGGCGGCAAGAGTGCATGCAATGGACCGTGTGCAGCGCTATGGCCAGCACTCAAAGCCAATGACGGTGACAAAGCCGCAGGCGACTACAGCATCATCGCGCGCGACGATGGCAGCAAACAATGGGCGCTTAAGGGCAAACCGCTCTACTTCTGGTCGAACGACAAAAAGCCTGGCGATAAAACCGGCGACAATTTCAAGGACGTATGGCACGTCGTGCCCCAATAGTCGTCCATTCGGACGCGTATATTGCTCAGCATGGACCAAGCCGTTCAAATCACCGCCTGTATTCCCCGCCTGCGCCGCTACGCGCGGGCGCTGGTTGGCGATCGTGCGGCCGCGGATGACTTGATTCAGGACACGCTTGAGCGTGCCTGGGCGAAGATCAGCCAGTTCCGTGTCGGAAGCGATTTGCGCGCGTGGATGTTTTCGATCATGCACAACCTGCACATCAATCAGGCGCGCAGCAAGCGTGAGTCGGAATCGTTTGACGATGAAACGGTCGAGATTCCGGTACGCGCCACCCAGGGCGATGGGCTGGAGATTCGCGATCTGGAGCGCGCGTTACGCGAGCTTCCGGTTGAGCAGCGCGAAATATTGCTATTGGTCGCGCTCGAAGACCTGAGTTATGAAGAAGTCGCCGGCACGCTCGGCATTCCACTGGGTACGGTGATGTCGCGATTGTCGCGGGCACGTGAGCGGCTGCGGGTATTGATGAATGGTTTGCCAATTACACAAAAATTGCAGGTCGTGAAATGAACGAGAAACTTCCCATTACCGAAGCAGATCTGCAGGCCTACGTCGATGGTCGCCTGGCTGAAGGAAGGCGCGCGGATATCGAGGCTTATCTTGCCGCCCGCCCGCAAGACGCGGAACGCATCAGCGCCTATCGTCGTCAACACGAGGAACTGCACAAATTGTTTGATCCGGTGATGGACGAACCACTCCCACAGCGCATCGCCGATGCCGGCCAGTCCAAAGCGGCAGGCTGGAGCCGCATACCGTTAATGCGTATCGCCGCCTCTGCAGCCTGGATCGGATTGGGTACGCTACTGGGATGGAACCTGCGCGAGGTTCCGGCAACGCAGTCGTCCGTCGCCCCGGAACAAAGGGCGTCCCGCGCTTCAGGCCTGCAGCCGGTCGCATTCGCACACCGGGCAGCCCTTGCCCACGCTACCTTTGCGCCCGAGAAGCGCCACCCGGTTGAGGTTGCCGCCGATCAGGAGGCGCATCTGGTGCAATGGCTTTCCAACCGCCTGGGTAAAGAAGTACATCCGCCGTCATTGACCGAACAGGGATATTCCCTGGTGGGCGGACGACTGCTGCCCGGCGAAACCGGCCCCGCTGCCCAGTTCATGTATGAAGACCCACGTGGCGGGCGTTTGACGCTTTATTTGAAAACCGAACCGAAGGCGAGTGACACCGCATTCCGCTTCGTTGAAGAAAACGGGATCAGCGTGTTCTATTGGGTTGATCGGGATTTTGGCTATGCGCTCTCCGGCACCATCGATAAGCCGCGCCTGCTGGAAATCGCGACCGCGGTTTATGGACAGATCAAGCGTTGAATACCACTTTATTAAAGCTGCGTATGCCGTGCGCAATCAATTGAGGCACAAGCACTAATCGATGACGACCGCGGCGCCGGCCCAAATCAAACCGATAAATCCAAAACCCGATTGTTCAGTCGTTCGGGTCGATTTGCGGTAATTCCGCGGCAATTAATTTAAGCCCGGCGCGCAACAGATCGTCATAACGCTTGCGTTCGGCCGCGATTGTCTCTGGCGTCCACTGGAAAAACCCTTCGCCGGTTTTCATGCCAAGTTTTCCGGCAGCGACTCTCTCGAGCAACACCTTGGCGGGAATCTTTGCGGCCGACAGCGAGGGGTACATGGTTGCTGCGGCGGCCGCATGAATTTCAATACCGGCATGATCGCGTTGCAGCACCGGACCGGCGGCCAAAAAGCGAAACCCGAAGCCAAAGCGTACTGCGGCATCCACATCCTCGACCGAGGCAATTCCCTCATCGATCAAGGCAAACGCTTCGCGCGCCAAGGCATGTTGCATGCGGTTGGCGAGGAATCCGGGTAGATCCTTTTTGACGATGACCGGCACCATGCCGCAGCCGCGCATGAACGCGTACAACTTCTGGGCAAGGGCGGCATCGCTTTGTTGGCCCAGTACCACTTCGACCAGCGGCACCAGATGCGCCGGCATGAAAAAGTGCAGCCCCAGCATGCGTTGCGCGGTGCCCAAGTCCTTGACGATAGCGCTGATCGGAAAGCTGGAACTGTTGCTGGCCAGAATCGCATCGGGCCGCGCACGACGCACCAGGTCCGCAAACAGGGTCTGCTTGATATCAAGGCGCTCGGGAATGCACTCGACGACCAGATCAACCTTGGGCCAGTCAATATCCTCGAGCGAGGCGCAGGCAGAAACGCGATCGGCTCGATTTGCAAAACCGAGATCGGTGAGACCACGCTTGAAATAATCCGGCAGCAGCTTGCGGCGTGCGTCACCGGACTCAAAGACGATGGTGTTGCAACCGGCGCGCGCATAGACC
>JANMXS010000051.1:0-7341 GCA_031394335.1 Burkholderiales bacterium
GTCTGTTGAATCTGGACGAGCAACTGGCGACAGCGGCTGAAAGCAAACGCAGCAGCAGCGTGGACATCAAGTTCGTGGAAACCGTGTTGACGCGCGCCGCACGCCGCTTCGACAAGGGCGGCGACAATTTTTACGACCAGATTTCAGCACTGCATAAATCGGTACGCGGTTCTGACCCCGACGCCTCGCTGTACTGGTTCTGCCGCATGCTCGACGGCGGCGCCGATCCGCGCTATCTCGCCCGGCGCCTGATTCGCATGGCGACCGAAGACATCGGCCTTGCCGACCCGCGTGCGCTGGACATCGCCGTAACCGCAGCAGCCGTCTATGAGCGGCTTGGCTCCCCCGAGGGTGAGTTGGCGCTGGCCGAGGCGGTGATTTATCTGGCGGTCGCGGCGAAATCGAATGCGGTGTACCAGGCCTATAACGAGGTGCGCGCTCATATCGCGCACGATGAATCGCGGCCGGTGCCGATGCATATTCGCAATGCACCAACCAAGCTGATGAAGACCATGGGCATGGGCAAGGATTACCGCTATGCGCACAACGAAGAGGGCGCCTATGCCGCTGGTGAAACCTATTTACCGGACGGCATCGAAAACCCGCAATGGTATCGGCCCACCGACCGCGGGCTGGAAGCGAAGATTCGCGAAAAACTTGCCCATATGCATGAGCTTGATTCAAAATACGAGAAATGAAAATCAATAAAAGCCTTGCAACGTCATTGTTCCGGCCCGCACATTTCTCTTCCTCGCGTTCCCGCTAGGCGGGATCTCTTCGCTGTTCCCAACTGGCAGTTTCGGCCTACGTTCGCAGCGGGGGCGACGTCCCCCGACACCAAAACAAATTTCACAGGATTCATCATGCTTGATATTCAACAACTCCGAAAAGAACTTCCCACCGTCCTTGAGGGGCTCGCGCGGCGCGGTTTCGCCTTTGATGAAGCGCAGTTTCGCGAGCTCGAAGACGAACGCAAGCTGCTGCAGACCCGAACGGAAGAACTGCAGGCGAAGCGCAACGCAATGTCAAAGCAGATCGGTGTACTCAAAAGCAAAAGCGAAGATACCTCGGCGGTGATGGCGGAGGTGGCGGGTATCGGCGATGGCCTGAAGGCAAATGAAACCGCGCTCGCTGCGCTGCAGGAAACGCTGAACGCGTTCCTGCGTGTCATTCCCAATATCCCGCGCCCTGAAGTTCCCGCCGGGAAATCAGCCGGCGAGAACGTCGAAGTGCGCAAATGGGGCACACCCAAAAAATACGACTTCAAGGTGCGCGATCATGTCGAAATCGGCGAATTGCTGGGCGGCATCGACTTCGATACCGCCGCCAAGCTGAGCGGCGCGCGTTTTTCGGTATTGAAGGGCGGCGTGGCGCGGCTGCACCGGGCGCTGGCGCAGTTCATGCTCAACACGCATACGCTGGAGCACGCTTATACCGAGGTCTATGTGCCGTACATGGTTGGAGCTGAAGCGGCTGATGGTGTGTCCAGCCTCGCCAAATTCAAGGACGACCTGTTCAAGATCGAGGGACGCGATCTTTACCTGATTCCCACTGCGGAATATCCGGTCACAAACTTCGTGCGCAATTCGATCGTCGACTTGAAAGAGTTGCCGCTTAAATTTGCCTGCCATAGTCCCTGCTTCCGTTCCGAGGCCGGCAGTTATGGCAAGGACACGCGCGGCATGATCCGCCAACACCAGTTCGACAAGGTTGAAATCGTGCAGATCGTGCATCCGGAAAAATCGGCCGAAGCGCATGAGCAACTGGTAATGCATGCCGAGACGATTCTGCAAAAGCTGGAGTTGCCGTATCGCACCATGCTGCTGTGTACCGGCGATATGAGCTTCTCCAGCGCCAAGACCTACGATCTCGAGGTCTGGTTACCCGCGCAGAATACCTATCGCGAGATTTCATCGTGTTCGAATTTCGAAGCGTTCCAGGCGCGGCGGATGATGGCGCGCTTCAAGAACGCACTGGGCAAAACCGAGCTGCTTCATACCATCAACGGTTCAGGGTTGGCAGTGGGACGCACTCTGGTGGCGGTTCTGGAGAATTACCAGAACGCGGATGGTTCGGTCACGATTCCCCAGGTGCTGGTGCCGTATATGGGTGGCGTGACCGCGCTAGACGCTGCGAAGTAATCGGCCTCGCGGCGTGTCGACCACATTCAT
Source organism: Burkholderiales bacterium (assembly GCA_031394335.1). Taxonomy (GTDB): domain Bacteria; phylum Pseudomonadota; class Gammaproteobacteria; order Burkholderiales; family Usitatibacteraceae; genus UKL13-2. The sequence goes on from JANMXS010000051.1 coordinate 2,172, forward strand.
TCTCATCCGTCACGGCGAAACCGAATGGAACCGGTTGGCGCGCATTCAGGGTCATACCGATAGCATATTGACGCCGGACGGCATCGCGCAGGCCGAGGCGGGCGCCTTGCGCCTGCGCAATGAAAAACTTGATTATCTGGTGGCCAGCGATCTGGGGCGTACTCGCCGCACGGCGGAAATCCTGAATGCGTCCATGGGGCTGCCCATCGCTTTCGATGCCGGCCTGCGTGAGCGCTGCTTCGGTATCGGTGAAGGTCGCTTGTACGCTGAGCTTGATGCGGAATATCCGGAACTGTTCTCGCGCGTGCGCCAAACCGATCCCGACTATGCCATTCCCGGCGCGGAGAGCCGCGCGCAGTTTCATCAGCGCACCATCGCGGCCTTGAGGGGAATTGCTACAGCGCATGCCGGCAAGCGCGTGCTGGTAGTCACGCATGGGGGAGTGCTGGGCGCGGTCTACCGCTGGTTAAACCAATTGCCGATAGCGAGTCCGCATCTGATCGAGATCCCCAATCTGGGCTATAACCGCATCAGCGTTTCAGCAGGCGCATGGCAAATCGAGGTATGGGGCGATATATCGCACCTCCACGACTATCGCGGTGCGATGACGGCTGAAGGCGTCTGAGCGCTGTTCGTTGCGGGACTGGCTCTTTTGGGTGCAGCGAAGTCGGTGTCGTCCAGCAGTAAATCAAAGCGGCTGTCCATTTCCAGCGGTTTCTCCAGCTTGGTCAGAATGTCGGCATAGTTGCGGATGTTTTCCACAAACTGCACCGCTTCATCGCCGCGACAGAAGCCGTGCTTGAGGCTATCGTAGAACTCTGGCTCGCGCAGCTTGAGGTAGGCCTTGCGCACATCCAGCCATGAATCGGCATTGAGCTTCATGCGCTGCGTAAGGATGCGGGCATCCTCCAGATGCCCGTAGCCCTGGTTGTAGGCAGCCAGTGCCAGCCAGGTACGGTCCGGCTCCTGGATGCGGAGTGGCACCACATCGCGCAACGTCAGCAAATAGCGCGCACCGCCAAGAATGGATTCACGTGCATCGAGGCGGTTTTTGACGCCCATGCGATCGGCCGTATCCTCGGTCAGCATCATCAGGCCGCGTACGCCTGTCGGTGAAGTGGCGAGTGCGTCCCAATGCGACTCCTGATAGCCCACGGCCGCCAGCAGCCGCCAGTCGATGCCCGTCACCTGTTGGGCTTCATGGAAAAACGGCCTCAACTTGGGCAGGGCACTTTGCATTTTTGACAAAATCTCTTCGGAATCGACCGCCTGGATGCGATTGGTATGCCCATAATAGCGATCGATCAGTCGCGCCAGGGTGCCGTTGTTGCGGATTTTGTCGAAGAACAAAACGGCGGATTGCTGCAGGTCATACTCGACCTGCGGTGCAAATGCCCAGGCCACCTTGTTCTCGCGCCCGACGCTGAAGGCCATGCCAAGGTCAGGATGCACGCGTTTGCCGACCAGAAAGGCATAGTTATCGGTCAGCGCAAAATCGCTTTGCTCGGACTCGACCCGCTTCAATAGCTCGTCGGGGTCGGCGTCCTGCGGGAGCACGTCGATGGCAATCCCGGGAAAGTCACCGGTCAGATCGCGCAACAGATCGTGGCCGGGGGTTTCGGCAATCACCGAAATGTGCTTGCCCAGCGCGTCCTTCATGCTGCGCGGCTTGGTCTCGCTGCTGCGATAGATCAACTGGTTCTGCACGATCTTGTAGTTCGGGCTGAAGGCAAACTGCTGGCGCAGTTCGACAGTCGGCATGAGACCCGCCGCCGCGATATGGCCGCGGCCTTCGCGCAGTGCCTCCAGCAGCTTTTGGTAGCTCGGCAACACGATGAACTTCGGCACCGCACCCAATTCAGCTGCAAACAAGGTGGCCAGATCGTGTTCAAAGCCGGTTTGCGAATCATGGCCAGCCTTGCCGGCGCGCGGGATGTTTTGTGTGGTGGTAGGGCCGCGCAGTGTGAGGAACACGATTTCGCCGGAGACACGCGGGGCTTTGAGTGGTGAGCGCAGCCACTGCGGTGCATAGCTGCTTTGCTGTAAGCCCAAACCAAGCGCCAGCGCCAGAACGCCGCCAAGGAAGGCGGCGATAGCGACGAGCACAATGGTGAGCTTGTGTTTTCGTTTCATTTCAAAGGTGTTGGTAAGCCATGATGCAAGGCTAAGGAACGATGACCAGCTTTCCAGTGGCGCGACGTGCCAGCAGGTCGTTCAGCGCCAGCGGCGCTTCTGCCAGTGAGTAGGTGCGCGAAATCAGCGGGCGAATTTTGCCTTCCGCCATCCAGCCCAGCATTTCGCTCATGCCGGCCAGGTTCGCCTGCGGTTCGCGCTTGGCGAATTCACCCCAGAACACGCCCATGATCGAGGCGCCCTTGAGCAGCGGCAGATTCCAGGGCAGTGCAGGAATCGGCCCGGCCGCAAAACCAATTACCAGATAGCGGCCGCGCCACGCAATTGAACGGAACGCCGGTTCGGCATAAGCGCCGCCAACCGGATCGAATATGACATCGGGCCCCTTGCCGTCGGTAAGACGTTTTAAGGCCTCGCGCAAATCCTCGCTTTCATAATTGATCAGTGCATCGGCGCCGTGCTGTTTGCAGATATCGAGCTTGGCGCGCGACGACGCGGCCGCGATCACGCGTGCACCGATGGCCTTGCCGATCTCGACGGCGGCGAGGCCAACGCCACCGGCAGCGCCCAGCACCAGCATGGTTTCGCCGGCTTGCAGTTGTGCACGGTCGCGTATCGCATGCCAGGAGGTTCCGTAAGCCAGCGAGAACGCGGCAGCAAGCGTGAAATCCATGCCGGGCGCAAGCGGCATCACCGCCGATGCCGGCGCAACCACTTCTTCAGCGAATCCGCCAATGCCACAGAATGCGGCAACCCGGTCACCGGCCTTGAGGTGCTTCACACCGGTACCGATGGAAATGATTTCGCCGGCGATCTCGGCGCCCGGCGTAAACGGGAACGGGGGTTGCAGCTGGTATTTGCCTTGCACGATCAGGGCATCCGGGAAATTCACGCCGGCCGCCTTGACACGGATCCTGACTTCGCCCGCTTTGGGCTCGCGGGGTACTACCTCACCGACGGTCAACTGATCGGGCAATCCCCACTGCTGGCAGAGCACGGCTCGCATTTACTTCTCCTCAAAATTCGCGCGGGCAGGTTGGAAGGGTAGCATGGCATATCGCGCTTTCCTTTCACCGCGATTGCCGACAGACGGCCAATCACGGGATAATCCCTGTCTTCAAATAACGACAAATCAAATAACGACAAATTGGCATGACCACAAAAATCATCGCGCTGGTACCCGCCGCCGGCACCGGTACGCGACTGGGCGACAGCCTGCCCAAGCAGTATCTGGCACTGAATGGCAGGCCAATGATCTTTCATACGCTGGCGGCATTGGCGAAGGTCGATCGCATCAACCGCATCACCGTGGTGCTGTCGCCTGAGGACCAGCACTGGCGCGCCTTCCAGGCCGATTGGGCCGAGCTGGGGGCGCGTATTTCGGTGGTCCATACCGGGGGCAAATCGCGCGGTGAAAGTGTTGCCAATGGCTTGCAGGCGATCGCGGCCGAGATGTCCGCCAATGATTGGGTGCTGGTTCATGATGCAGCACGGCCTTGCATACGCACCGAACTGGTGGAGCAGTTTATCGATGAACTCGAGAATGATCCCGTCGGCGGCCTGCTGGCCTTGCCGCTGGCCGATACCATCAAGCAGGACAATGGAGATCTGCGGGTGGCGAAAACGATTCCACGCGAAGGCATCTGGCGCGCGCAGACCCCGCAGATGTTTCGCTACGGCATGCTGAATCGTGCACTGCGTGATTTCGTTGACGCCACCGATGAGGCGCAAGCCATCGAGGCCATCGGCCATGCGCCCCGGTTGGTGATCGGCGACAGCAGCAACCTGAAAGTCACTTACGCACACGATATGAAACTGGCGCGCATGCTTTTGACGGAGGACGCAACATCATGAGAATCGGCCAGGGTTTCGATGTGCATCAGCTGGTGGTCGGCCGCAAATGCATTATCGGCGGTGTCGAGATTCCCTACGAACGCGGCTTGCTGGGGCACTCGGACGCCGATGTGTTGCTGCATGCGATCTGCGACGCCTTGCTGGGCGCAGCGGCACTCGGCGATATCGGCAAACATTTTCCGGACAGTGATGCGCGTTACAAGGGCATCGACAGCCGCACCCTGCTCAAGCATGTCGCTGCGCTGATCAATGAACGCGGCTGGAAAGTCGGCAATGTCGACGCCACCATCATCGCGCAAATGCCGCGCATGGCGCCGCATATTCCGGCGATGGTGAAAAATATCGCGACCGATCTTGGGGTTGAAGCAGGGCAGGTGAATGTGAAGGCGACGACGACGGAAACGCTGGGATTTACGGGGCGGGGGGAGGGAATTGCGGCGGAGGCGGTGTGCCTGCTGGTGACAGGTTAAATTTTCATTGGAACGATGTGGTGTCCCGCGTCTTTGCTCAACTTGCCACGCGGCCGATAACTCTATAATCTTTATGCGCAGTCATCAACAAAAACCAGAAAAGTAAAGGGGAAATACATGAATAGCCAGAACCTGTTGGTCCGCTCGTTGCATATGGTGAGTTCCTTGTTGTGCGGCTTGGTCGTTACATCTGTCAGTGCGCAATCCACGGCGCCCGAAATGTCGGTGACACACACGGTTGATGAGGCGCAACTGAAGTGGGGCCCATGCCCCCCGTTCCTGCCTCAAGGGTGCGGCATCGCCGTGTTGCACGGCGATCCGGCGAAGGATAACGTCGACGTGTTTTTGAAGGTGCCTGCCAAATCGACAATCCCGCTTCATTTGCATACCTCGGCAGAACGAATGGTGCTGGTGGCAGGGAAGCTTCATGTCACGTATGAGGGACAAAAGATGGCGGTGCTCAAACCGGGGACCTATGCCTACGGTCCCGCCAAAAAACCGCATTCAGGTTACTGCGCAAGCGCCGTTCCATGCGTTCTGTTCATTGCCTTTGAATCGCCGCTGGACGCGACGCCCATCGAGAGCAAAAAGAAATAATCGGCCTGCGGCAAATTGCATCAGCAATAGGGGTTAGTGGAATGGATGCCATTCCCTATTCCGTCGCTGGACGTTTCAGGAATGCAGATCGCCATTTGGCGCGGTGTTTGGGGCAA
>JANMXS010000052.1:0-25615 GCA_031394335.1 Burkholderiales bacterium
TACGCATGAACCTGAATACGATTCGCGTGTTTGCGGTCTCCAAACTGGCTTGGGTCAAGCAACAGCAAAAGAAACTTCGCGCGCAAGAACGTGAAGCTCCGAGGGAATTTCTGGATCGGGAAAGTCACTATTTGTGGGGTAAGCGCTATCTGTTGAAAGTAATCGAAGCCGAAGCCGTGCCTGGCGTCGAAATAAAACATCGCACCCTGGTGCTGCGAATAAGGCCCGGTGCCGATGAGGCGAAAAAAGATGCCGTCATGGATGAGTGGTATCGCCGGCAACTTAAGGAGGCCATTCCACCGCTCATTGCCAAATGGGAGCGGCTGATGGGGGTATCGGTGGCCCGCTTCGCCGTGAAAAGAATGAAGACAAAGTGGGGCAGCTGCACGCCGGTTTCCGGGTCAATCCTCGTCAATTCCGAGCTGGCCAAGAAGCCGCGTGAATGCCTGGAATACATCGTTGTTCATGAAATGGTTCATCTGCTTGAACCTACTCATAACAGCCGCTTCGTATCGCTGATGGATCATTTCATGCCGAAATGGCAGTTTTACCGCGATGAATTGAACCGCTTGCCGGTGCGGCATGTTGCCTGGCGGTATTGATTCCATCGATTGCGTCGTAGGTAGCAAAGTAGGCAAAGACAACAAGCAATGCAGGCGGCTCGGTAGAAAAGGCCACTTCTCGAAAAATCGTCGTCCCGGCGAAGGCCGGGATCCAGCCCCTCCAAGTGTTTGATTCTACGAAGGACTGGATTCCGGCCTTCGCCGGAATGACGGAAATTGTGGGTTGCGAGAAGTTCCCAAAAGCGTAGAACGCCAATCGGCGCGGTTTTTGAAGCACTTTTGCCTGCGAAGGCGCGCCAGTGCTGGAGTTTGTAATTCCAGCCGCTAGCTTTCGAAGCGCGCCCCATAGGCTTCCGCATACGCGCTTTCACCGAATTCAAAGTGCAAATCCGGGCTCTCACCAAGGTAAGTGGCTTCAACCGTGACTTTGACGTAGCGATCCAGCTTGCGCCAGATTGCATAGCTCAAGGTGCGGGCGATATCGCCGGGGCGTTCACCGGCGCGAATCTGGTGATCGGCAATCAGAATCAGGGCACTGGCGTCGCCGACCTTGGCGCGGTCGACTTCTTCGGGCTTGGTCCAGTGGGCGGTGAACACTTCGACCACACAGGGTACTTCGCGCGGTAGCAGCGGCGATACGGCGACCTCGAGCCGGTAAAGATTGCCTGCCTTGGCGAACTGCACCTGGATTTGATTGGTCATGTCGTCACGTTAATCGAACTCGGCGGCACGCGCAACGCTAGGCAAGTGCGAATGTTTGGTTTAGCATCAACGACTGGCAGGAATTTGCACGGTTTCAATCATGCCTGTATGTCACGACGCAGGCGATGGATTGCCGCGAAGATCAAAAGAAAAAGGGGCGGCCACCGGCCGCCCCTTTTTTTGTTCAGCCGCCGTAAATACGGGCGACTTATTTTTCTTCAATCTTGGCGCGGTCACGCAGGCTCTTCACCAGATTGGCAACTTGTTCCTGCTGGGCTCGCTGGAGCAGGTTTTGCTTGGCTTCTTCGAATGACGGCACTTTCAGATCGCGCACATCGTCGAGGCGAATGACGTGAAAGCCGTACTGTGTTTTGACGGGGGTTTTGCTGGTTTCACCCTTTTGCAGCGCTTTCAGCGCATTGCCGAATTCCGGAACGTAGCGACCGGCCGGACCCCAATCGAGGTCACCGCCGTTGTCTTTGGAGCCGGCGTCCTTGGACTTGTCTTTCGCCAGCTTTTCAAAGGATTCGCCGCGACCCAGGCTGACGATGATTGCCTTGGCTTCATCTTCGGTGTCGACCAGAACATGACGCGCCTTGTATTCCTTGTTGCCCATTTGCACGGCGATCGCATCGTATTGGGTCTTCAACGCGGCGTCGGTGATCGGGTTGGATTTGACGTAATTGTCAAAGTAGGCGCGAATCAGCACGGCCTGACGCGCCATATCCATTTGCGCAGCAATGGCGGCGTCCTTTTCGAGGCCTTTCTTGCGTGCAGCCTGGAGCAGGACTTCGCGGTTGATGAGTTCCTCCTTGATCGCCTGGGCGATTTCCGGTGTTGACGGCTGGCCCGCCTGCTCGCGTTCGCGATTCATCGCCTCGAAGTAGACTTTGGGGATAGCCACGCCATTTACCGACAGGCCGCTGGCGGCTGACTTGGCCGGTTTTTCAGCTTTCTCTGCTTTTTCGGCTTTGGTCTGGGCGGTGGCAGCGGTGGCGAAAGTCGCAACGGCGATGGCGACAGCAAACGATTTCATATTGAGTTGCATAGGGCTTCCTTAACAGAGAGAACAAACATAAAAGGCGAAAATAAAACGATAAAAAATCAGCACCAACGTCTACGACGAACGCGCATCGATCTTCAGGGCGTGAATACGCGTTTTCATCAATTCATCCAGCAATTCATAAATCATGCGGTGTCTTGCCACCAGCGGCTTGCCGGCAAAGGCGGTCGAGATTACGGTAATTTCAAAATGCGTACCTTCGTTCGCGATGGTGTCTTCCCCGATACGTTCGGCGTGCGCGGCAGCACCCGCGTGGCCGGCGTGCGAGGCCGAATCATCGACGATTTTCAGCAACGTCGGATGAAGGGGTTGCAAGCGATGCTCGATCTGTTCGCGAACGGAGATCATTTCAATTGGGGAACACTTTCTTGAATGGTTTGACGGTCACGCTGGAAAACACCCCGGCCAGACAGTACGGATCGGCCGACGCCCAGGCAATCGCGGCCTCGCGCGACGGGAATTCCGCGACGATCAGTGAGCCGGAAAAACCCGCCGGCCCCGGGTCGTCCGCATCGATCAGCGGATGCGGACCCGCGACAACCAGCCGACCCTCGGCCTGCAAGGCCTTGAGGCGCTCAACATGCGCTGGACGGTTGGCCATGCGCTTGTCCAGTGCGCCGGGCAATTCTTCACAGATGATGGCGTAGAGCATCAGCTTTCTTTCCGTTCGGGTTCGTCAGGCATATGTTTGGCCAGCCAGAACGACTGGCCGATGATGAAGACGATAAACGCCGCCATGCCACCGAAGATTTTCACGTTCACCCATTGCGCCAGTGGCAACACGGACGCAAAGTACTGGTTCAGCGCGGCCAACAATAAAAAGTATCCCACCCACGCCATCGACAGTTGGCGCCAGACTTTTTCAGGCAACACCAGTTCCTGGCCCATCAGTGACTTGAGCGGATTTCTTTTGAGCGCGAGCGAAACAAAAATCGCACCACCCATCAGCGCGTAAAACAGCGTCCATTTGACCTTGATGTAATACTCGTCGTGCAACAAAATCGTCAAGCTGCCGAAGACGGCGATAAAGCCGAGTGAAATCCATTGAACCGGCTTCACCGGTTCGCGGCGGATCAGCGACCAGCTGATCAGAATAATGGATGCCGCCATGGCCACGCCGGTGGCGACATAAATATCGGCGAGCTTGAAGGCCGCAAAAAACAGGATTGCCGGCAGAAAATCGAGAAACAGTTTCATTAAATGGGCACGAGGCTGATTAAAATCAGTAACTTGGCATTATCGCATTTTTGCCAGACTTGATGCGAGCCTCAATGCGTCCTTCAATGGACCCGGGCCCAACGCGCATGTTCGGCCTCAATCAAGGCGCGCATTTCCAGCGGAAAGCCGGGCTGTGAGGCCAGTGCATAGGCCTCCTCGTAAAAACCGGCGCGTTCATCGGGCAAGTGGGTATTCAGGGTATCGAAGGCAAAGCGCATCAGGGCAGCGTCGCCAGTGCGGATAGCGGTAATCGCGAAATTGAGGTTGAGCAAGCGCCAGGGCCGCTCGGGGTTGGAACGCTCAAGGTCGGCGTCCAATTGCGGCGCCAGATGGGCGATGAAGCCCTGCATCATCGCGTAGGTGGCGGCGGTTTCCTGCGTGGTGGTCGCTTCGTTGGCGCGGAAGGCCAGCGCGTTGACGATCGGCTCGGTCGTGGCCAGCGGCAACTGGTGACGCATCGCCCACAGGCCGATGCCCAGCATCACCGCGTACAGTTCAGGGCGATAAGTGGCGAGTTCAAAGCGATCCAGCCAGGGGTCGAGCTCGGTGGCGCAGCGCAGCGCCTCATCGGCGGCATCTGCGGCGTCTTGTAATGGCAAGGGGTTGTCAGCGCCATACTCGTCATCCAGTTGTGCGCAAACATCCAGAAATTCGCCGACCGCTGCAGCCAGCGCAATGGCGTCACTGGCGCCCAGTTCCGCGCCGCCGAAGCGTTCGCGATAAGCCGCATTGACGGCGGCAGCCAGCGGCTTGAAACGCGCGCCCAAGCTGGTTTCTGCCGGTGGAGCGGGATTAAGCAGGGCGCTAGCGTCATTGAACGCCAGGCGGATAGGTTTGGTCTCGGCCATGATCAACTATTGTCTGATTCGTGGTTTGTTATGATGCCGGATTGCATTTTAAGTTTGCCGGTTTGAATAATTTTGATTTGCACAACCACACTTCCGCCTCCGACGGGCTGCTGTCATCGTCCGCGCTGGTCGAACTCGCGGTGCGCAATGGTTGCGATGGTCTGGCATTGACCGACCACGATACCGTCGACGGCTTGCGCGAAGCTGCCGCTGCCGCAAAGAATCTGCAGCTGCGCTTTATCCACGGCGTGGAGATCTCCGTGTCCTGGTCGCCCAATCAGGATGCGAAGTCTACAACGCTGCACATCGTCGGCTTGGGTATTGATGCAGAAAATTCCGTCCTGGCGGCAGGCCTGGACAGCATTCGCCAGGGCCGCATCGCCCGCGCCCGGCTGATGGGCGACGATTTTGCGCGCATCGGCATGCCCGGCATGTTCGAGGCCGCTTATGCGCTGGCCGAGAACAAATCGATGCTGGGGCGAACCCATTTTGCCCGTGCTTTGGTGAATGCCGGCAAGGTAAGCGAAGTCGGCAAAGCGTTCAATCGCTATCTCACGCCGGGCCGCCCTGGCTTTGTGCCGCACCAATGGGCCACCCTTGCCGACGCCATCGCCTGGATTCGCGCAGCGAGCGGGGTGGCGGTGATCGCGCATCCGGGACGATACAAATTATCCAAAGCCGAAATGACCCAGTTGATGGGCGAATTCAAGGACTTGGGGGGCTTGGCCATTGAAGTCGTCACCGGCAGCCATTCGCCGCCGCAATTCCGCGAATACGCGACAAGAGCGCGGGATTTTGGCTTTCTGGCCTCGCGCGGCGCCGATTTTCATGGCTTTGATGAGAGTCATTACCAACCCGGCCGGCTGCCGCCCTTGCCGGACGATCTCACTCCGGTGTGGACGGTGCTGTCGTGAGCATGTCATGAGTCAATTTTTCAGCCTGCACCCCACCCATCCCGAGCCGCGCCTGATCAAGCGCGCCGTCGAAATCGTCCGTCAGGGCGGCGTGATCGCCTACCCGACCGACTCCTGCTATGCACTGGGTTGTCATATCGGCGACAAGGCGGCGATGGAGCGCATCCGCACTATTCGCGATGTCGACGAGCGCCACCACTTCACCCTGGTGTGTCGCGATCTCTCCGAGATCGGCACTTTCGCCAAGGTCAACAATGCGCAATATCGTCAGCTCAAGGCGCATACACCGGGCAGCTACACCTTCATCCTGCAGGCCACGCGTGAACTGCCGCGCCGTCTGGCGCACCACAAGCGTGCCACCATCGGGGTGCGGGTGCCGCAGCATCCCGCCACGCAAGCGCTGCTCACCGAATTGAATGAGCCATTGCTTTCATCCACCCTGATCATGCCCGGCGACGATTTGCCGCTGAACGATGCCGCCGAAATCCGCGCGCGCCTGAATCACCAGGTCGACCTCATCCTCGATGGTGGCGCCTGCGGGGTGGAGCCCACCACGGTGATTGATTTGTCGGCAGACGTACCCATCTTGGTCAGGCGCGGCAAGGGTGATGCATCGGTATTCGGTTTTGGCCAGGATTGATGCTTCGCCGGATTATCGTCCGATCTCGCGCTAACCCCTACTTCTGAAAAGACCCATGGATCCAACCATTATCCAGAACATCGCCATTTTTGCGATTCCGCTTATTTTCGCCATTACCTTGCACGAAGCTGCGCATGCGTTTGCGGCTCGCTACTTCGGCGACAGCACCGCCTACATGCTGGGGCGCATGACGCTGAATCCGCTCAAGCATATCGACCCGGTATGGACCATTGCGGTGCCGTTGGTGCTGTTGTTGATCGGCAGCCCGTTTCTGTTTGGCGCCGCCAAGCCGGTGCCGGTGAATTTTGGCGCCTTGCGCAACCCCAAGCGCGACTCGATCTGGGTTGCTGCCGCTGGGCCGGGCGCGAACCTGATCATGATGATCGCCTGGGCCATCCTCTGGAAAGTCCTGCTGGGGATTGACCCATCCGGCCCCGGGCAATTCCTGATGTTGGTTGCCCAGGCGGGTGTGCTTGTGAATGCGTTGCTGATGGTGTTCAACCTGTTTCCACTGTTGCCGCTGGATGGCGGACGCATTGTGGCGGGCCTGTTGCCCAACCGGCTGGCGTATCAATACTCGCGCCTCGAACCGTATGGCATGTTCATCCTGGTGGCGCTGATGTTTACGCCGGTATTTGGCATGTTCGTTTGGCCGCTGGTGGACATCAGCCAGAAAGCGGTATACTCTGTAATCGGAATTTCCTGAACGCGCTGGTAATTGACTATCCGCCTCCCGGCGATGTGTAGTGAGCGCAAGGATTCAACCACGGTTTCAAAGCGCGGCACCAATACTGCAAACAAGCCGCGCAGTGGTTCGCTGATGCCAATTGTTCGACGATGCTGTTGCTGCCTTGCCGGTGCTGTTCGTCAGCACGCAATATTTCTGCCTTATTTTTCGCTTAAGTGCACAAGGGTCTGATCCCTAACTATGTTTCCTGATCGAGTTCTATCCGGCATGCGTCCGACCGGGCGCCTGCATCTGGGCCATTACCACGGTGCGTTGAAGAACTGGGTAAAGTTGCAGCACGAGCATCCCTGCTACTTCTTTGTCGCCGACTGGCACGCGCTCACCACCCACTACGAGACGCCGGACGTCATTGAGCAGTACACCTATGACACGGTGATCGACTGGATCGCCGCCGGGGTTGATCCCTCGCAGGCGACCATGTTTGTACAATCCAAAGTGCCACAGCACGCTGAGCTGACCTTGCTGCTGTCGTTTTTTACGCCGATCTCCTGGCTGGAGCGAGTGCCAACCTACAAGGACCAGGTGGAAAAGCAGGCGCAATTCGGCCGTGACCTGACTACCTACGGCTTTCTCGGCTACCCGCTGATGCAGGCCGCCGACATCCTGATCTATCGCGCCAACCAGGTGCCGGTGGGTGAAGATCAGGTATCGCATATCGAGCTGACGCGTGAAGTCGCGCGGCGCTTCAATCACCTGTTTGGCCGTGAAAAAGGCTTCGAAGAGAAAGCCGAAGCCGCCGCCAAGAAGATGGGCTCGAAAAAAGCCAAGCTGTATCACCAGTTGCGTACCCGCTTCCAGCAGGAGGGCGACGAGTCCGCCCTGAACGAGGCGCATGAATTGCTGGGCGATGTGCAAAACCTGTCGATGGGTGACCGCGAACGGCTGTTCGGTTATCTGGAGGGCGGTGGCAAGGTGATCCTGCCGGAACCGCAGGCCCTGCTCACGCCGACTTCGCGCCTGATCGGCACCGACGGCGAAAAGATGTCGAAAAGTTATGGCAACACCATCGATTTGCGCGAGTCGGAAGAAGGCGTCGCCAAAAAAATTCGCACCATGCCAACCGATCCGGCGCGTATTCGCCGCACCGATCCGGGCGACCCGGAAAAATGCCCGGTGTGGACGCTGCATCAGGTGTACACCGACAAGGCTACGCATGACTGGGTGATGCAGGGTTGCAAAAGCGCCGGCATCGGCTGCCTGGAATGCAAGCAGCCGGTGATCGATGCCATCGTCAAGGAACTGAAGCCGATGCGCGAGCGTGCGGCGCCGTTCGAGGAAGACCCGACGCTGGTGAAAAACATCATCGCCGACGGCTGCGAGAAAGCCCGTGATACGGCGGAAGAAACGATGCGCGATGTGCGCGATGCGATGGGACTCAATTACCGATGAAATCGTCTACCGGGATGGCGGGGTGAGCGTGGAACTGGTCGTCGACAATGGTGCGCAAGCGTCGCTGGATATGGCGATGCCGGTAGCGCGTATCCGCGGCGAAGTGATGACCGAAATGCCGGCGGACCTGTTTATTCCGCCGGATGCATTGTCGGTAATTCTCGACCAGTTTGAAGGCCCGCTCGATCTGTTGCTGTACCTGATTCGCCGCCATTCGCTGGATGTTCTCGATATCCCGATGGCCGAGTTGACGCGCCAGTACATGACGTACATCGAGGCGATGAAAGATACGCAGCTGGAGCTGGCCGGCGAATATTTGCTGATGGCGGCGATGTTGATTGAAATCAAATCGCGCATGTTGTTGCCGCGTCCGCCCAAAGAAGCCGAGCATGAAGGCGAGGATCCGCGTGCCGAGCTGGTGCGTCGCTTGCTGGAGTATGAACAGATGAAAGCGGCGGCGCAGGCGATCGACAGCATGCCGCGGCGCGAGCGCGATTTTTCGGTGGTCGATGTACTGGTCGAGCAGAGTCTGGTCAAGCGCGTGCCCGCGGTGCTGGTGGCGGACCTGACCGAAGCCTGGCGCGTGATCCTGAACCGTGCCAAGGTCACGCAGCGCCATCGCGTCGGTCGCGAAGAGCTGTCGGTGCGTGCGCATATGAGCCGCATCATGCGTCATCTCGGCGGCAAGGGCTTTGTGCTGTTCGACGAGCTGTTCACTCCCGAGGAGGGCGTCGCCGTGGTGGTGGTGACTTTCCTGGCAGTGCTTGAAATGGCGCGCGAGTCGCTGCTCGATATTTCCCAGACTTCACCGTTTGAACCGATCTACGTGAAGTTGCGCGACACCGAAATGCCAGCGCTTGAACCTTCCAATTAGCACCCCAACGAGCGCGGAAATTTATCGCGCGACTGAATTTCTGAAGTGGTTGCCCTTATGCAAAATGAACACGCCAATTTGAACGAACTATCCACGCCGTCACCACTGACGGACGAGTTGCCGCCGGACGGTGTGCAAGTCGACGAATCGTTGCCGGAATCCATGATGGTCGCTCAAGGCAATGCCTTTGCGGTCGACACCGCCATCGATGTGGCTGAAGCCAAGCGTGCACTCGAGGCCGCATTGCTGGCCGCCTCCGAGCCGATGGCCGTGAATGAGCTGAAGAAAATTTTTGATGGCGAATTGAGTGCCGACATCGTGCGCAATCTGCTCGATGAACTGCGTGAAGAGTGGACCGGCCGCAGTGTCGAGCTGGCGGTGGTCGCGAGCGGTTATCGCTTTCGCATCAAGCCGGATTACCAGAAGTATCTTGACCGTTTGTCGAACGAAAAGCCGCCGCGTTATTCGCGTGCGGTGCTGGAAACCCTGGCGATCATTGCCTACCACCAGCCGGTGACGCGCGGCGACATTGAGGATATCCGCGGTGTCGCGGTCTCGCCACACATCCTGAAAACGCTTGAAGATCGCGGCTGGATCGATGAAATCGGCCACAAGGATGCACCCGGTCGCCCGGCGTTGTTCGCGACCACCAAACATTTTCTGGACGACCTCAATCTACTGTCGTTGGACGAATTGCCGCCACTGCATGAATTGCAGGCCACGCTCGATATGTCGCAGGCGGGCGCAGCGCTGAGCGCCGGCCTTCCGTTCGCCTCAACCCCGGCCTTGCCCGGCGTTGAGGTCGGTGTGGTCGCCGAGGCTGCAGATGACGGCGAAGTTGTCCAGGCGGCGAGCGATGCCGATGTGGACCCGACAGTCGTGCCGCCAGGCGATGAGCAAGGTAGTTCCCCCGTTTCTTCAGCCATCCCCAACCTTACTGACCCCACCGGAGCCTCGTCATGATCAAGCGCGCAGTCATTGGCGCCCCGGCGCGGGGCTATGTTGATGGACGTTTCATCGGCGAAGATAAAGACGGCGGCGATGGCCGGCGCGGCGGTCGCGGCAAATCAAACGCAAATGCGGACAGCATTCTCGGCAGCGTGACCGGAGCCGGTCGTGGGGGCAAGCGCCGCGGTGCTGGCACCGGCGGCGGCGGTGCAGCCCCTGACAATATTGGCAACACCACGGCCAAGCGGCGCGGTCGCGGCGCGCCGCGCGGGGCGAACGCAGGAGGTGGCGGCCAGGGGCAGGCACGAGGGCAAGGACAAGGACAAGCAAAAGGCCAGGGTCAACGCCGCAGTGCCGGGCAAGGCCAGGGTCAAGGTCAGGCTCCGCGCGGGCGCGGCGGCAAGCCACGCGCCAATTCCGGCCAAGGCACGATCGATTTACTCGCGCCGCCGAGCCCGGGGCCGCGTCCGCGTGGCCCCGGCGCCGGCACGGGCAAACCGGCGGCACGCAAAGCGCGTGGCTCGAAAAAGACGCCATTCCGTGCGCCGCCGCAATTGGAGATGTCGCCGACCCAGGGCGCCGATCTGCGCCGCATGGGTGACGAGGCCAAATCGGGGCAGTTTGCCGAAGCGCTCGCGGCCAGCGCCAACATCAAGCGCGAGCGTCTGCATAAAATTCTCGCGCAATCCGGGCATGGCTCGCGCCGCGATATGGAAATCCTGATTTCCTCCGGCCGGGTGATGGTCAACGGCATTGTCGCCACCACCGGGACGCAGGTTGCGCCCGGCGACAATGTGCTGCTCGATCATCGCCCCATCAAACTCAAGTTCAATGAAGACCTGCCGCGCGTGCTGCTGTATCACAAGCCGGAAGGCGAGATTGTCACCACCGATGATCCGGGCAATCGCATCACCGTGTTCGACAATCTGCCCCGCGTCGACACCGGCAAGTGGGTGGCGATCGGTCGTCTCGACATCAACACCTCGGGGCTGCTGATTTTTACCACCAGCGGCGAGCTGGCCAACCGCTTCATGCACCCGCGTTATGAAGTCGAACGCGAGTACGCGGTGCGCATTCTGGGCGAGCTGACGGAAGAGCAGACGCAGCGTCTGCTTGACGGCATCAGTATCGATGGCGAGGACGCGCAGCCTGAGCATGAGCGTGAACAGGAAAGCGAATTTGAATTCGAGGCCGATGAGTTTGCCGATGAATTTGCCAATGCGGAGGGCGAAGGCATTGTGCCCCAGGCGCCTGTGCCCGTATTCCAGCGCAGTGGCCTCGCCAAATTCGATGTCATCGAAAAGCGTGGCGGCGAGGGTGTCAACCACTGGTATCACGTGGTGATCAAGGAGGGCCGCAATCGCGAAGTGCGCAAGATGTTCGAATCGCTCGGGCTGCAAGTGTCGCGACTGATCCGCACCCGCTTTGGCAAGGTGGAACTGCCACCGCGCCTGATGCGCGGCAAAATGATTGAGTTGGACCCGGGGCAGGTGAAGAGTGTACTGGCCAGCGCCGGCATGAAAGTCGAGGGCGCCGCCACAGCACTACCGTCACGTGATGGGCGGGAGAGTCGTGGCCCGATCAAAACCCGCAGTCCACGCGGACGCGGTGCGCCACGCGAGGGTCGCCCGCCACGCGAAGGCAATCAGGAACGCGGCAATCAGGAGGGTGGCAATGCCGGGCCCGGCAATCGCGCGCCCGACGGCGTACCGTTCGTCGCCAATGACGGTTCGGTCCCTGTCAATAAACGCAATCGCCGCAATAAACGCGGCGCGCGTGGTCGCGAGGCGGGCGCTGACAATCGTGGCGCGGCAGCAAATACCAATACCGTTTCGCAGGCTAATTTTTCCGCGGATGGCGACAACGCTGGCAGTGGCATGACGCCTGCGGTTGCCGGTGTTCAGGGCAATGCCGATGCCGGTCGCGGCGCCAAGGGCGGTCGTGGCCGCAGTCGCCGCAACCTGCGCGGACGCAGCCGTTCAGGTCCGCCGAGGGCAGGTGGCGGCGATGCGGTGGGCAATGGCAATGGCGGCGGCGATAACGTCGGCAACAGCGGCGGAAACGACGGCGGAAACGACGGCGGAAACAATAGCGGTAACAGCGGCGGCAATAGTGGCGGCAGCAGCGGCGGAAACAGTGGCGGCGAAGGCTTCGGCAACGTCTGACGCAGGCCGCGCTTCAACAAATATTTTTTCGCCACAAGGCGGCGTTTTGCGCTGCCGCCTCGCCGCGATTAACGACTTGCGGCGACCAGCTCTTCGCGCGTAATCAAAAACACCACGCCATCACCGGCACTGGTCTCGGCCCAGGTCAGCGGCAGCTGCGGAAACGCGGCTTCAACACCTTCACGATTGAACCCCACCTCGACCACCAGCAGGCCGCCGGGATTCAGATGCGCTGGCGCCTGGGCCAGTATGGTGCGCACATGATCGAGGCCATCATCGCCACTGGCCAGCGCCATCACCGGCTCGGCGCGATATTCAGCCGGCAGGGCCTGCATCGACGCCGCCGTGACATACGGCGGATTGGACACGATCAGGTCATAGGTTCGATCCGGGACGCCACCGAACAGATCGGAAAGAAGCGGGCGTACGCAATCATCGAGATCGTAATCACGGATGTTGCGCCTGGCTACGTCCAGCGCGTCCGGTGACAGATCAACGGCGTCGACCTGTGCGTTCGGAAAAGTCAGCGCGGCGATGATGGCGAGGCAGCCGCTGCCGGTGCAAAGATCGAGAACTTGCCCGACCATCTCGGCGTCGGTGATCCACGGCGCCAGCTCCTCACGCAGCAATTCGGCAATGAATGAGCGCGGCACAATCACGCGTTCATCAACGTAAAAACGATGCTCGCCCAGCCACGCCTCGCGGGTCAGGTAAGCCGCCGGGATGCGCGAGGTGACGCGTCGTTCGATGATGTCCAGCACCGCGCCGCGTTCGCCGGAGGTCAGTCGCGCATCCAGAAAGGGATCGAGCTGCGCCAGCGGCAGATTGAGGGTGTGCAGAATCAGATAAGCCGCCTCGTCCCGGGCGCTGTCGCTGCCATGTCCGAAAAAAAGATCGGCGGCGCTAAAGCGGCTGACGGCAAAGCGCAGCAGATCGCGAACCGTGGAAAGTTCGTGCTGCGCCTCGGCAAACAGACCCTCGACGACATCACTCATGGCGGTTTCCGATCAGGAGATTTTTCAGCGTTTGCAAATACACCGCATGCAGCCGCGTGATGTCCGCAACGGCAACATGCTCATCGAGTTTATGGATGGTGGCATTGAGCGGGCCGAACTCGGCGATTTCGTCACACACGTCGGCGATGAAGCGCCCGTCCGAAGTGCCGCCGGTGGTCGACAATTGCGGCGTGACTCCGGCAACCTGTTTGATCGCCGCGCTCAATGCATCCACCAGCTTGCCGCGCGGCGTCAGAAATGGCTTGCCGCCCAACGTCCAGGTGAGTTCGTAATTGAGGCCGTGCCGGTCGAGAAGGGCGGCGATACGTGCTTTCAAACCCTCGGCGGTGCTGGCGGTGGCGAAGCGGAAATTGAAATAGACATCGACGGTGCCGGGAATCACATTGAACGCGCCGGTGCCGCCATGAATATTGGAAACCTGGAAGGTGGTGGGCGGGAAATACGCATTGCCCTGGTCCCACACCGTGGCGCTGAGCTCAGCCAGGGCCGGAGCGATGCGATGAATCGGATTGTCGGCCAGATGTGGATAAGCGATATGTCCCTGCACGCCCTTCACCAGCAGCCGTGCCGATAGCGAGCCACGTCGGCCATTTTTGATCGTGTCGCCGAATTGCGCATTCGACGAGGGCTCCCCGACGATGGTGTAATCGATGCGTTCACCGCGCGCTTGCAACCAGTTGACCACGGCGATGGTGCCGTCGGTGGCCGGACCTTCTTCATCGCTGGTAATGAGCAGTGCGATCGAACCCGGATGATCGGGATGCTGGTGTACAAACGCTGCCACGGACGTCACAAACGCGGCGATGCCGGTTTTCATATCCGCCGCGCCACGACCGTACAGATTGCCGTCGCGCTCACTCGGGGTAAACGGGTCCGAGTGCCATTTGTCGAGCGGACCGGTGGGCACCACATCGGTATGCCCGGCAAAGCAGACCAGGGGTGCCGCGCTGCCGTGTCGCGCCCACAGATTGCTCACGCCATTGGCGGCAAAACGTTCGAAGGTGAAACCCAGCGGGGCGAGACGATCGATGATCAGTTGCTGGCAACCGGCATCGTCGGGCGTCGTGGAATTGCGCGAGATCAGTTCACGCGCCAGCGCCAGGGTGTCGCTCATGCTCGCGACTGGCTCGCGGGGGTGGCGACGGCGGGGCCGATAGTGGCGCCGTTGCGCGCCGCCAGGGTCGGGCCGACGCGCGCTTCCACATATTGCCTCAGCGCAGTCTTCAGCCCGAGCAGGAAAAAGATTTCAGTCATCACAAACAGCGGGCCAATGACGAGTCCCATCAAATCGTCGGTAAAAGCCGGCTTGACGCCCTCGTATTTGTGGCCGACAAACTGGATGATCCAGCCAATCACGAACAAGGCTGCCGCGGCGCCGATGACGATGCCGGCATGGCCGAGGCGCGCATTGAGATATACCGCAATCAGGTAGCCGACAAACAGGAAGATCAGCATGGCCGTGCCGAGGCCGCGGTCAAGGTAAATGTAATAGATCGCCGCCAGGGTCAGCGCGATCAGCGCGATATTCACGCCGCCGACTGCGAATGGAACCAGCGCCAGCAATACCGAAAAAACGATGATTGGCACACCGACGAAGTGGGTGGCGATATTGCGGCGGTCGCGGTGATAGGCCGCGTACTGGGTGATCTGCTGCTCCAGAGTACGCATGGCGGGCTCCCGTAGAAAATGTGAGGCTGGATTTTAACAGGCGAGTGCCGCTGCCACGGTAATTTCCGAAAAGCCAAAGTCCAGCGCTGGCGCGCCTTCCGGAGCAAAAATGCTCCAAAAGGCGCGCCGAATGGCGATCCGCATAAATTATGCGCGCGCCGATTCGACTTTCGCGCGCATCACCAGTGCGACCCCGGCTGCCGTCAGCGCCAGCCCCGCAATCGCCAGCCATGACAGGGCTTCACCAAACAAGACAAATGCCATCAGCGCCGTTACCGCAGGCGTGAGGAAGAACAGACTGGCCACTGTCGACGCCGCGCCTTGACGGATCAGCACATACAGCAAACCGATCGCGCCGATCGACAGCACCACCGCCAGCCATAGCAGTGCAAAAATGAATTGCCCGGTCCATTGCACCTGGCGCGTTTCGAACAGCAGGGCCAGCACCGCCAGCACAATGCCGGTGGCGGCGTATTGAATGATGCCGCCGGTGCGCAAATCCATATGCGCACAGAATCGCTTCTGGTAAAGGGTGCCGGCGGTGATGCCGGCCAGCGCCACGCCAGCGGCGGCCAAGCCAGCCCAGTTGCTTTCAGCCAGCGAATATTTGCTGGCAATCACCAGCACCACGCCGCCAAGGCCCAGCGCCATGCCCAGCCACTGGCGCGCGCCGAGGCGTTCATTCAACAGCAGATGCGCGAATACCGCGGTGGCCACCGGCTGCAGACCGGCGATCATGGCCACGAATCCCAGCGGCAGTTGCAGGGTGATGGCATAAAGCACGCCGGACAGATAGGTGGCGTGCACCAGCAGACCCGCCACCGCGATGTGGCCAACCTCCGCCGCGCGCCGCGGCCACGGCGCACGCGTGGCCAGCGCGATAATGGTGAGGATGCTGACCACCACCAGCATGCGTAACACTGTAAGCGTGAACGGCTCGGCGAAGGGGATGCCGTAGCGCGAGCCGATGAAGCCCGTGCTCCACATCAGCACAAACAGGGCAGGGGCGGCGGTCAGCCAGAAACGGGAGGCGGGGTGCGAGCTTGGGGTGGCCATGGCAAATATGATTCAAGGCAATGAGTGGAGATGAAGTTTCATGCGATTATCCCGTATATGAAAATGTTTACCGAGTACAAGCCGTTTTGCCTCACGGTTAATGGTGTCTCCATCGCCGGCGTGATCGGCGGCAGTGGCCCGCCGCTGTTGTTGCTGCACGGCTATCCGCAGACGCACCTGATCTGGCACCGGGTGGCCGACGAATTGGCGAAGCACTACACCGTGGTCGCCACCGACTTGCGCGGCTACGGCGCCAGCGACAAGCCGGTCGGTCTCGCCGATCACTCGAATTATTCCAAGCGCGAGATGGCGCGCGACCAGGTTGAGGTGATGCGCACCCTTGGCTTCGATTCTTTTTATCTGTGCGGCCATGATCGCGGCGCGCGTGTCTCGCATCGCCTCGCGGTCGATCATCCGCAAGCGGTGAAAAAACTGATGCTGCTCGATATCGCGCCGACACTGTCAATGTACGAGCAAACCACGATGGAATTCGCACGCGCCTACTGGTGGTGGTTTTTCCTGATCCAGCCGACGCCGTTTCCGGAGACCATCATGACCACGCAACCGGATACGTATCTGAAGAAAAAAATCGGCTGGGGCCATGCCGGGATGACGCCGTTCACCGATGAAACCTATGCCGCCTATCTCGCCAATATCAGCCACCTCGACTCCGCGCATGGCATGTGCGAGGATTACCGCGCGGCCGCCTCGATCGATCTGCTGCATGACCGCGCCGACCGCGATGCCGGTATCAAAATGACCTGCCCGACGCGCGTGCTGTGGGGAGAATTCGGCGTTGTTGAGCGCTGCTTCAAGCCGCTGGACGATTGGCGGCGCGTGGCCACCGATGTGAGCGGCGCGACGGTACCGTGCGGGCATTACATCCCGGAAGAAGTGCCGGATCAATTGTTGGCAGAGTTGTTCGCGTTCATGAAATGAAAAACCAAAGTCAAGCACTGGCGCGGCGTTTGAGGCAAAAGTGCTTCGAAACGCCCGCCAAATGGCGTTCTACATAATTTAAGCGTCAAGCTGGAGATTGAGAAATGAAGAACTACAAGATTGCGGTGGTTGCCGGTGACGGCATTGGCAAGGAGGTTGTACCCGAGGGCATGCGCGTGCTTGAGGCGGCCGGACGCAAGTTCGGGATCGGTTTCAAATGGGACGAGAAGCCGTGGAGCTGCGACCATTACCTTCAACATGGGGCGATGATGCCCGAGGGCGGGCTCAGCGAAATCCGCCATCACGACGCGATTTACCTCGGCGCGGTCGGCTTCCCGACGGTGCCGGACCATGTCTCGCTGTGGGGCCTGCTGATTCCGATTCGCCGCGAATTCCAGCTCTATGCCAATGTGCGTCCGGTGCGTCTGATGCCCGGCGTGCCCTCGCCGCTGGCCAATCGCAAACCGGGCGATATCGATTTCTGGGTGGTGCGCGAAAACAATGAAGGCGAATATTCCTCGGTGGGCGGGCGCATGTATGCCGGCACCGAGCACGAGTTTGTGCAGCAGCAAAGCATTTTCACGCGGCGCGGTACCGACCGCATCATGAAATACGCGTTTGAATTGGCGAAGACGCGCAAGCGCAAGCACGTTACCTCCGCAACAAAATCCAATGGCATCGCCATCACCATGCCGTACTGGGATGAACGCTTCAAGGCCATGTCGGAAAAATATCCGGACATCAAGACTTCGCAATATCACATCGACATTCTCACCGCACATTTCGTGCAGCACCCGGACTGGTTCGATGTGGTGGTTGGCTCCAATCTGTTCGGCGATATCCTCTCCGACCTGGGGCCGGCGTGTACCGGTACCATCGGCATTGCGCCCTCGGCCAATCTGAATCCGGAACGCGAGTATCCTTCCTGCTTCGAGCCGGTGCACGGCAGCGCGCCGGATATTTTCGGCAAGGGCATCGCCAACCCGATCGGGCAGATCTGGAGTGGGGCGATGATGCTGGAGCATCTGGGTCACAAGGATGCCGGCGAGGCGGTGGTGAAAGCGATTGAAAAAGTGCTGGTCGAGGGTCCGCGCACGCGGGATATGGGCGGCACGGCGAGTACGCAAGATGTCGGCAAGGCAATAGCAGACGCAATCTGACAATAAAAAATCAACTAAATAAATTCCCGGAGGAAGCATGAAAAAGAACCTGATGTGGTTGCTGGCAGCAGCAGCGTTTTCAATGGCTGCGCCCGCGTTTGCGGCGTATCCCGACAAACCGGTCAAGTACATCGTACCGTTCGCGCCAGGTGGCGAATCGGACATCGCTGCGCGCTTTCAGCAACTGGTATTCCGCAAGAAATTCGGCCAGGAACTGATTATTGAATCCAAGCCCGGCGCCGGCGGCGCCTTGGCGTGGGCGCAGACCAATAATTTTCCGGGTGACGGCTACACGCTGATGAGCACCAATCTGCCGCATATCATTCTGCAGCCGATGGAAGGCCAGGTGCAGTACAAGACCGACGATATCGTCAATGTCCATTTCTACCACTACACGCCGGACGCGATCGTGGTCAGCAGCGACAGCCCGTTCAAGACCTATCAGGATCTGGTCAAGGCTGCCAAGGCCGCGCCCGGGGAAGTGACCTTCGCGGGTTCCGGCACCAACACCGCCAACCATATGGCCACCGCGCGATTCAATGGTGTGGAAGGCGTAAAGACCACCTATGTGCCGTTCAAGGGCACCGGCGATCTGGTGGCCTCGTTGATTGGTGGACATGTGGCGGCGGCGATGTCGTACGTCACACTGGCAATCGCCCAGAAAGGCAAGACGCGCATGCTTGCGGTGGCAACCGAAAAACGCCATCCGCAATTCCCTGATGTGCCGACCTTTCGCGAACTCGGCATCGACTGGGTGGATGGCGCCTATCGCGGCGTCGCCGTGCCGAAATCGACCCCGCTGGAAATGCGTCAGCGCGTCTCCGATATGTTCAGCGAGATCAACAAGGACCCCGATTTCCAGCGCCGCATGGCCGAAGGCGGCTTTGAGCTCGTCGACATCGGCCTGGATAAAATACCGGCGTTCATGGCGGAACGCACCAAGGTTTACACCGAAGCCGCAAAGCGCATGGGGCTGGTGAAATAGGTTTCTTGACCGTCGTCATCTTCGCGCGGGCGTGTCAGTCGGACGTAAGCGTACGCGAATGACAATTAATGGTTAAGGTAGAATCTGCGTCAAACAGTGTTCCATAGAGGAGGGGTAGTGAAACTCAAAAATCCAAAAGATTTCTGGTCAGGCGTGATGTTTGCCTCGATCGGATTTGCATTCGCCATCATCGTCAAGGCCCAGGATTACCCGATGGGTAACGCCAGCCGCATGGGCCCGGGTTATTTCCCGTTTGTGTTGGGGTGCCTGATGGGGGTGCTGGGGCTGATTATCATCGCCCAGGCGCTGGCGACCACCGGTGGTCCGGTCAGCAAATTTGCCTGGCGGCCTTTGATCTGGGTGCTGTCGGGGTTCGTGATTTTCGGCTTGACGGCGAAATTGGTCGGTTTGGTGATCGCCATCGTCTTGCTGGTGATGATTTCGGCTTACGGCGGGCATGAGTTCAAATGGAAAGAAGCGATTATTTCCAGCGCCATTCTGGCGGCTGGTTCGGTGGCGGTATTCATGTACGGCTTGAAACTGCCGTTCCCGATCTGGCCTGAATTTCTGGGTTAAGGGGACGACATGGAATTACTTGAGCATCTTTCGCTGGGTTTCGGCGTTGCCCTCACCCTAAACAATCTGATGTATTGTCTGATCGGCTGCCTGCTCGGCACGCTGATCGGCGTACTGCCCGGGATCGGCCCGGTAGCGACGATCGCCATGCTGCTACCGGCAACCTTCACGCTGCCACCCGAATCCTCTTTGATCATGCTGGCCGGTATTTATTACGGCGCGCAGTACGGCGGATCGACCACGGCCATCCTGATCAATATACCGGGTGAATCTTCATCGGTGGTGACCGCTCTCGATGGCTATCAGATGGCAAGGCAGGGCCGCGCGGGCCCGGCGCTGGCGACGGCGGCATTGGGATCGTTCTTCGCCGGTACCGTTGCGACCGTCTTGCTTGCTGTCGCTGCGCCGCCGCTCGCGCCGCTAGCGTTCAAATTTGGTCCCGCCGAGTACTTCTCGCTGATGTCGCTGGGCCTGATCGCTGCCGTGGTGTTGGCGCATGGGTCAGTGGTCAAGGCAATCGCGATGATCGTGCTCGGGCTGTTGCTCGGTCTGGTCGGTACCGACGTCAATTCGGGCATGGCGCGTTTCAGCTTCGGCATCCCGGAACTGTCCGACGGTATCGGTTTTGTGGCGGTGGCGATGGGCGTCTTCGGCCTTGCTGAAATCATGAAGAACCTCGAGCAGAGCGAGGAAGCGCGCGAGGTGTTCCTCCATAAGGTCACTAACCTGTGGCCCTCCAAGCAGGATTTCAAGGACTCCTGGGGCGCCGTATTGCGTGGCACGGCATTGGGATCAATGCTGGGAATCTTGCCGGGCGGTGGCGCGGTACTGGCTTCATTTGCGGCATACACGCTGGAAAAGAAAATCGCCAAGGATTCGTCAAAATTCGGCAAAGGCGATATTCGCGGGGTGGCTTCACCGGAATCGGCCAATAACGCCGCCGCGCAAACGTCGTTCATCCCCTTGCTGACCCTCGGCATTCCGCCCAACCCGGTGATGGCGCTGATGGTGGGTGCGATGATCATCCAGGGCATTCAGCCCGGCCCTCAGGTGATGTCGGAGCGCCCGCAACTGTTCTGGGGCATGATCGCGAGTATGTGGATCGGCAACCTGATGCTGGTGGTGCTGAATCTGCCGCTGATCGGCATGTGGATCAAGTTGCTGACCGTACCGTATCGCATGCTCTACCCGGCGATCCTGGTGTTCTGTGCGATCGGCGTTTACTCGCTGTCGAACAGCCCGTTCGACGTGGTGATCACGGCCGCGTTCGGCTTCATCGGTTATCTGTTTGTGAAGCTTGAGTGCGAGCCGGCGCCGCTGCTGCTGGGCTTCATTCTCGGACCGATGATGGAGGAGAACCTGCGCCGCGCCATGCTGCTGTCGCGCGGTGATGCCACCGTGTTCTTCACCCGTCCGCTGTCGGCGTCTCTGCTGGCGGTTGCCGGCCTGTTGCTGGTGATCATCGCGCTGCCCGCGATTCGCAAGAAGCGTGAAGAGGCGTTTGTCGAAGACTGAGCATTGCCTGCTTACAAAACCCCGGTGCGCCGGGGTTTTGTTTTTGCCGCATCCGTTACAAACCGGCTGTCGTAAAATAGACATATCGAAAACGAGTCAGCCCTGATGAATAAGCCAACACCCCCACGTAAACCCGAGCCGCAGGAATGCTGTGGCACCGGCTGTATCCCCTGCGTAATGGATATTTACGAGGAAGAGCTTTGGCAATATGAGAAGGACCTGAAGGCCTGGGATCAGGCGCACAGCACCTCAGCCGCCGACTAGACGCGCGACCTCGTCAACCCCGTTGACGATGTAATCCGGGCGCACCCCGAGCGCCTCAACCGGCGCGCCGCCGCGATTAACCCAGAACACCGTAAAGCCGAAGGCCTTGGCGCCAGCGGCGTCCCAGCCGTTGCTGGAGATGAAACCGATGCGTTCGCGCTCGAGTTCCAGCCGATCGACCACCAGCTGGTATACACGGGGATCCGGCTTGAAGATGCCGACATCTTCGATGCTGAGGATTTGCTCAAACATCGTATTCAGCCCGGCATTGTCTACTACTGCGCCCAGCGCGGCGGGCGTGCCATTGGACAGGATCGCAAGGCGCTTTCCACCCTGCATGGCGCGCAATCCGGCCAAGCTGTCGGTGAACGGCGTCAGCGTATGGTAGGTCAGCGGCAAGTCGCGCAACGTCTGCTCATCAGCTTCAAGGCCGAGCGCGCGGCAGGAGAAGGCCAGCGCATCGGCCGTTACCTGATCGAAATCCACATGGCGCTGCATCAGACTGCGCAGCCAGGTGTACTCGAGCTGTTTGGTGCGCCACAGCGTCGACAAGGCTTTCCCCTGGCCGGGGAAGCGCGCGTCGCAAGCGGTGACGACCGAATGCACATCGAAGATGGTGCCGTAGGCATCGAACACCAGCGCATCAAGAACTTGATTCATGGCGACTCCATAAAAAATGATTCGCGGTAAGCTTACGCCTGCGCGTCCTTCCCACCAATTGGTCACACCTTTGCAGAAAACATGAAACCTTTCTCCTTCGATTCTCCTGTACTTGATTTTCCCTATGCTTCGCAACGCATGCCGGTGATGGCGAAGAACATCGTCGCCACCTCGCAGCCATTGGCGGCGCAGGCCGGATTGCAGATGCTGCGGCAAGGCGGCAATGCAGTTGATGCCGCGCTGGCCGCGGCCATAACGCTGACGGTGGTAGAGCCCACCAGCAACGGTATTGGCTCGGATGGTTACGCGATCATCTGGGACGGCACGAGTTTGCACGGCCTCAATGCCTCAGGGCGCTCGCCACAGGCATGGACGCCGGCATACTTTGCAAAGAAATATCCCGGTGCGACCGCGGTGCCGATGCGCGGCTGGGATAGCGTGACGGTGCCCGGCGCGGTGTCGCAATGGGTAATGTTATCGAAAAAATTTGGCAAGCTACCGTTCGCGGCCCTGTTTGAGTCGGCCGTTCACTATGCGCGCGAAGGGCATTTTGTGTCGCCGATTACCGCCACCAGTTGGGCGCGACAGGCCGAGATGCTGAAGGCGCAGCCGGATTTTATGCGTGAATTCACGCCCGGTGGTCGCGCGCCGCGTGCGGGAGAAAAATGGATTTTGCCCGGCCAGGCCGACACGCTCGAAGCGATCGCCGCCAGTGGGGGCGAATCGTTTTATCGCGGCGCCCTCGCTGAAAAAATTGCGGTGCATGCCAACGCCAATGGCGGTGCGATGACGGCTGCAGATCTCGCCGCACACCGCAGCGACTGGGTGGGCACCATCCATATGGACTACCGCAATGTGCGGTTGCACGAGATCCCGCCCAACGGCCAGGGGCTGGCGGCGTTACTGTGCCTCGGTATCCTCGAAAATTTCGATCTGAAGAGTATGGCGGTGGATTCGGTTGCCAGCGTGCATTTGCAGCTTGAGGCGATGAAGTTGGCTTTTGCCGATGCGCATCGCTATATTGCCGATGCGGACTTCATGGATGTGCCGGTCAGCGCCTTGATCGATCGTGAGTATCTCAAGCAGCGTGCCAGGCTGATCGACATGAAACGCGCCTCGGCACCGCTGTTCGGCAGCCCCAAACACGGCGGCACGGTTTACCTCACCACGGCGGACGCCGACGGCATGATGGTCAGCCTGATCCAGTCGAATTACATGGGCTTCGGTTCCGGCGTGGTGGTTCCCGGGACCGGCATCTCGCTGCAAAACCGCGGCCACGGCTTTGTGCTCAAGGATGGCCACCCGAACCAGGTCGGGCCTGGCAAGCGGCCATTCCAGACCATCATCCCCGGGTTTTTGACAGACCTGCAGAACAAGCCGCTGATGTCATTTGGCGTGATGGGCGGCAATATGCAGCCGCAGGGCCATGTGCAGATGGTGACGCGTATTTGTGATTACGGCCAGAACCCGCAGACGGCCAGCGATGCGCCGCGCTGGATCGTCAACGCCGACGGCACGATTGGTCTCGAAGATGCCCTGAAAGCCCGTATTGGCGCGGGTCTTGAGGCAATGGGCCATAAACTCGCATTGGCAGAGGCGGTGAATTTTGCGTTTGGCGGTGCGCAGCTGATCTGGCGCATGGGCGATGGCGGGGAGATTGCTTACTGCGCCGGCAGCGACCATCGCAAGGATGGTGGTGCGGTTGGATTCTGATGATCCAGCAAGGACTAGCGCAGCAAATTGGACGCTAAGGCAAAGCAGCAGATGATCAGCAGCAAGGCAATGACGATGCGCTCGGCCGGTGCCTTGCCGCGCTTGCCCACGTCCGCCTGAATCATCTTGTCAAAGGCTTCGGCATCGCCCGATTGAAGTTCATTGCTATCGCGATGGATATTGCCGGGTGGGGACATGTAACGGAGGGGAGTAAGGCGAGAAAATACTCGGCTTGACAAGTATCGAGGATTGCCGTCGAACAAAACCTACCTGCACAGGTAGGTTTTGCCTCAGCCAGACCAGGTCGCGAAGCGCTTAAGCGCACACTGCGGCGGTGCGATTACCTGAACCGCGGACCGTGTGCCCAGGTAACCAGCGCATGCCGCACCCCGCGCTTGACGGTGGATACCTTGTGCACCAGAAACGCGGGAAAGATCACGACATCGCCGATATCGCGGTGTAGTTGTCGATGCTGGGTTGCCAGCGTCAGATCGCCGCCGTCGAAGCTGTCCGGCGGTGAAAGCAACACTGTTAAGGTCAGCTTGCGAGTATCGGTCTGTCCGCCGCCGCAATCGACATGCCATTGCACCCGATTTCCGCGGCGATAGTTGATCAACTTGAAGTTTTCCAGTGCATCGGATATCTCGAAATCAAAGGAAGCGATGGCCTCATTCATCAATTCAAGCAGTCGTTCGCGCAGCCATCGTGGTGCTTTGTCTTTTTGCAGCCAGCACACTTCACCGGCGCCGCGAATTTCGCCATAGTTCAGGAATCGATCGCGACGATGTTCAAGGCCTTCCCGCATTGCAATGATTTCCTCGCATTCAGCGCGACTAAATGCGCGGGGAATTCGGATCACATCAGTGACGGCGAAGTCATGAATTTTCTCTGCCGCTTTTGAATTATGCAGCCTGTCAACAACCGACATTTATTTTTTGCCGCGCGTTTTGGTCGAAGGGGATGTTTTTCGTTTCACGGTCGGGGCTGGTTTTGCGGGCTTTGCTGATTTTGCCTTGGTCGGTTTGGCAGGAGGGGTGTCCTCCAAATGCCCAGGAAAGATAAACCAGTCATATGCGTCTGCCAGCCAATCCTTATGTTTGGACTTTACCAGTTGTTCCGCCTCGAGCAGGGATTTGCATTGCGCAACTTCCTTTTCGGTGAAAACGAGCACACCGGCGCCCAAATGACCAGCAACGCCGTAATAAACGCGGGATCCGCCTTCGCCAATGCTAAGGTAACTGGGGGTTGCGGTTTTGGCATTTTGGGGCGTGCGAGTTACGCCTTGTTGCTCATCCGTTGGATCCATGATGGTTGCAGTCTCAACGACCCAGGATGGTTCTTGTTGCTCGTCTGTCGGGTCCATAATCGTTGGCGTTTCAACTGACAGTGTTTTTTTGCCGATGCGTGGAGTTACCACCTTGATTGCAAAATAGATGCTCGGTCGCTTTGCCATTTTTTTCTCTTTTTGGTAGTTTGCTGGATCAGAGTGCGCTGGCATGTTAGCCAACAAGCAACAATCGCACAATATGCCACGTATCGAACCTAATGGATAAATCCCCTGTGCCAACGAACGTGCGTCGAAGGCAAATTGTTTTCACCGCCGGCGCCTTGCTGGCTGCGGGTACGGCAACTTTTGCCAAGGCAAGTTTGCGCACGACATTAATTGCCTACATCAGTGAAGACAGGCCGGTTGCTCGTGCCAACTTTGAAAAAATGCGGCAAACGCTCAATTATCGATTTGCCAATGCGAGGATCAAACCCGAACTGGTATTCGTTTCGTCGGCCTTAAATCGCAATGAAGAAACCCGGCAGAAATTGCGCCTTGCTTTGGAGAACCTGCGGCCAGCAATCGTTATTTCGCCCGGCATTACTTATGCGGAAATTGTGCGCGACTTCAAATTGGGGTTGCCGATTATCTTTTTCTACCTCGGAAATCCGGTCGCTCGCGGCCTCGCCGATTCATTAACGGGGCCAGACTCAAACTCCAGATC
>JANMXS010000053.1:0-16428 GCA_031394335.1 Burkholderiales bacterium
AAAATGCGGCATGACGTAGCGGGCGTACAGCTCGTAGGACTTGAGCGTCTGGTCCCAATCGGCCCAGTCGACGTGCTGGGTCAGGATCACGCCGAACTCCCCTTGTTTGGCCTGCATGCGTTCGATCATCTGGATGGCATCGTCGGCGGTTCCGATGACAGCGCGCTTGGATTCGATCATGGCATCCACCACATCCATGCCGTCGCGTGGAAACGGGCTGGGCGCGGCCAGGTCGTAGTACTGCACCCATTGCTCAAGCCCGTAACGCACGTTCTCGCGCGCCTTCTCGCGGGTTTCGGCGATGTGCATCGGCACCACCAGCCGCAACTTGGCCGGGTCCATTACCTTGCCGTTTTCCGCGGCAACCTGGTTGGCTACCGCCCAGTTGGTGCCGAGCGAGTCGTACCCACCTTTGGCAGCGGCCGCGACGCACAGCATCGACAAGCCGTATTTACCGGCGGCGGCGCCACCGGATGGCGTTATGGAGCTGGCAACCGCCATTTCCAGCGGCTGCGAATAAGGCATCAAATGCACGTGGGCATTGACCAGGTTGTACCAGGAGCTTTTCTCGGTTACGGCTTCGCCGCGCAGCAGGCGCGTGATCACGTCGATAGCCTGCAACATCATGTCGCGGGTCAGCTTGGGGTCCAGGCCCATCATCTGGGCGTCCTGCATCAACAGGCCAGGCCCGAAGCCGAACGAGACCCGCCCCATGGTCATGTGGTCGAGCTGCGTAATGCGGTTGGCCACCACCAGCGGGTTGTGGAATGGCAGTGTGATGACACCGGTGCCAAAACGCAGCCGCCGGGTCACTTCGGCCGCTGCCGCGATGAACATGTCGGGCGCCGCAATCATCTCGAAACCGCCCGAATAGTGTTCGCCAACCCACATTTCAGCGAAGCCCAGATGATCGACATGTTTCGCCAGTTCGATGTCGCGTCGTATCCAGGTGGTGGGGCTTTCTTCAACCGGGTGATAAGGTGCCAGGAACACGCCGTGGCGCAAGGGAATGTTTGGAATGGGAGTTCTCCACTAAGTTATGGGTTGTCGCGGCGTGTGCACCGCGAGGCAGTGGCATGCAGCGGTTCGCGTCGTAAAAAAGATAAAATAAAGCAAAACAACTGTTTGTTTGCAGTTTAATGACTGGGTGCCGTGATGTCAACAGGCATGCTGACACAGGCATGCTGACAAGGAAAAAATCGATGAACTCCAACAGCGCTCCCGGCAAGCGGTCGCCCGAGGCCTTCAACATCCGGTACGTGGCAGCGGGACTGAACCGGCCGGAATGCGTCTTGGCCACGGCCTCGGGCAATTTGTATACCAGCGACTGGACCCGCGGCATCGCGCGCATCTCGCCCGACGGGGCGGTTTCCGGAGCCGTTGATCCCTCGGTGATTGAACGCAAACTGTTGCCCAATGGCTTCGCGATGACCCGCGAGCTGTCGTGTCTGTTTGCCAATCTGGGCGAGGACGGAGGTGTATGGAGCGCGAGCCGGGAAAAGCCGGCCCAGCCGTTTCTGATGGAAGCCGACGGACGCAAAATTCCCCCGGCGAATTTTGTCTGGATCGACCCTCTCGACCGCATCTGGATCACGGTCAGCGCACTGACGCGCTCGCACCCGTATTTTTCCCGAAATGAGAAAGAGGGATTTATCGTTCTGGTCGATCGCGGGTCGGCGCGGATTGTCGCGGATGGCCTGACGTGGACCAACGAGTTGCGGATGTCGCCGGACCGGCGTTACCTGTACGTCAATGAAACCTTCGCGGGAAGAACGGCACGTTACCGCGTTGCCGATAACGGCGACCTGCACGACAAGTTCGATATCCAGATGCCTCCCGGCACTTTTCCCGATGGCATGGCGGTGGACCAACAGGGCGGCATATGGACTATCTGTGTGGTGTCCGGCCGCCTTGTCCGCATCGACCCCTCGGGCTCGTTCGAGATTGTGCTGGAAGACTTTGAGCAATCGAAGATCGATGCCTTGTGTGCCGCTTTTCCGGCGGGCGAGGTGACCCGCGATCTGATCGTCGCAAGCAAGGGTAAATATCTGGACAACCCGAGCAGCATCGCGTTTGGCGGGAAAGACCGGAAGACCTTGTACATGGGCTCCATCTCCGCCAGCCGCCTGGTGGCGATCGATCTTCCAGTTGCCGGCCTGAAGCCGGCGCATTGGGAATGGGCATGAACACCAGCACGAGCACCAAGCCGGTTGCCTTCATCACGGGTGGAGCAGGAGGGCTGGGGGAGGCGACGGCCCGCTTGCTGGCGTCCGACTACCAGGTCGTGGTGAGCGACCTGGACCTCGACGCCTGTGAAAAAGTGGCGCGCGAGATCGGCGGCGTGGGCATCGTATGCGACGTCAATTCGGCTGCCTCCGTCGCCGCCTGCATAGCGAAAATCGAGAGCACGGTCGGCCCCGTCGATGCCATGGCCCATTTCGCCGGCATCATCCAGGAGCGCCGCTACACGCCGGAGGAATTCGACCAGGACCGATGGGACCAGATCTTTGGCGTCAATGCGCGCGGAACATGGATCGTATGCCGCGAGGTCGGCGCCCGCATGGCCCAACGGCACCGCGGCAGCATCGTAACCATTGCGTCGGTCGCAGGACATCGCTCATGGCCTACCCACGCCTACGCGGCGTCCAAGGCCGCCGTTCTGAGCATCACCAAAAACCTGGCGTCCGAGTGGGGACGCTCGGGTGTGCGCGTCAACTCCGTGACGCCCGGATTCACGATGACGCCGCATATGCGTAAACTCCAGGCCGCCAAGGGGTGGACGACCGATCGCATTTCGAAACAGACCCCGCTGGGGCGCTGGCTTGAGCCGCATGAAATTGCCGAAGGCGTGGCGTTTCTGCTGTCGGCCAAAGCCTCCGCGATTACCGGGATCGACCTTGCCATCGATGGTGGCTGGCTCGCGGGCATCAACTGGGGCTCGCATTCCGGATTGCCTGGCAGCCGCTGACAAGCCGGTGCCGGGCACGTGCGGTTGGCGTGCGCCACGCATTTCGATCGCTTGTCCGTGCGAATGCGGCGTGTAAGGGTAAACCCGGTTGGGGGCCGGTACGGGGTCGGTCTAAAATAAAAACAATCCGGTTTGTTTGTTTTATCTCCGGTTCACCGCGCCGGCTACTTGGAGACAGAATTGAGCCATACAGATTTCTCTGGCCTCGTACACGTTGACCAGGATGCTGGCGTGTTCCGCGTCGCCCGACAGTCGTTTATCGACAATGAGGTGTTCGAAGCCGAACGCGCCAAGATCTTTAACAAGTGCTGGCTCTACCTCGGCCATGCCTCGGAGTTGGCGAAGAAGGGATCGTTCGTCACACGCCAGGTCGGCGGACGCAACCTGATCTTCAATCGCGATGCATCGGGAGAGTTCCACGCATTCCTGAATGCGTGCCCGCACCGAGGATCGATGGTGTGCCGCGAGCAGTCCGGTGTGGCCAAGAACTTCACTTGCAGCTACCACGGCTGGGTGTTCGCCGCGGACGGCAAGCTGCGCGACCTCCCCGGGGTGGAGTCCTATGCCGAGGGATTCACCCAGAGTGGTCGCGCCGACCTCGTCGCCGTTCCCCGGTTCGAGCAATACCGCGGCCTCTGGTTCGTCTGCTTCGACGTCGGCGCGCCTTTGCTGATCGACTATCTGGCCGGTGCCACCGAGTACCTGGACCTGATCGTCGATCAGTCCGAGGTCGGTCTTGAAATCGTCGACGGCCGGCAGGAATACGCGATCAAGGCGAATTGGAAGCTGC
This sequence comes from Burkholderiales bacterium, assembly GCA_031394335.1. Taxonomy (GTDB): domain Bacteria; phylum Pseudomonadota; class Gammaproteobacteria; order Burkholderiales; family Usitatibacteraceae; genus UKL13-2. The sequence continues at coordinate 3,759 of JANMXS010000053.1, forward strand.
TGGTCGAAAACAGTTTCGACGGCTACCACGCGATGTCGACACACGCGACTTACTTTGACTACCTCAAGAACATGAACGGCGTGCTGGCGCAGTCGAATGTCGTCGGCTTCGCCAAGGATCTGGGCAATGGGCACGCCGTGGTCGAGTACAGCGCGCCCTGGGGCCGGCCTGTCGCCAACTGGGTGCCCGCCTGGGGCGAGGAGCGCAAGCCGGAGATCGACGCCGTGTTCCAGAAGCTGGTCGACAAGCATGGTGAGGCGCGTGCGACCCGGATCGCCAAGAACAGCCGCAACCTCCTGATCTTTCCCAACCTGGTCATCGTCGACGTGATGGCGCTCACATTTCGCACCTTCTTTCCCAAAACGCCCGACTACATGGAAGTGGCGGCTTGGGCCGTGGCACCTTCCGAGGAACAGGGCTGGCTGCGCCAAAACCGCCTGCACAGCTTCCTGGAATTCCTCGGCCCCGGGGGATTCGCCACGCCTGACGACGTGGAAATGCTCGAGTCATGCCAACGCGGCTACGCCAATGCCCGCGAGGCAGGCTGGAATGACATTTCGCGCGGCATGAAGAAAGACAACCCCGCAACAGTCGACGAGCACCAGATCCGCGTGTTCTGGAAGCGCTGGAACTCGTTGCTGACACAGACACCTTCTCCCCGTGTCGTGCCCCTGAAAGTAGCTTGAAGCTACCTCCTCCAGAAACTTCAATCGGATTTCCATGGCACCCTTTCGCTACCGCAAGCCCGGCTACGTCGCCCTGAACGTCACGGACCTGGACCAGTCGTTGCACTTCTACCGGGACCTGGTGGGACTTCAACTTGAGGAGAAAACCGGGGATATCGCGTATCTGCGGTGCAGCGACGATCACCACAACCTGGTGCTCTACCGGGCGCCCGAACCCGGCATCAAGCGCATCGGCTTCCAGCTTGAGTCGGCCGCCGATTTGGACCGCGCGCGCGAGCATGTCGCGCGCCAGGGCTGGGCAGTTCAGGCCGTGCCCGCAACGGAGACCCAGCAGCTGAAACAAGGCCCGACCTTCCGGTTCCGAATCCCCGAGCACACCCTCACCTTCGAGTTCTATGCCGAGATGGAACGCGCCAGCGGGCCGTTCGAGCCGACCGTGGCAAAGATCCAGCGGCTCGGCCACATCGTGATCCACTGCCGTGACCGTGACGCCGTGCTGGCCACGCTCACCGGAAAACTTAACTTCAAGGTGTCGGACCATTTTGGTGACCAGGTCGCTTTCCTCCGCTGTTTTCCGAATCCCTTCCATCACAGTTTCGGCGTGAGCCGCAGCGACCGGGACGCGCTGCACCACGTCAACTTCATGGTGACGGACGTGGACGATGTCGGACGCGCCAGCAACCGCATGCGCAACAACGGTGTGGAGATCGTTTATGGGCCCGGCCGCCACGACATCTCGAATTCCATATTCCTTTACTACCTCGACCCCGACGGCCTGACCGCAGAGTACAGCTTCGGGATGGAGGAGTTCCCTGAGACCGAGGCACGCGAAGCCCGGCAGCTGCCGCTCAAGCCCGAGATCCTCGACGCCTGGGGCGGGATGCCCGCCCCCAAGTTCGGCCGCACCGGCTCTGTCGAGTCGAACTGAAAGAGTCTCCCCATGAAATTCATCCAGTTTGCAACCTCCACTGGCTCGACGCTCGGCGTGCGGCGCGGCGATGAGCTCATTGACCTGTCCATGGCTGCGCCAAGCATCCTCCCCAGTCTGTCATCGTTGCTGGCCATGGGGAACGCCGCACTGCAGTGGATCGACAAGGTGCCAGAGGCAGCAGACACCACCAACGCGATTCAAGACCGCTGACGGGGCGCGTGCCCCGCTGGCGCGGATTACAGCAAAACGGGGTAAGTCCCCCTAGGAGACAACGATGAGCAAGACCTTCATGAAGCGCGGAGCATTGCCCCGCAAGTTCGCGGCCCGCTGCGCCACCGCGTTGGCGGTGGCCGCGATGGCAACATCGGCAGATGCCGCCGAGGACCTGAAAATCGGGACCGTATTGTCCTTTTCGCAGGTGATGGGTGTTTACGGCAACGCCATCATGGAGGGCTTCCGGCTCGCAGTCGACGAAGCCGGCGGCCAGGTCGCCGGGCGCAAGATCGTCATCCTCGCCGAAGATGACAAGAATGATCCCAAGGTTGCCCTGCAACTCGTCCGCAGGCTGACCAAGGACGAAAAGGTGGACTTTCTGGTTGGGCCGGTGGGGTCCAACATTGCGCAGGCGATCCGCGACGACACGCACCGGGCAAAGACATTTCTGCTGGTTGCCAATGCCGGCAACGACGAACTGACGCGCGAGTTGTGCAGCCCGTACATCGTGCGAATGTCCTTCTCCAACTGGCAGTGGAATTATCCGCTGGGAGAATACGCCGGAAGCAAGCTGGGCAAGCGCGCCGCATTGGTCGCTTCCAACTTCGTCGCGGGCAAGCAGATGGGCGCGGCATTCCGCGCAGGCTTCGAGGCCCAAGGTGGCAAGGTCATCGACGAGAACTATCCCGCAATGGGCACGGCGGATTTCTCGACCGTCTTCACCAAACTTCGCGGCATGGAAGACCAGCTTGACGTCGTCTGGTCGTTCATTCCCGGCAGCGGCACCGTCAACTATGTCAACCAATATGCGCAGGCCAAGATGAAACCCGTCAATGTCGGCCCGCAAAGCAATGCGGACGACTTCTTCTTCGGCGCCATGCAGGACAACGCCATCGGCGTCATCGGATCAGGACACTATGTGATGAGTGTGGACACGCCGCGCAACAAGGCGTTCATCGCGTCCTTCTTCAAGCGCTACAAGCGCCTCCCCGCCGCCGTCGATGTGCAGGGTTACGACTCGGCCAATATGATCATCGAGACCGTCAAGCGCATGAAGGGCAAACTCGACGACAAGCAGGCGGTTCGCAAGGCCATGCTGGAGGTCGACATCAACAGCCCACGCGGCTATTTCAAGATCGACCCCGCGACCGGGAACGCGATCCAGAACATTTACATCACCAAGGTGGTCAAGCGAACCGGCAGCTACAGCCACGAAGTTCTGCAGAAATTCGACAAGGTGCGCGACCCCGACACTTCCTGCAAGTTGGCCTGGTAAGCCCCCGCGCGTTGTAACGGATCGATCCGGATGGGTACGTTCATCGAGTACGCAGTCAACGGGCTGCAGGCCGGACTGCTGCTGTTCATCGTCTCGGCGGGCCTGACCCTGAGCTTCGGGTTGATGCGCGTGATCAACATGGCGCACGGTTCGTTCTACATGGTCGGCGCCTTCGCCGGTCTCCAGGCCGTGCTGGTCACCAAGTCTTTCGTTGCCGGCCTGGTCGCCGCGGCGCTTGGAGCGGCAGCGGCGGGGTTCCTAGTGGAGCGCACACTTTTCCGGCGGCTGTACAGCCGCGGTCCATTCGCGCAGGTGCTGGTGTCCTTCGGACTGATTTTCGTCTTTGACGAGCTGGTACGGATCATTTGGGGCGGCGAGATCCGCAGCCTGGCCCGTCCGGCCGCGCTGAGCCAGAGTTACGAATGGGCCGGCGCACGTCTCGAAGGGTATCGCCTGTTCCTCATCGCCTTCGGGTGGGTGTTAAGCGCAGCACTGCTGTGGGGGCTGATCAAGACTCCCCTGGGCATCAATATCCGTGCAGCCGTGGATGACCGCGAATCAGCGGAGTTGCTTGGCCTCAATGTCCGCCGGCTCTTCAGCATCGTGTTTCTTGTCGGTTCCGCTTTGGCGGGCATGGCGGGATTCGTGGCCATTCCGCTGGTCAATGCCTTCCCAGGCATGGGCGACGACATCCTCATCTCCGCGCTGATCGTGGTCGTGATGGGTGGCCTCGGGTCCGTACTCGGCTCGCTGCTCGCCAGCCTGCTGATCGGGTTCGCGCTGATGTTCGGCCAGATCTACTTCGCGGGGTATGCGCCCGCGGCCATGTACCTGGCGCTCGCGGTGGTGCTCGTTGCACGGCCGCTGGGCCTGCTGGGGAGGCCGGAGTGAACGCAAAGGGATCAAACCGGCACAAGGCCGCTCCGGTCGTTGGCCTGGCCGTGCTGGCCATCATGCTGCTGCTCGTTCCGGTGTACTCCAAAGGCACTGGCATGGAGTACACGGCCGATATCCTGATCTATTCCATCATGGCCGTCGGCTTGTATGTCCAGATTGCCCTCTTGGGACTGGTGAACTTCGGATTCAGCGCCTTCTTCGGGCTCGGCGGCTACCTGGGCGCCATTTTCCTGATGCGCTTCTCGAACGACTTCTTCACATCGCTCGCACTGACTGTCGCGTGTGTCTCGCTGGTAGCGGCCGCGTTCGGCGCGGTTGCACTCAAGGCCAAGGGGACCGCATTCACAATGATCACCCTGACGTTCTCGCAGCTGCTTTACGTGATGGCGGTGGCAGATGACCGCTGGACCAGCGGTGTGAACGGAATCACCGGCCTGCCTCGCCCCAAGCTACCGGCGCCGCTAACGCGGATCGGGCTCACATTGGACATGGATGCGGGCTTCTACTACCTCACCTGCATCTGCTTTTCGCTGGTGGTTCTACTGGTGTGGATACTGCAGCGCTCGCGCCTCGGTTCGGTTTTTGCGGGAATCCGCGAGAACGAGGAGCGCATGGTGGTGCTGGGCTACAACGTGCAGCGATTCAAGCTCGCCGGCTTCGCAATTTCCGCTGCAATCGGTGGAGTCGCCGGTTACCTGAACGCAATGCTGTTCGGTTTTGTGGGTCCCGGTGCACTTTTCTGGACGACGTCCGGCGAGGCATTGTTGATGGTGATTCTGGGCGGAACGGCGTCGCTGGCGGGTCCCATCATCGGTGCCAGCCTGTTCATCGGAATTTCCCACTACGCCGTTTCCATTACCGACCACTGGCGTCTTTTCGTCGGACTGGCATTCATCGCCGTCGTGCTGTTCGCCCCGCAAGGACTGGTCAGGATCCTGCAAGACCGGATCAAGGTCCTGTTCCCCAAGGCGGAAGGCTCGGCATGACGAACGCCGTGTCGCTGACCAATGTCGGCAAGCGCTTCGGCGAATTCCATGCGGTCAAGGATGTAACGCTGGATATCCCGCTCGAACAGCGCTGCGCCCTTCTCGGTCCCAATGGGGCAGGCAAGACGACCTTGCTCAACCTCATCAGCGGCCGGCTGGAACTGAGCGCGGGAACCATCGCCATCAACGGCACGGACGTGACCGGGCAGCATGCAGGCCAGCGTGCCAGGCTGGGCGTTGGCAGGAGTTTCCAGAAGACAAATATCTTTCCGCGGCTGTCCCTGGAGCAGAACATCAAGTTGGGCCTGCAGGCGCGGGAGCCCGCGGCCAACTGGAATCCCTGGAGAAATATCGGTATCGACGCGGACCTGAACGCCAAGGCGCGAGACATGCTGAGGCGCGTCAACATCGGTCGTCCTGGAGATGCCATCGCGGAAGAACTGTCCTACGGTGAGCAACGCCAACTGGAGCTTGCCATCACCCTGGCGACGCAGCCGCGCATCGTGTTGCTGGACGAACCCACCGCAGGCATGAGTCCGGCTGAAACAACCCTCATCCTGGAGCTGATGGTTGAACTCCTGCGGGGATTGACGGTCATCATCGTGGAACACGACCTCAGCGTCGTCGACCGCATAGCCGATCGCATCGTGGTGATGGAAAGAGGCTCCGTCATCGCCGACGGCACGCCCGATGCCGTCAAAAGCGACAGTCGGGTTCAGCAGGCCTACCTCAAGAGTGCAGTGCATGCTTGACATCGGAAACCTGGTGGCCGGTTACGGCAGGTTCGGTGTCCTCAGCGGGGTCAGCATGACGCTCGCCCAGGGGCAGTTCCTGGGTCTGATCGGACGCAATGGCGTTGGCAAGTCGACCCTGCTCAAGGCCATCGCAGGCCCTGTCAGGCCCACTTCCGGGCGCATCGCCCTGCGTGGAGTCGACACAACGCAGATGGATACCACGCAGATCGCCCATCTGGGCGTGTCGCTGGTCCTGGATCGAAAGGGCATCTTCCGCAGCCTGTCGGTGCGCGAGAACCTGCGCCTGGCGAACCGCCTTGGCGCAGGCCGGCAGCAGCGCTGGAGCGAGGAGCAAGTGCTGGAGATGTTCCCGCGCCTGCGTGAACGCATCTCCGCGCCTGGGGGCGGCCTGTCCGGTGGCGAGCAGCAGATGCTGGCCATCGGGCGTGCGCTGATGACCCAACCCGACCTGCTCCTGCTGGACGAACCCACCGAGGGCCTCGCGCCGCGCATCGTCGACGAACTGGTTGCCCTGCTCCAGCGCTTGTCCACCAGCGGGCTGACCTCGATAGTCGTTGACCAACGGCTTGACACGGTTTTTGAAACCTGCACCGAGGTGCTGATCATGAGCCGAGGGCAGATCGCCGAACGCAGCACGTCGGCGCGGTTGCGCGCGCATCCGCAACTATTAGAGCAGCATCTGGGCGTCTGATTCGCCGCAGCACCATCACATGAGAGGAAACAAGCCATGACAACCGCAACCGTTACCCGTAACGACGTCGAAGAGTTCCTGTTTCGTGAAGCGGCAATGCTTGATCGATGGCAGCTTGACGAATGGCTGGCCCTGTTCACCGACGACGCCGTGTACCACGTACCGACCATCGGTACCCCACCCGAGACCGGCCCCGAGAACACCCTCTTCTACATCGCCGACGACCGCACGCGGCTGCGCGAGCGCGTCATCCGCCTTCAGAAAAAAGGCGCTCACGTTGAATGGCCGCGCTCGCGGACACGCCACATGGTGAGCAATGTGCTGATCGAAAAGCGCAGCGAAACGGAGCTGCAGGTTTCGGCCGCATTTGCCGTTCACCGCTTCAAGAACGCTTCCGCGGATATGTATGTCGGCTCCTATCGCTACCGCCTGGCGGTCGAACCCGGTGGCCTGCGCATCCGCGAGAAGCGCTCAATGCTGGACATGGACGCCCTGCGCCCCCACGGCCGCGTCAGCATTCTTCTCTGAACCCCAGCACGCAGCCATGTCCTCCTCTTCCAGCACATCCGGCTCCGCAATGCGGTACGAGGCGCAGGTCGTCGTGGTCACCGGCGCCGCACGCGGCATCGGCATCGCCATTGCAGAGGCCTTCCTGCGCGAAGGCGGCGCTGTGGTTCTGGCCGACCTGGTCGAGACCGAACTGCGGCAGCAGATCGAGCGCCTGCGCGAATCCCACGGCGCCCGCGTCAGCGCTGTCGCCGGCGACCTGTCAACGGAGACTGGCGCGCAAGCCCTGCTGGACCATACGCGACGCGTCTTCGGTGTGGCATCGGTGCTGGTGAACAACGCCGGCGGCGGCGTCATCCTGCCTTTTCTCTCCCACACCCCGGAGACCCTGCGCGCCACGATCGACCGCAACCTCTGGACCACGCTGTGGTGCACACGGGCCTTCCTGCCCGACATGCTCGCCGCCGGATACGGCCGAATCGTCAATCTGGGCGCGGATTCCGTTCGCAATGGCCTTGCTGACCACGCGGCTTACAACGCGGCGAAAGGCGGCGTGCATGGATTGACCACCGGCCTGGCGCGGGAGTACGCGACCCAGGGTGTGACGGTCAATACGGTGGCCCCGTGCGCCGTCAACGGCGAACCCCTGCGCGCGTTCATGCGCGACAAGCCCGAAGTTGCACAGCGCTTCATGGCCGTTATTCCGATGGGGCGTGCGGCGGAGCTCGAGGAGGTTGCATCCATGGTGGCCTACCTGGGCTCGCGCGACGCGGGCTTTGTCACCGGCCAGGTGATCAGCGTGAATGGCGGGAGCACGATGCTGTGACAGCATCAGCTCCCTTTAACTTTTGTCGCCTGTCGCCCGCTCGACCACGGTGTATGGCCAAGGCGGATTGTCCATGAAGTCCGTCAAGACATCTTCGCCCGGCAAGGTCCGGCGCACCCAAGCCGAGCGTACCGAAGAGACACGCCGTCGCATCCTCGACGCGTCGGTCGACCTCCTTGCCGCCAAGGGTTACGCGGGATTCCGCACGGCCGATGTCGCCGACATCGCAGGCATCTCGCGCGGCGCCCAGACACACCACTTTCCCTCCAAGGACGAGCTGGTCGTCGCGGTCGTGGAGCACGTGTTTCGCAAGGCCGGCGAGCAGGGCCGAAAGCGCGCGGGGCGCGTGAAGTCGGTCGATGAGGCATTCAAGGCGCTGATCGCGGACAGCCAGGAGTTCTTTTTCAGCGAGTTGTTCCTGATCGCCATGGACCTGGCAATCCAGGGCCGAATGCACAACGGCACGGACAACCCCCTCGGCAAGATCTCGGCTGCCTCGCGCCTGCCGGTCGAAGCGAGCTGGCTCGCAGCCCTGATTGACGCCGGGGTGCCCACCGCGGTCGCGGAGGACTTGCTCTGGCTGACCCTGAGCATCGTCCGCGGCCTGGCCGTGCGCCGCCTGTGGCAACACGACGCACCCCGCTTCAAGCGCCTGTTCATCCTCTGGCGGCAAATGGTGTCCCAGCACCTTGCCGGTCTTCCCCCCATCACCCGGGTCCCTGCTGCCGGGGCAACCAAAAAAGGAGTTCCACCATGAGCCTGTGGCTTGATTTTCTAGGGTCCGAGATCCGTTATGTCAACACCCCGACATTTGGCCGCATCCGCATTGCCGAGGCCGGCCGCGGGAACCGCGAGACCATCATGCTCCAGCACGGCCTGAACGGCCATCTGGAAGCGTATGCGAAGAATTTGCTGGCGCTGTCCGACCGGTTCCATATCGTCGCATTCGACTACGTCGGCCACGGCATGTCTGACAAGAAGATCGACGAGTACAACCCCGCCGTGTTCGCGCAGCAGCTGCGCGAACTCATGGACGCCATGAAGATCGACTCGGCGCACCTGTCGGGTGAGTCTCTCGGCGGTTGGGTGTCGGGCCTGTTCGCGGCGAAGTATCCGCGGCGTGTGCGCCGCCTGATGCTCAACACCGCCGGCGGCATTCCCGTGGTCTCGACCAAGGGTAAGCAGGACATGGCCAACTTCATGGCGCTCAACAAGGCCAATGTCGACAATCTCCCGAGCCACGCTTCCGTCACTGCGCGGATGCAATGGCTGATGCATCCCAACAACCACAACCTTCTGAACGAAGAGCTGATCGACCTGCGGCTGCGCATCTACCTGGCACCGGAGACCCGGCGTGTGGCGCCGAAGATCAACGCGGTGATCCAGCGCCACGACGACTTCCTGATCCCGCTGGAAGCGCTTCGCTGCGAAACGCTGTTCCTGTGGACCCGCGACAATCCGATTCACGACCTCGAGGCGGCCGCGGCTGCCGCCGCACGCGTGCCCAACAGCGTCTTCTACCTGATGCAGGGCGACGCTGCCCACTGGCCCCAGTACGAGGTTCCAGACGAATTCAACAAGGTGACCGCCGAGTTTTTCAGCACCGGCAAAGTACCGGCGGCACAGGCGTGAGCAGCGGCCTGGACGGCCTGGTTGACGTCCATAGACACATCGTTCCCGAATCTTTCCCGGACTACATCGGCCGCCATTTCGGCGCGCCATGGCCGTCCATGGCACCGGCCGAGGCCTGTCATCGGCACGTGATGGTCTCGGGCTCGGTGTACAGGACGGTGTCCCATCAGTGCTGGGATTGCGCGCAACGCCGCGCCGATATGAACGCCATGGGGATCTCGCGCCAGGTGCTGTCGCCGATGCCGGAACTCCTGTCGTACTGGTTGGAGCCTGAGGACGGGGCCGCCATGTGCCGCTTCCTCAACGAAACCATTGCCGCGATGGTGGCCGACTCGCCTCAGCATTTCTTCGGCCTGGCACGCCCTTGCCCAAGTTCGCCAAGCGATCCCACTCAATCCGTTGCAGGCGGCGCGGCAAATGTACTTCGATGATCTGGTGTACGACGCAGCCACCATCCACTAGTTGATCGACGTGTTCGGAATCACTCAGATCATGGCCGGATCGGACTATCCATTCACCATCATGGATCCGGACCCGGCCGCCCGCTTCGCCGGGCTTGGCCTGGGCACTGAGGCGCTGCACCTGCTGCGTAGCGCCAATGCGCTGCGCTGGTTGGGAAGGGACGCCTCATGAGCAGCGGTATCCACATGGTTCGCATCGCCGGCAGCGACACCGGCTTCCCAGTGGAGCCCGGCGACAACCTGCTGCGCGCCGGCTTGCGCGCGGGCCTCGGCCTGCCTTATGAGTGCAATGCCGGCGGCTGTGGCTGCTGCAAGTTCGAGCTGCTACATGGCCGGGCCCCCTGCCATGATCGAGACGACTGTGCGAATGCTCATGGTGGACCACAAGGTGCCCGCCGAACAGATTCACTACGACCGCTTTTTCTGATAGCGGTGATGGAAGGACTAGCATGAACGAGAAAACGACCACCGCCACCCTGGGCCAGTTGCGCCTGTGCAGGATCGACGAAGTGGAGGCAGACGAGGGTCTGCGCGTCGAAGTCGACGGCCACGCGCCATTCGCGGTGTTTCACGCCGATGGCCAGTATTTCGTCATCGACGACACCTGCTCCCACGCAGACGCGTCCCTCTCCGAGGGAACGGTGGAGGATGGACATGTCGAATGCCCTTGGCACAGCGGGACTTTCTGCCTCAAGACCGGCGCTGCCTTGACCTTTCCGGCCGTGACCCCGATCCGCGTCTATCCCGCTTTGGTGCGTGGCGGCGAAATCTTCATCCAACCCCATCAGGAGGAGACACCATGACAAATTCCAATGCAGTCCACGCGGCCGCGCAGGCACTGCGCGGAGCGCGCGTACAGCGTAAGACGATCGCCCGCATCTCTGAAACGCACGGCATAACCGGCGCCGAAGAGGCCTATGCCGTCGCCGCTGTCAACACCCAGGCCCGGCTGGCCGAAGGGCGCCGCATCGTCGGGAAAAAGGTCGGACTCACCTCCCTGGCGGTCCAGAAGCAGCTCGGCGTAGACCAGCCGGACTTCGGTGTTCTGTTCGATGACATGGAGTACCTGAACGGGCAGGACGTCCCCATGGCGCGGCTCATCCAACCCAAAGTAGAGGCCGAGGTTGCATTCATCATGGGGCGCGATCTGGTGGGTGAATCGCCTACCTGGTCCGAATTCCTGGCTTGCGTTGCCTATGTCCTCCCGGCGATCGAAATCGTGGACAGCGCCATCAGCGACTGGAAAATCACGCTGGTCGACACTGTTGCGGACAACGCCTCGTCCGCCCTATTCGTCCTGGGTGACCAGCCGGTGGCGCTCGGCGCCTTGCAGTTGGGCGAGGTCTCGATGAGTATGACGAAGAACGGTGAACCCGCCTCCAGCGGCACTGGCGCTGCTTGCCTGGGCCATCCACTGCGCGCGGCATTCTGGCTGGCCAGGACGATGGCCGCCCGCGGCCAAGGACTGCGGGCTGGCGAAGTCATTCTCTCGGGGGCCCTCGGGCCCATGGTGCCCGTCATAGCGGGAGACACCATCCAGGCGGACATCGGACCGCTCGGTCGTGTCAGCTGCCGGATGGTGTGAGGGATCGCATGCGCTACCAGTCATTCACACAAGGCCGCGACTTCCCGCAAAGCCGCCAGGGCGACTACGACGCAGCCTGCGTGGGCACCCGATCCCGTGCGGCTATCCGGGCCTCGCGGTGTCCTCGTGGTATGCGTTCTTCGCGCCCGTCGGTATGCCGCGGGCCACGGCGCAGCGGTTCAATACAGCCCTGCTGAAGGTGCTGAGCGACCCGGAGGTCAAGGGCAAGCTGGCAGAGCTGTCCATCGAGTGGGCGCCTACGACGCTCGAAGAGTCGGCAGCGGAGTTCAAAGCCGCCGCAAGTTACTGGAATGAAGCTTCGAAGTCACCCGACTTCGTCCGACCCTGAAATCCGGAACGCCATCAACCAGCTGGACATGTAGCCAGCGCTTTCCGTACCAGCGCCTCCGGCTGAAACGCCGCCAGGGCATGCGCCACCGCCGATTCAAATTTGAGCCTGGAACAGACGCGCTCGATCAGGCAGTGCCCAAGCATCGTAATACCTGTCCCCGCTTTTCCTGACGTTATGGGGGGATTGGTCTACTGAGCCATCCCCGCCTTCACCTTCAGCCGCCAGGCATGCAGCAATGGTTCCGTATACCCGCTCGGCTGCGCCAGCCCTTTGAACACCAGATCGCTCGCCGCCTGAAACGCCGCGCCATTCGGGTTGGCCGCCATGGGCAAGTACAAAGGATCTCCTGCGTTCTGTTGGTCCACCACCTTGGCCATACGTTTGAAGGTGGCCTTGACCTGGGCCTTGGTGACCACGCCATGCAGCAGCCAGTTGGCAATATGCTGGCTGCTGATACGCAGCGTGGCGCGGTCTTCCATCAGGCCTATGTTGTGGATGTCGGGCACCTTGGAGCAACCAATACCCTGGTCAATCCAGCGCACCACGTAACCCAGGATGCCCTGGGCGTTGTTGTCCAGTTCCTGCTGTTTGTCGGCATCGCTCCATTTGGGCGTCTTCACCACGGGGATGCTCAGCAAGTCGTTCAGGATGGCGTCGCTCTGCTCGGCTACAGCGCCCGGGGTGCCATGGGTATTGGCCTTTTCCATGTCTTTTTGCACCTGGGCCACGTTGACCTGGTGGTAGTGCAGCGCATGCAGCGTGGCTGCCGTGGGGCTGGGCACCCACGCCGTGTTGGCACCGGCTTTGGGGTGGCCGATCTTTTGCTGCACCATCGCGGCCATCAGGTCGGGCATGGCCCACATGCCTTTGCC
>JANMXS010000054.1:0-14021 GCA_031394335.1 Burkholderiales bacterium
GTTCACGGCCCTAGCCGACAACGCCTGTGTCAGACAAAGCGTTTGAATACCAGCGAACCGTTGGTGCCGCCAAAGCCGAACGAGTTGGACATGGCTACGTCAATCTTCATATCCCGCGCGGTGTTCGCGCAGTAATCCAGATCGCACTCGGGATCCTGATTGAAGATATTGATGGTCGGCGGCGACACCTGATGATGGATCGCCAGCGTGGTAAATACCGCCTCGATGCCGCCCGCAGCGCCGAGTAAATGCCCGGTCATCGACTTGGTGGAATTGACCACCAGCTTGTAGGCGTGCTCGCCGAAAGCCGCCTTCATGGCCTCTGTCTCGTTCTTGTCGCCCAGTGGCGTTGAGGTGCCGTGGGCATTGACGTATTGAATGTCGCTGGCATTGACATGCGAATTTTTCAGCGCATTCAGCATGCCGCGCCGCGGACCATCCATGCTCGGCGCGGTGATGTGATTGGCGTCAGCGCTCATGCCCATGCCGGCGAGCTCGGCGTAGATGCGGGCGCCGCGCGCTTGTGCGTGTTCCAGCGATTCGAGCACCAGAATACCGGCACCCTCACCCAGTACAAAGCCATCGCGATCCCGGTCCCAGGGACGAGACGCGGTTTCCGGCGAATCATTACGTTCGGACAAGGCTTTGACGGAACAGAAGCCACCCATGCCGGCCATGCATATCGTTGCTTCCGAACCGCCGGCAATCATCACATCCGCGTCACCGTACTCAATGAAGCGGGCGGCGTCACCCACGCAATGCGCGGAAGTGGTACAGGCCGACACCATCGATACGTTCGGGCCCTTGAATCCGTACAAAATGGAAATCATGCCGGCAACCATATTGACAATCGAGCCCGGCACAAAAAACGGCGAAATTCTACGCGGACCCTTGGCAATCATCTCGCGAATATTGTCCTCGATCATCGGCAGGCCGCCGATACCGGAGCCGACGTTGACGCCGATGCGTTCCGCATTTTCTTCGGTAACGACCAAGCCCGCATCGTCCATCGCCATCTTGGTTGCGGCGATGCCAAAATGGATGAACGTATCCATCCGCCGCACTTCCTTGGCGGACATCCAGTCGGCGGCATTGAATCCCTTCACCTCACCCGCAATCCGCGTGGGAAGTGGTGTGGCATCAAACCGGGTAATCGGCCCGATACCACCGCGACCGTTGATGAGGTTGTCCCAGGCTGCAGGGATCGAGTTACCAACCGGCGAAACAATGCCGAGCCCCGTAATGACGACGCGCCTTTTGCTCATGGCTGACCGAGAGATAGAAGAATCTGAAGGGGCCGCGCGATGTTCATCCGGCGGCCCAATTGAAGCGAACTATTTTTTGTTCGCGTTGATGTAATCAATGGCTTGCTGCACATTGGTAATTTTTTCGGCAGCCTCGTCCGGAATTTCGGTTTCGAATTCTTCTTCGAGGGCCATTACCAGTTCGACGTTATCAAGCGAATCTGCGCCTAAATCTTCGACGAATGACGATTCGTTCTTGATATCGGCATCGGCAACACCGAGCTGTTCGGCAACGATTTTTCTGACGCGTGCTTCAATGCTATCCATTTCCTACTCCCTGAATTAAGAACCGCACTATTTTACCAAATTAGCCGACCACAAATGCGATCTGCTGAATATTCTGTTTGTCGCACTGCCGCGAGGCAGATTACTCCATATGCATGCCGCCATTGACATGAATCGTATTGCCGGTGACGTAGGCTGCGCCGGGCGAGGCCAGAAATAACACGGCTTCGGCAATATCAGCGGCCTGGCCCAGCCGTCCCAGCGGCACATTTGCCACCAGCTTGCTCACCTGGTCCTCACCCAATGATTTAGTCATATCGGTTTCAATGAATCCCGGGGCCACGCAGTTAACAGTTATGCCGCGGCTGCCAATTTCGCGGGCCAGCGCCTTGGTGAACCCTACCATACCGGCTTTTGCGGCGACGTAATTCGTCTGCCCGGCGTTGCCCATGAAACCGACCACCGACGCGATATTGATAATGCGTCCGGAGCGCGCCTTCATCATTGCCCTCACTACCGCGCGGCTCAGCCTGAATACCGACGTCAGGTTGGTGTCGATGACAGCCGCCCAGTCATCATCCTTCATGCGCATCAGCAACGTGTCGCGGGTAATGCCGGCATTGTTGACCAGGATCGATACGCCGCCGAATTTTTCTTCTATACCCTTGATCGTCGCCTCGATCTGCGCGCCGTCCTGCACATTGAGCATCATCCCGCTGCCCTTCAGGCCCGCCGCTTGAATCGCGGTATCGATGGCTGCCGCACCAGCCTCGGTGGTGGCGGTACCGATAACGGTCGCGCCCGCCTTGCCCAGCGTATGCAGAATGGCATGGCCGATCCCGCGTGATGCGCCGGTGACCAGGGCAATTTGTCCATCGAGTGAATTCATGGGTTTCTCCGCTTGTGCCTTGACGATTTCAGTGGGTGGCTTCGATGGCGGCGTGAAGTGATACCGCGTCGATAATAGCCAGGCAATTCAGGTTGCTGTCGATACGTTTATTCAAGCCGGTCAGAATTTTGCCGGGAACGCATTCTATCGCCGCACCAGCGCCTTGAGCCGCAATTGCCTGAATCGTCTCGATCCAGCGCACCGGGCGGTAGAGCTGCTCAACCAGCGCGTTCTTGATGGCATCGGCAGATGCGAATGCAGTCACGTCGGCATTCTGGATGACTGGCCTGGCCGGTACCTTAATGAGGGTTTGTTGCAGGCAGGTTGCCAATTTTTCGGCGGCTGACCGCATCAGCGCGCAGTGCGATGGCACACTCATCGGCAATAACAATGCACGCCTTGCGCCACGCTCTTTGGCCAGCGCCATGCCGCGCTCCACCGCCGTTTTATGCCCGGCAATCACAATCTGTCCCGGTGAATTCAGATTGACGGCTTCGAGCACCTCGCCTTGTGCGGCATCGGCGCAGACCGCACGAACCTGCTCGACTTCGAGACCGAGGATCGCGGCAATACCGCCGGTGCCTTCAGGAACGGCATCCTGCATGGCCTGCGCACGGAAACGCACCAGCGGTACGGCATCAGCGAATGAAATCGCGCCCGCAGCAACCAGCGCGGTGTACTCGCCCAGACTGTGACCAGCATAAATATCGGCATCCCGGCCACCCGCCTCTTTCCAGGCGCGGAAAGTCGCCACACCCGCTACCAGCATCACCGGTTGCGTATTGACGGTCTGTGCCAGCGCTTCAACGGGTCCTTCGACCACCATCTTCCATAAATCCAGTTTGAGCAGATCGGATGCTTCTTCAAACGTGCGCTGTACGATCGGCATATCGGCGAATCCCGCCATCATGCCGATCGATTGTGAACCCTGGCCCGCGAAGGTAATTGCTAATTTGGTCGTCATTTTTCTACCACTTGAGCAAGACCGCACCCCAAGCAAAACCACCGCCCAAGGCTGCCATCAGCACGGTATCGCCTGGCTTTATTTTGCCTTCGCGCACCACCGAGTCCAGCGCCAGTGGAATCGACGCTGCCGAGGTGTTGCCGTGCTTGTCGACCGTCAATACCACTTTGTCGTCGGGCAGTGCCAACTTCTTGGCGGCATGCATGATGATGCGCTGGTTGGCCTGATGACAGACGAACCAGTCGATCGCGTCCGGCTTCAAGCCGTTGGCGTTCAGCGCTTCCCAGGCCACGTCTTCAAAAGCCTTGACCGCGAATTTGTAGACCGCGCCACCTTCCATCGTCAGGTAAGGGCTACCGCGAACCTGGCCATTCTGCACCGTTCCAGGAACGCACAGCATATCGCGATAGCTGCCGTCGGCATGCAAATGCGTAGACAGAATACCCGGCGTGTCTGACACCTTGACAACGACCGCGCCGGCACCGTCACCAAACAGCACACAGGTGCCACGGTCCTGCCAGTTCATAATCCGCGAAAAAATTTCGGCGCCCACCACCAGTGCACAGCTGGACGAGCCGGTTTTGATAAATTTCTCGGCGGTGGCGAGGCCGTACACAAATCCCGCACACACCGCCTGGATATCGAATGCGATGGCATGTTTGATGCCGAGTTTGTCCTGGAGAATGCAGGCGGTCGAGGGAAACACCATATCGGGTGTTGAGGTTGCGACGATAATCAAGTCGATATCGTTGGCCTCGACACCAGCCGCAGCAATCGCACGCTGCACCGCAATCAACGCGAGATCGCTGGCGTTCTGGTTATCCGCCGCATAGTGGCGTTCACGAATACCGGTACGCGTGACAATCCACTCGTCATTGGTATCGACGATCTTCTCGAGATCCTTGTTGGTAACCAGCTTCTCGGGCAGATAGCTGCCGGTCCCGGCAATGCGTGCGTAAACGGTCATTCGGTATCAGCCTTCGGGGTTTGCGGCACCAGCAGCCCTTCAGCGTGCAAGCGCTCCAGTTGCACGCCGATCAAAGCCAGCAGGCCATGCTCAACTTCGGACGCGGCGCGTTCCAGCGCCTTGTGAAACGAATAGGCATCAGCCGAGCCGTGGCTTTTGACCACCACGCCCTGCAGACCAAGCAGCGCAGCACCATTGTAGCGGCGATGGTCGACGCGTTTGCGAAAACCGTTGATCACCGCATAGGAGGCAATTGCCGCCATTTTCCGGAAAATATTCTTGGTGTATTCCTCCTTCAGGAAGTCACCCATCATCTTGGCGATTCCTTCGGAGGTTTTGAGCATGACGTTGCCGATGAAGCCATCGCAGACGACGACGTCGGTGGTGCCGTTGTAGATATCGGTACCTTCGACGTTGCCGTAAAAATTGAGATGACTGGCGCGCAGAAGCTCGCCCGCGCGTCGGATATTCTCATTGCCCTTGAGTTCTTCGGAGCCGATATTGAGCAGGCCCACACTGGGGTTTTCCTTGCCCTCGATGGCCGAGGCCAGCATTGCACCCATAATGGCGAATTGAAGCAGATGCTCGGGAGTGCACTCCGCATTGGCGCCTAGGTCGAGCGCATAGGTGACGCCTTTGCGCGTAGGCAGCGCGGCGCAGATCGCCGGACGGTCAATACCAGGCAGGGTTTTCAGCACGAATTTCGCGGTGCCCATCAGGGCGCCGGTGTTGCCCGCTGATACACAGGCATGTGCTTCGCCCGATTTCACCAGATCGATGGCCACGCGCATCGAAGAATCTTTTTTGTTGCGGATGGCGGAACGGATGTCTTCATCCATGCCGACCACTTCGCTGGCGGCGACGATTTTCAGACGCGCGTTTGCTGCATCAAGCCAGTGCAAGGCCTTGATGCGACTCAGTTCGGCTTTAAGTACCTCCGGCTGGCCGACGAGCAGCACCCTGCGCTCATTCGAGCGCTCGAGAAATTGCAAGGCGGCAGGGATGGTAACCGATGGGCCGTGGTCACCGCCCATCGCATCAATCGCGATATTTGTCTGCATTATTTTGGAAACGCTTCCTCCTGAAGCGGGTCCGTGCAGTTTATCTTTTTATTTGCGAATGTAATCGCGCAGTGATTCCGGCATGTGCGAGCGGGGGCCGTCGAGAAGCGCTGCCAGCGTACTCATGTACGACCGGCATCATCATCAATCAATCGACCCGCAAGCGCCGGAATCGCGGCGTTTTATTCGTCGGCTTTGGTCTGAATGACTTTTTTGCCGCGGTAGTAGCCCGACGGCGACACATGGTGACGCAGGTGGGTTTCACCCGTGGTCGGCTCGACGGCCAGCGCCGGGTTGGTCAGAAAGTCGTGTGCGCGGTGCATGCCACGCTTGGAAGGCGACTTCTTGTTCTGTTGGACTGCCATGGTAATTCTCCTGATTTACACTTGGTTTACAAATTCAAACCCGGCCTGACGATGATCCAACTTCGCTGCGCCGGCAGACGTCAATGCTACTTTTCTTTACTCTTTAACCCTGCCAATTTGGCAAAAGGTGAAACTTTCTTTTCAGCACTCGCCGGAGTCACTGGCTGGGGCGGCGCCTTGGAAACTTTTTTGGATTTTTTGGCCGGGGACTCTGCCGAGATCGCCCAGAACGGCAAATCCAGCAGGATTTCCTCTTCAACCAGTTCAAGCACGTCCAGCTCTTCACCCAGGGCGACATAGTCTTCATCTTCGCCCTCGGCTTCCAGCGGCGGCAACTGCGCTTCGCTGTTGACCAGTACCAGACTGCTCTTGATCGACAAATCGTAGCGCTCAGGTTCCAGCGTTTCCGGATCAGCCAATAAAAACCAACCCGAAATTATACACTTAACTCGTCTAGTCCGTCTACCCGTGACATCCGCCGTCTCCATCCCGGCAACGGTGTAGCTGATTTCGCCGCCATTGGCCCCCTCGCCAAGCAAAAACGGTTTCAGGCGCGGCAACTCGTCCGGCTTGAAGGTGCCGGAAACGGTCTGCTTTTGCTGGGTAAAACGGTCTAGGGCTATTTTGGTGGCCATGCGGGACTTCGGATCAAAAAACGCGAACAGAGCGGCGCGAACAAGTCGCAGCCTCATGAAATCCAACCGCTATAATACGTTTTGCGCTCAATAATGTCAAAAAGTCATTGATTTTGAAGAAAAAAATAATCCTGGCCTCGACCTCCCGCTACCGCTCCGAATTGCTCGGTCGTCTGCAACTGGCATTCGACACAGCGCGACCAGATGCGGATGAAACGCCACTGGCCGGTGAAACGCCGGCCGCGACTGCGCTGCGCCTCGCTATTCTCAAGGCGCACAGCGTTGCGGCACGCTTCCCGGACACACTGATCATCGGCTCGGACCAGGTCGCCGATTTAGGCGGCAGGCAAATCGGCAAACCGGGTACGCGCGAGCGAGCCAGTGAGCAGCTCCGCAGCATGCGTGGGCAGACAATGGTATTCCACACTGCGGTGGCACTGTTGGACGCAAGCTCGGGCCGCGAACACTCTCGTATCGTTCCGACCACCGTCAAATTTCGCACTTATTCCGACGCCGAAATTGCAACTTACCTTGATCGCGAATCCGCCCTCGATTGCGCCGGCAGCGCCAAATCCGAGGGTCTCGGTGCCGCGCTGATTGCCAGCATGGCGAGCAACGATCCGACCGCTTTGATCGGCCTGCCGCTATTGGCACTCATCGATATGCTTGAAGCCGAAGGCGTGAAGGTGCTGGCATGAGCGCAGCAACACCCGGCACCCTGTACCTGATCCCAACGCAACTGGCAGATCCGGTCAACGCCGACCTTATCCTGCCACGCGAGGTGATTGCGACTGCGCTAAGACTCGATCACTACATCGCCGAGAATGCCAAAACCGCACGCGCATTTTTGAAAGCCATCGGGATTGCCCGTCCGCTGGCAGAAGTGTCGATTCGCGAGCTCGACAAACACGCCAAGGCCGAAGTGATGAGCGAACTGCTGGCTCCCCTGCTGGCCGGGCACGACATGGGCCTTGTCTCCGAGGCTGGCGCACCAGCGATCGCCGACCCCGGCGCGGTCGTTGTCGCGGCAGCACATGCCGAGGGAATTCGCGTGGTGCCACTGGTCGGCCCCTCGTCACTGCTGCTGGGCCTGATGGCGTCAGGACTCAACGGGCAGAATTTCGCATTTCACGGCTACCTGCCGCAGGACAAGATGGCGCGTACCAAAGTGATTCAGGATCTGGAACGCGAATCACGGCAAAAAAACATGACGCAGCTGTTCATTGAAACGCCGTATCGCAATCAGGTCCTGTTCGCGGATTTGCTCATTACTCTGGCTCCAGCCACGCGCCTGTGCGTGGCCTGCGATCTGACCGGCACCGCTGAACGGGTGCGCACCCACAGCATTGCGCAGTGGCGCAAACAGCCTGCGGAACTGGCGAAATCTCCTACACTGTTCCTGCTGCTGGCCTGAACGTTTAAGCCGAACGATTGCGGCGTTGGTGTCGACCTACGCCTGCTGCATGTCGGCAAACACACTTTGCTTGGCCAGCATCGGCTCCAGATCCTTGGCCGGGAGGGGAACGCTGAAATAAAAGCCCTGACCTACACCGCAACCCTGCGCGCGTAACAGCGCGAGCTGCCCAGCCGTCTCGATGCCTTCGGCAACAATTTGCAAGTCCAGGCTCTTCGCCATATTGATGATGGCGACCACGATCGCGGTATCGTTGGGGTCAACGGTAATATCACGGATAAAACTCTGGTCGATTTTCAGGGTGCCGATCGGCAAGCGCTTCAAGTACGACAGGCTGGAGTAGCCAGTGCCGAAATCGTCGACCGCGATATGGATGCCCATATCGGCGATCTCATTGAGCAGCATCACACTGCCCTCGCCCTGACGCATCACCTGGCTTTCGGTGATTTCCAGTTCGAGGTAGCGCGGATCGAGCCCGGTTTCAGCAAGGATCGACGCCACTGCGTCGACAAATCCCTTGTCCATCAATTGCCGGGCCGACAAATTGACGGCGATGCGCCGCGGTGGCAGTCCCATATCCTGCCAGGCTTTGTTCTGACGGCAGCTTTCCAGCAGCACCCAGCGACCGAGCTCGCTGATCAGGCCGGTCTCTTCCGCGAGCGGAATGAATTCGCTGGGCATCATCGTGCCGCTGTCTTCTGACACCCAGCGCACCAGGGCCTCAAGCGCGACGATTTCGCCGGTATTGAGATCGATCTGCGGCTGATAGACCATCGAAAAATCGCCCCGCTTCACGGCCGCGCGCAGATTCGATTCCATGGCTGCACGCCGCTTCACGGCGATGTTCATCTGCGGCGTAAAAAACTGGTAGGTGTTCTTGCCCAGGCCCTTGCCGTGGAACATCGCGGTATCGGCGTTTTTCAGCAGGGTTGCAGCGTCGCGCCCATCGTCAGGATAAAGCGCAAGGCCGATTGAGCCCGACACGTGCTGGTCGAGCCCCGCTACCTGGAACGGCGCCCGCAAGGCATCCAGAATTTTCTGCGCAACACGGGTCGCGCCGCGATGCCCCTCAAGCTCGTCGAGCAGCACGATGAACTCGTCGCCGCCCTGTCGCGCAATGGTGTCGTGCGCGCGCACCGACTCGGTAAGACGCTCGGCTACACCGCGCAGCAAATCGTCGCCGGCATCGTGGCCAAGTGTGTCGTTGATGTTCTTGAAGTTGTCGATGTCGATAAACATCACCGCGAACTTCTGCGCGGTGCGCTGCGCGCGCGAAATCGCCTGAGAAATGCGGTCCTGGATCAGCAGGCGGTTCGGCAGCCCCGTGAGTGCATCGTGGAAGGCGAGATGCTGGATGCGATCTTCGATGGCACGCCGGTCGGTGACATCGCGCGTGTTCAATATAATGCCGCCGACCGCCGGGATATCCAGGCAATTTTTGCCGGTCGCCTCGAGATTGCGCCATTCGCCGTTCTGGGCGCGCATCCGGAATTCAACCGGTTTGTCGAGCGTGCCCTTTTCAACCAGTTCGCGGAACGTGGCGCGCATGCGCTCGGCATCGTCGGGATGAACCATGTCGAATTTATTCAAACCAATCATGTCCTGCGGCTCAAAGCCCAGCAGGTGCCGAACCGACGGGCTCTGGTAGAGAATGCGCCCATCGCGATCAAGCACTGAAACAATGTCCATTGCACTTTCGGTGAGCGCCTGAAAACGTCCCTCGGACGCCCGCAGCGCTTCCTCAGCCAGTTTGAAGCCGGTGATATCGGTCAGTACGCCGATGATGCCGGCCGGCGTGCCATTGGGGCTGGTAAAACGGCTGATCTGCTTGACAATATGGCGATCCATGCCACGCGCATCGACAATCACCTCTTCCACCGCGGCCGTCTTGCCGCTCAGGAGTATTTCGGCATCCAGGATTTCAAAGCGCGACGCGCGCAAACCACCATACTTCTCGCCCGGTGTTTTGCCGATCCAGTCCTCGCGGCGTACTCCAAAAAAATCTTCCCAGGCGCGGTTGAAACCGATATAGCGGCCATCAGCGCCACGATAGAAAATCGGGTTGGGGATCACTTCAAGCAGCTCGCGCATGAAATGCAGTTGCACATCCAGTGCCTGCGACGTGGCCTTGATATCAGTGATATCGGTACAGGTGATGAGAATGCCGGCAATGGCTTCGTCGCCACCACGCAACGGTGCGGCAGACAAACTGATCGCGCGCGAGGCACGACCCGTGCCTTCCCACACCACCTGAATGTCGTGGACGGTGCTGCCAGCCAATATCTTTTCACGCAAACGGAGGACGGCGTTATCGCCAGTGCCAGTCATCCAGGGAGACGGCAAACCGAGGATATCACTGGCCTTGATACCAAATAAGCGCTCCGCAGCGGGATTCCACAAGGTCACAATGCCCGCAGGATTGATGGCGTATATCGCCAGCGGCGAGGTTTCAACAATCGCGCGCAGCGATTCGTTAAGTGATTTCAGTGTTTCCTGCGCGGTGTGGTATCGCGAAACATCTTCGATGGAATATAGCGCATACAGAGGCTGTCCATCCGCGCCACGCATCCTTACGCCCGAACACTGCGCCCACAACAGCGATCCATCTTGTCGCAGATAGCGCCGCTCGCGGCTGGTCAGCGGCAACTGCCCATCTCCATCAGCAATCGGGAGGGAGCTTTCGGCATCACGATCATCAGGATGTACAAAATCACCCAGCAGACGACCGATCAATGCGTCGCTTGTATAGCCCAGCATTTCGCAGAAACGCCGGTTGACGATCATCAGGCAGCCTTCAGTGTCGACCTGGATGAGACCGATGCCGACCAGATCAAATGCTTCACGGAACTTGCGTTCACTGTCAGCCAGGTCGCCCTCACGTTTGTTGGCCGCCGCGGCGAGCGTCTCAAGCGTATGCGAAAGCCGGTCCAGTTCGGCGTATTCGCCGCGTCCCGCGCGCACATAGCCGCCAAAATCCTGCCGATCCAGCGCAGTTGCAAGCCGGCTGATCGGTTCGGCGATTCTGCGTGCAATCAGGGCGCCGACCAGCGCAGCGAGGATGACGCTGCCGACTCCCCACAGCAACAGATACTGCTGGAACCGTGCTGCCAAGGAGGCCGGCGAGGCGCCATCGGCAATCAACCTGCTGATGCCCCAAGCCAATGCCAGCACCATAACCAGCATCAGCAACGCGGCAAGGGCGCCAATTTTCAGAGTCAGGCCGCGCACGCGCAGGTGAGGCACTGCCACTGGCGGCACCGGCGATACATCCAAGGACGATGACTCAGGCGGATGCATGACTGTCAATTTGTATCGAAAGTATCCGCATGAGCACGTTGAATTCCATTGCCTGTTCTAGCGAATTGCAGCGCGATTTGCCGCACTACTGGACAGAATCCCGTTGAAGAACGACTCTGCGGCGGTGCTGCCGAAACGTCGCGCGAATTGTTCGGAGAATGATTCATCTGCGGTGAAATCGACAATCTGTTCGGCCTTCACCACATCGCGCGCCACCGAGTCCAGACTGCCGAGGCCGTCCGCAAGCCCGAGCTCGACACTTTTCTCGCCAGACCAAACCAGGCCCGAAAACATATCCGGCGTTTCCTTGAGTCGCTTGCCGCGCCCCTGCTTGACGATGCTGATGAACTGCTGGTGAATTTCGCCGACCATCTGCTGCGCATATTTCTGCTGTTCGGGGTTGACCGGCGAAAACGGGTCCAGAAAGCCCTTGTTGGCGCCGGCGGTAATCAGGCGGCGCTCGACGCCCAGTTTGTCCATCGTGCCGGTAAAGCCGAAGCCATCCATGAGCACGCCGATCGAGCCGACGATGGACGCCTTGTCGACGTAGATCTTGTCGGCCGCCACCGCTATGTAATAGCCCCCCGAGGCGCAGATATCCTGCACCACCACATAAAGGGGAATGTCCTTGTATTTGCCTCTGAGGCGCTTGATCTCGTCGTTGATGTAGCCCGCCTGCACCGGGCTGCCACCCGGACTGTTGATGCGCAGCACCACGCCGACGGTATTCTTGTCCTTGAATGCCGCCTGCAGTGCGCTGATGACTTTGTCGCCCGAGGCTTTGGAGTCGGCCGCGATCACGCCCTTCAGTTCGATCAGGGCGGTATGTTTTTCCATTGACGAGGCATCGCGTTTGTTACCCAGCCAGCCCATCAGTGCAAAAAAGACCATCGCCAAAAAAGCCAGCCACAGCAGGCTGACGATAGTACGGGTACGCCGCGCGCGCTTTTGCTCGCTGAGCGCCTCGGTGGCCAATTTTTCCAGAACCGTACGTTCCCAGTTGGCGGGATTCGGTGCGTTTTCCATTGTTTTTTGCCTGACGCTAGGGGAGTTTTTTGAGAGTGTGGGTACGGTTGTCACTCGCCGCTGCGGCCAGCACTGGCCGACGGTTGAACAACGGCGATGAAATCCGATTGCAATACCACGAGATGGTTTTCAACGCTGATCGGAATTCGGCTGAGGCTTGCACCATGACACGGCCCGCCGACGCATGCGCCGCTGGCGGGCTCAAATACCGCGCCATGGGTTGCGCACAATAAGTATAAACCGGTTTCATCGAACACCTCGCCGGGCTGCCAGTCGAGCTCGGTGCCGCGATGCGGACAGTGATTCCGGTACGCGAACACTTGGCCTTCATAAGCAATCACAAAGCAAGGAACGCGCCCGCCTTCGCGCTCGATCTCGAAGCGCACACCCGAACCGCCGTCGATGAGCGCGGCGCGCTGGCAGATTTGGCGCGATGGATTGCCGGTTTCAGCCATGTTCGTCAACCATGTTCAGCCAGCCATACCGACAGTGCGGCAACACTGTCGATCCTCACCCTCGCCTGCCGCGCGGCAAGCACCTGTGCCGGATGGGCGCCATAGGTCACCGCCACTGCTGCAACCCCGGCATTTTGCGCAAGCTCCAGATCGTGGGTGGTATCGCCAATCATCAGCGTGCGCTGCGGCGCTACGTTCGTGTAGTCCATCAGTTTGAGCAGCATATCGGGATGCGGTTTGGCGAAGCCCTCATCGGCACAACGGGTGTAATGGAAATGCGCTTTCAGCCCGGTATGGACAAACGCGCGCTCAAGACCCGCGCGCGGCTTGCCGGTGGCCACCGCCAGGAATCGCTCGGGGTGGGCCAGGCTGTTGAGCAAATCAACAATGCCGGGATACAGCGGTGCCTCGTGGTCACGCGGTACGTAATGCTCGCGAAAGCGCGCGGCAAAGCGGGCGCGATCCGCCGCTGACAATTCCGGAAACAGGGTCTCGGTCGACTGCAACAGGCCGAGGCCGATGATATGTTTGGCCTGCTCCACTGTCGGTACGCGCAGTTGCAGATCCTGCGCGGCGCACTGAATGCAATCAGCGATCAAGCCGGTGGAATCGCTGATGGTGCCGTCCCAGTCGAATACGATCAGGTCGAAGTTTCGTACGCCACTCATTTCGTCGTTTTTCCCACGCTGCGCAAAAAAGCCAGATAGCGCATCAGGTCTGGCGGTTGTGGCGATTCGATGGTCAAGGTTGCGCCCGTCAATGGGTGTGCAAAGCGGATCAGCCTGGCATGCAGGAACATGCGCTTCAGACCGCCGTTCTTGAGCGCCTGTGCGACCTTGTTCAAGGCGAAGTCGCCGTATTTGTCGTCGCCGATGATCGGAAAACCCAGATGTGCCAGATGCACGCGAATCTGGTGAGTGCGGCCGGTGCGGATATCGCAATCGAGCAGGGTCGCCATGCCGAGGCGTTCAACCCTTGTCACGACGGTATGTGCGTCCTGGCCTTCGTCTTCATCAACCGAGACGCGTTTCTCGCCGGCCAGGTTGGTGTACTTGGCGAGTTTCAGCCGAACATGCCGTTTTTCGTCAGGCCAATCGCCCTTGACCAAGGCGTAATAGTGCTTTTGCATGCGCGCACCGCCACCATCATCCCCGCGCAGCATGGCGTGCATCGCGGTCAGGGCGCTGCGCTTCTTGGCGACCAAGAGCACGCCGGAAGTCTCGCGGTCCAGTCGATGCACCAGTTCCAGAAATTTGGCCTCGGGACGCTGCGCGCGCAGGGCTTCAATCACCCCAAAACTGACGCCGCTGCCGCCGTGAACGGCCAGTCCGGCCGGCTTGTCGATGGCGATCAGGGCCTCGTCCTCAAACAGTATCCCCAAGGATTGGCGCGTCTTTTCAGCCATTTTTGCCTCAAACG
>JANMXS010000055.1:0-4223 GCA_031394335.1 Burkholderiales bacterium
GGCGAAGGCCAGCGACGACCGATTTGCGCAGATAGCCATTTGGCGCGGTGTTTGAGGCCAAAATGGCCGAAAAGCCGCGCCAAATGGCGATCTGCGTTTTCTGCAAGCCTACTTCGCCGCGACCTTTTCGCCGCCTTCCCATCCCCCACCCAGCGCGCGGATCAGGCCCACCGCCGCCGCCAGCCGGCGCCCCAGCACCGACATCGCCGCGCGCTCGTTCGACAGTTGCGCAGTCTGCACGCTGACCACGTTCAGATAGCTGATGGTGCCGGCCTTGTACTGGTTGAGGGTGAGTGTGACCGACTCACGCGCGGCGCGCACCGCATCGTCCTGAATAACCGCTTCGGCTTCGAGGATGCGCAACGCGGCAAGATTGTCTTCAACATCCTGGAAGCCGGCGAGTACGGCTTGCCGGTAAGTCGCGACGCTTTGATCATACGATGCTGTCGCCTGATCTTTGGCGGCGCCACGTTTGCCGAAATCGAGCAACGTCAATGCCAGTGACGGGCCGAGCGACCAGAAGCGGTTGGGTGCGGTCAGCCATTTCTCGATTGACGAGCTGGCATAGCCGGTATTGCCGCTGAAAGAAAGGCTGGGGTAGTAGGCCGCTTGTGCCACGCCGATTTGCGCGTTGGCGGCGGCGGCGCGCCGTTCGGCGGCGGCGATATCGGGACGGCGTTCCAGCAAGGTGGACGGCAACGCGACCGGCAAGCGCGGCGGCGTGCTGCTCCAATTCATCACGGGCAAGGAAAAATTGCTGGGTACTTTACCCACCAGCAATGCGATCGCGTGTTCGAGTTGCGCGCGCTGTACGCCGAGATCGAGTGCGCTGGCCTGCGCGCTCTTGAGTTGCGTTTCCGCCTGCGCCACATCGACGCGACCGGCGACGCCCACCGCATAACGATTCTTCGTCAGCTCCAGCGATTTTGCATAGGCGGTCACAGTATCGTTGAGCAACTGCTGTTGCGCATCGTTGACGCGCAGCTGGAAATAATTGTTCGCCAAATCCGCCTGTGCTGACAAACGCGCCGCCGCCAGGTCGGCCGCGCTGGCTTGTTCGGCGCTGTTGTTCGATTCCACCTGGCGACGAATGCGACCCCAGATATCGAGCTCCCAGCTGAGACTGGCGCTGGCGTTGTAATTGGTATTCACGCCACCACCGCTACTGCTGAGCCCGTTGGAAATAACCGAACGACCGCTTCCCGAGCGACTGCGGGTATCGCTGGCGGAGGCGGAAATGGACGGGAAGAAGCTGGAGCGCGATGACTGCGTCAATGCCTGCGCCTGACGATAGCGCGCCTCGGCAATTTTCAGGTTCTGGTTGTTGATGTCGACCTGTTCCATCAAGGCATTCAGTTCGCGGTCGCCGAACACCTCCCACCATTTTCCGCGCGACAGGCTGTCGCCGGGCTCGGCCACTTTCCAGTCGCTGTTCTCCTTGAACGCGCCCGGTACTTCAACCGCCGGACGTTTGTAATCCGGGCCGACCGCACAGGACGACAACAGCAGGCAAGCAAAGGCTGCCGACAGCAGCGCCCTGCGCGAATTTTCAGTGCCTATCATCCAGCCTCCACCACCACGTTTTCCGTCCTGGCGGATTTACGCAGCAACTTGCTGCGGCTCCACAGACGGAAACGATCAAGATATAAATACACCACGGGCGTGGTGTACAGGGTCAGTAGCTGGCTGACGAGCAGCCCGCCGACAATGGAAATACCCAGCG
Source organism: Burkholderiales bacterium (assembly GCA_031394335.1). Classification (GTDB taxonomy): domain Bacteria; phylum Pseudomonadota; class Gammaproteobacteria; order Burkholderiales; family Usitatibacteraceae; genus UKL13-2. The sequence continues at coordinate 1,724 of JANMXS010000055.1, forward strand.
GCTTGCGCAGCTCGGCGCCATCGCCAAAACCGATCGCCAGCGGAATGGCGCCGAGTAACGCCGCCATGGTGGTCATCATGATCGGGCGAAAGCGCAGTAGGCAGGCCTGGAAGATGGCGTCATGCGGGCTGAGGCCGCGTTTGCGTTCAGCGTCGAGCGCAAAATCGATCATCAGGATTGCGTTCTTTTTAACGATACCGATCAACAAAATAACGCCAATCAGGGCGATGATCGACAGCTCGGTACCGGACACCAGCAGCGCCAGCAGCGCGCCGACGCCCGCCGAGGGCAGCGTGGACAGGATCGTGACCGGATGCACCAGGCTTTCGTACAAAATGCCGAGCACGATGTATACCGTGAACAATGCGGCCAGGATCAGCCAAGGCTGGTTGTCGAGGCCTTGCTGGAAAGTGCGCGCGGTGCCCTGAAAACCGCCGGTGATGGTGTTGGGGACGCCGATGCGCGCCATGGTGTCGCGCATCGCCGCCACCGCGGTCGACAGCACCACACCCTCGGGCAGGTTGAATGAAATCGTGGTCGCCGCAAACTGGCCCTGACGATTCACTGCCAGCGCGGTATTGGTCGGCTCGTAACGCGAGAACGCCGACAGCGGCACCTGGCCGCGCGTCGACGACAGTACATAGATGCCACCCAGCGCATCCGGGCTTTGCCAGTACGGCGGGGCCGCTTCCATCACTACCTTGTACTGGTTGAGCGTGGAATAAATCGTCGATACCTGCGCCTGTCCGAACGCCAGGTACAACGCGGTATCGATGGCGCGTGTGGTCACGCCCAGCCGCGCCGCAGTGGGGCGATCGATCACCAGGGTCATCTGCAGGCCGCGCACCTGCTGGTCAGAGCTGACGTCGGCCACTTCCGGTACATCGCGCAGCGCCTGCTCGAGCCGCGGCGCCCAGGCGCGAAGTTCATTGATGTCGTCGCCTTGCAAGGTGAACTGGTATTGCGAATTCGACTGTCGCCCGCCGGCGCGGAAGTCCTGCACCGGCACCAGGAAAAGATTGGCGCCGGCCACCTTGGCGAGGCGCACGCGCAAGCGCGCGACCACGCCGTCGGCCGAGACCTTGCGCACGTTCAGTTTTTTCAGCGAGATGAACATGCGTCCGGAATTGCGCTGGCCGCCGCCGGTAAACGCGGTCACGGTTTCAACCGCATCGTCGCTTTGCACAATATCGACAAACTCACCCAGCTTCAACTGCATGGCCTGAAACGAAATGCTCTGGTCGCCCTGCACGCCACCGATCAGCAGGCCGGTATCCTGCTGCGGCAGAAATCCCTTGGGCACGATCACATACAGGTAGACGTTCAGGACAATGGTCGCCACCAGTACCAGGGTCATCAGCAGGGGATGGCGCAGCACCCAACCCAGCGATTTTTCATAGCCGCGCAAAATGCCCGAGGTGAAACGATCCCCCCAGCCGGCGAGGCGCGTCATCAGCCGTCCGCGTGTGACCGGCACATGCGGCTTTAACAATTTCGCGCACATCATCGGCGTGGCGGTAAGCGAGACCAGCAACGAGACGAGAATGGCGACCGACAGGGTAACGGCAAACTCGCGGAACAGCCGTCCGATGATGCCGCCCATCAGCAGGATGGGGATGAATACCGCGATCAGCGACAAGGACATGGATATCACCGTGAAGCTTACTTCGCCTGCGCCTTTGATCGCGGCATCGAAGGGCTTCATGCCTGCTTCGATGTGACGCGAGACATTTTCCAGCACCACGATCGCATCGTCGACCACAAAGCCGGTGGCGATGGTCATCGCCATCAGCGACAGATTGTTGAGGCTGTAACCAGCCAGCCACATGATGCTGAAGGTGCCGACCAGGGACACCGGCACCGCCACTGCCGGAATCAGCATGGCGCGGAAATTGCGCAGAAACAGAAACACCACCATGATCACCAGCGCAATCGAAATCAGCAGGGTGCGTTCGACTTCCCTCAGGCTGGCGCGAATCGTCGAAGTGCGCTCCACCATCACTTGCAGATCGATTGATGCCGGTACCGCCGCGCGCAGTTCCGGCAGCAGGGCCTGCACCCGATCCACGGTGTCGATAATGTTGGCATTCGGCTGACGGTTGATCAGCACGATCACCGCCGGCTTGCCGTTGGCGGTGCCGTAGTTGCGCAGGTCCTGCACTGAATCAACCACCTCGCCGACATCGCCGAGGCGCACCGCCGAGCCATTGCGATACGCCACCACGATCGGCAAATAATCGGCGGCGGTTTTGGCTTGATCGTTGGCGTAAATCTGCCAGCTCTTGTCGCCCTCTTCGACCAGGCCCTTGGGGCGGTTGGCATTGTTGGCGGTGATCGCATTGCGCACCTCGTCCATGCCGATGCCGAGGCGATTCAGCACCGTGGGATTGAGTTCGACGCGCACTGCCGGCAACGAGCCACCGCCAACCGTCACCTGGCCGACCCCGGCAACCTGCGACAATTTTTGCGCGATGATGGTCGAGGCCGCATCGTACATTTG
>JANMXS010000056.1:0-1815 GCA_031394335.1 Burkholderiales bacterium
AAGCTGGCCGAGGCAGCGCGCGTTGATCCGGTGAAAATGGTGATTGAAAGTGTGCAGTCGCTTGATAGTGGTTCAGGAAACAATCGCCAGTGCCGGGCGCAGATTTCGCTGATGCTGGATGTAAACGACAGCAGCAAGCCGATCAAAAAATCCGGAACCATCAATTTTTCAATCCGCAAATTCGATCCCGGTTTTCTGATCGATATTCAACCGAACAATGTCGCAACGCTTCTGGAATAAGGCATGTTGACCTGGCAATTTTCACGATTTGACGATTTGAGCTTGCATGACTGGTATGCCGCATCTTCCTTGCGCACCGATGTGTTCATTCTGGAACAGAATTGCCCGTTCCAGGACAACGACGGCGCCGATCAGCATTCATGGCATTTGCTTGGCTGGGAAGCAATCGACGGCAAACGCGAGCTGGTCGCCTACTGTCGCCTGGTCGATGCCGGCATCAAATTCGCCGAGCCTTCAATTGGCCGGGTGGTGACCTCGCGTGCGGTACGCCTCAAGGGTTACGGCCGCATCCTGTTGGCCGAGGCGCTGGCACGACACGCGGCCCTGTTTCCGGGCCAGCCCAACCGTATTGGCGCGCAGCAACGGCTGGAAAAGTTTTACTGCGAGTTCGGCTTCGAGACGGTTTCGGATGTTTATATTGAAGACGACATTCCGCATGTGGAAATGTTGAAGAAGGCAAACTAAGGGCTTGTTTAAATTATCAACCTTTACTACTCGATATTGACCACTGTTGCCGAAGCGACATTCCCCCCTTTGCAAAAGGGGGGTTGGGGGGATTTTCGGTGGTTGCGCCGCGATGACCGTGCTAAATCCTCCTCCATCCCCCTTTGCAAAGGGGGAAGTACTCCGTAGCGAACGCGGCGCGCATCTCGTATCGAATTTCAACAAGCCCCTAAGGAGCGTCACATGAGCACAGCACTTTCCGGCAAATCCGCACTGGTCACCGGTTCCACCAGCGGGATCGGCGAAGGCATCGCCCGCGCACTGGCTGGCGCCGGCGCCAACGTGATGCTGAATGGTTTCGGCGATGTGGCCGAAATTGAAAAATTGCGTGCGTCAATGGCCAGTGAATTTGGCGTCAAGGTGGTTTATTCAGGCGCGGATATGTCCAAACCGGCTGCTGTCACCGGCATGGTCGACGAGGCGATCAAAGCGTTTGGCGGCGTCGATATCCTGGTCAATAACGCCGGCATCCAGCATGTCGCCGCGGTGGACGAATTTCCGCCGGAAAAATGGGATGCGATCATCGCCATCAACCTGTCTTCCGTGTTCCACGCCACCCGCGCCGCGTTGCCGGGCATGAAGGCGCGCAAATGGGGGCGCGTGATCAATATCGCCTCGGCCCACGGCCTGGTGGCTTCGCCATTCAAATCGGCGTATGTGGCGGCCAAGCATGGCGTGGTCGGCTTCACCAAATCGCTGGCGCTGGAAGTCGCCGAAATGGGCATCACCGCCAACTCGATCTGCCCGGGCTATGTGTTGACGCCGCTGGTCGAAAAACAGATCGATGACCAGGCCAAGGTGCACGGTATTTCGCGCGAAAACGTGATTCGCGATGTGCTGCTGGCGCCGCAACCCAACAAGCGCTTCGTAACCGTTGAAGAAGTGGCGGCACTCGCGCTCTATCTGGCGGGCGATGCGGCGGTGGCGATTACGGGCTCGGCGATGTCGATCGACGGTGGCTGGACGGCGAGATAGTGCACCAAATGCGGCGATAATGGCGTCTGCCGGCAGTCCTCGGGATATCAAAAATCGGTGGCAAGCTCCACCGAAAACAGGAGACAGGAAAGATGA
>JANMXS010000057.1:0-18250 GCA_031394335.1 Burkholderiales bacterium
GCCATTCAAAAAAAGCCCGCTTAGGCGGGCTTTTTTATTTGTAGTTGCGAGCATTCCATTTACGGCGAAGGTGCATGTATAAAATACAAACCCCGCGCCCAGATTGCCGTTCCAGCCATTTTTGCCCCAAACGCCGCGCCAATAGGCGTTCTGCGCAATTCAACCCTGCATCACCCGCATCTCCGCCCTCGCCAGCGCTTCCGGCGTGCCGGTCAGAATCAACACATCGGACACCTCCAGATACATATCCGCTGCGGGACTCACATCGCGTTTGCCATGGCGGCGCAGGGCGGTCAGGGTGACGTTTATGTCGGCAAGGCTGAGGGCCTCAATGGTCTTGCCCACGGCGGCGGCACCGGCGTCAAGCATGATCGACTGCAAGCGCGGTTGCTGCGCGTCCAGGGCGCTGTCATCGGCGTCGGTGGCGCCCGGATAGAAGCCGCGCATCAGTTGATAGCGTTCACTTCTTACGGTGCGCAACCGCGACAGTACGCGGTTGAGCGGTACGCCCATCAGCAGCATGGTTTGCGTGGCGAGCATCAACGAGCCTTCGATCACTTCGGCGACGATTTCGACCGCGCCGGCGGATTTCAGTTTCTCCACATCGGTATCGTCGAAGGTGCGCACGATCACCGGCACGTCCGGTCGCAACTCACGCACATGCGCGAGGATGGTCATCGCGGCATGCGTATCGGCAAAGCTGACGACCACGGCCGACGCGCGTGCTAGTCCCGCTGCGGTCAGGACCGCCTTGCGCGTCGCGTCGCCGTACATCACCGAATCGCCTGCCGCCGCCGCTTGCTTGACGCGCATCGGATCGGCGTCAAGGGCGATCACCGACATTTTTTCCAGCTCCAGAAAGCGCGCCAAACTTTGGCCGGAGCGACCGTAGCCGCAAATGATCACGTGGCCGCGCTGTGCCATCGCGCGAATCGACAGTTGCTGCAGTTGCACCGCGCGCACCTCCCACTCGCCCGCCACCAGATACAGCACGATCTTTTCGCTTTTGGCGAGCAGCAAAGGCGCCAGCAGCATCGAAAACAGCATGGCCGACAGCACTACCTGTAGCGTGGTGGCGGGGATCGCATTGACCTTGCCGGCCAGCGACAGCAGTACAAAACCAAATTCGCCGGCAGGCGCCAGCGCCAGAGCACAACGCAACGCCACTGCGCGATCGTTTTTGAAGACCAGGGCCAGCGCAACGATGATCGCGAACTTCAGCACCAGCAACGCAGCCAGCACCAGTAACACGACTCCGAAGCTATCGATAACGACCCTGAAATCGAGCAGCATGCCGACCGTGACGAAGAACAGGCCCAGCAGCACATCGCGGAACGGCTTGATGTAATCCTCAACCTGGTAGCGGTACTCGGTTTCCGAGATCAGCATGCCGGCCAGAAACGCGCCCAGCGCCAGCGACAGCCCCGCCAGCTCGGTAGCCAGCGCCAGGCCCAGCGTGACGAACAGCACCGCGAGCACGAACAATTCAGATGATTTTTGCGCGGCGATGAGGTGAAACAGCGGCCGCATCACGCGCTGGCCGATGACGAGAATCAATGCCAGTGCGATGCCGGCCTTCAACAGCGCAACGCCGATTTCAAACACGATCTCCTGGCCGGGCAGCGCCAACGCGGGTACCAGTACCAGCAGGGGGATGACGGCCAGATCCTGAAACAGCAGCACACCCATGATCTGACGTCCGTGTGCCGAATGCAGCTGGGTTTGTTCGGCGAGCACCTTGGAAATGATCGCCGTCGACGACATCGCGATCACCCCGCCCAGCACCAGACTGGCTTGCCAGGATTGTCCGGCGAGCAGGGCAATCGCCATTACCACCAGCAGGGTACCCAGCACCTGGGTACTGCCGAAGCCCAAGACGATATGGCGCATGGCTTTCAGTTGCGGCAACGAAAACTCGAGGCCGATCGAGAACATCAGGAATACCACGCCGAATTCGGCGAGATAACGGGTATCGGCGGATTCGGGCACAAACGCCAGGGCATGCGGGCCGATCAGCACGCCCAGCACCAGATAGCCCAGGATCGGCGGCATGCTGAGGCGCCGGAAAATGACCACAGTGACCACCGCCGTGGCCAGCAGGATCACCACCAGCGAGAGCGTGGAGTGGGGCATCAATACCCTTTTGGATGGTTCGACCGTGTTATTTGCAGGCTAAGACATTACAATCTCATCATGCAGAGTCTATTACAACCCCGTTCCATCGCCGACACCGCGCGCACCCTGGCGTTGGCCCGCGAAACTTTTGAAATCGAAGCCGATGCCGTGCGCGGACTGTCAGCGAAGCTAGGCGACAGTTTTATTGCCGCGCACAAATTGCTGTTCGAGGTGGTCGCGCGCAAAGGGCGCGTGGTCGTCACCGGCATGGGCAAGAGCGGCCATGTCGGTGGCAAAATTGCTTCAACGCTGGCGTCGACCGGTACCCCGGCATTCTTCATGCACCCGGGCGAAGCCAGTCACGGTGATCTCGGCATGATCACCCGGGACGATGTGGTGATCGCCATTTCCAACTCCGGCGAGTCCGATGAAATCCTCAAAATCCTGCCACAGTTAAAGCGGCGCGGCACGCCCGTCATCGCCATCACCGGCAAGCCCAATTCAACGCTCGCGCAGGCAGCCACGGTGCATCTGGATGCCGGCGTCGAAAAAGAAGCCTGTCCGCTCAACCTGGCGCCCACCGCCAGCACCACCGCCACACTGGCGCTGGGTGACGCATTGGCGGTAACCCTGCTGGATGCGCGCGGCTTCGGCGAAGAAGATTACGCCATGCATCATCCCGGCGGCTCGCTGGGCCGCCGCCTGCTCGTGCATGTGAGCGATGTGATGGTGGCGGGGGACCGGCTTCCCAAAGTGTCCGGCGACGCGTTCCTTCCTCAAGCGATTCTGGAAATGTCGCGCAAAGGCCTGGGAATGACGGCGGTGGTCGACGCCAACGAAACTTTGCTCGGTGTGTTCAGCGACGGCGATTTGCGTCGCGCGCTGGAAACCCACGACAATATTCGTACCGTCCGTGTTGCCGACGTGATGACCAAAACACCGAAGACCATCACTGCCGACAAGTTAGCGGCGGAAGCGGCGGAATTGATTCAGCGTTATAAAATCGGCTCCAGCGGCTTGCTGGTAATCGACGCCAACGGAAAACTGACCGGTGCGGTGCATGTGCTCGACTTGATGCGCATGGGTGTGCTTTGACTGATCTGAAACCGGAAATCATTGCGCGCATTCGCAACGTCAAGCTGGCGGTATTCGATGTTGACGGTGTGATGACCGATGGTTCGCTGAACTATGGGCCGGATGGCGAAACCATCAAGACCTTCAATACGCTCGACGGACATGGCATGAAAATGCTGCAAAAAAGCGGAGTCGAGATCGCGATCATTTCGGGTCGCCAGTCGCAAGCGCTGGCGCGGCGTGCCAGTGATTTGGGCATTGCCCATTTGTTTCCGGGTGTTGACGACAAGGGCAAGGTTTTTTTGGAATTGTTGAAAAAGCTAGGGCTTGAGGCGCTACAGGTGGCGAGCATCGGTGACGATGTGGTGGACCTGCCGATTTTAACGCGCTGCGGGTTTTCTGCAGCCGTGCCGGCGGCACCAGAGTTTGTGCAAAAGCGTGTGCATTACGTTACCCAGGCGCATGGCGGGCATGGCGCGGTTCGCGAGTTTTGCGACCTGATCATGCAGGCTCAGGGCACGCAGGACGCTGCCTTGGCGAAGTATTTGCAATAGGCCGGGATTCGCGATGCTTTACGTTAAATCGTTCCACATCATTTTCATGGTCGCCTGGTTTGCCGGCCTGTTCTACATGCCGCGCCTGTTTGTCTATCACGCCATGGCGCAAGACAAAATTTCCATTGATCGTTTCAAGCTCATGGAGCGCAAGCTTTACTTCGGCATCATGACGCCGTGCATGGCCATCACCATCGTGCTTGGCATGTGGTTGTTGGTGGGCTATAACATTGGCGCCGGACAGGCGTGGATGTACGCCAAGCTCGCCCTGGTGCTGGTGCTGATCGCCCAGCATTTTTATCTCGGCAAGCTGATGATGGATTTTCGCGATGAACGCAACAAGCACAGCCATGTGTTCTATCGTTGGCTGAATGAAATTCCAACACTGCCGGCACTGATCGCAATCGTCATTCTGGTCATCGTAAAACCAGTGTTTTGACGACACTGCCCCTGCCATATTTGCTGCTTCACTAATGCCGCATCATCAAACCGAGTCATTCATTGGAAAAATTCTTCGCCCCCTGCCCTCGTGGCCTGTCTGCTCCGCTCGCGCAGGAGCTGGCGCTGCTGGGCGCGCAACATATCAAGGCAGATGATTCCGGCGTCGCCTTTGAAGGTACGCTGGTTGATGCTTATCGGGTCAACCTGCAGTCGCGCATTGCCAGTCGGGTGCTGTGGCAACTGGCACATTTTCCGTACGGCGAAGAACAGCATATTTACGACGCGGTATTTTTGCTGCCATGGACGCAATTGTTCGAGGTTTCGCACACCATCAAGGTCGAAATAAACGCGGTTCGCTGTCCGTTGAAAAGCCTCGATTTCATTACCTTGCGCATCAAGGATGCGGTCTGTGACAAATTTCGGGAAGTGGTCGGTTCACGTCCTTCGGTGGCGACGCGCGAGCCGGATGTTCGCGTCCATGCCTTTCTGGATGCGACCCACGCCTGGATTTACCTCGATCTATCCGGCGAGCCGCTGTTCAAGCGCGGTTCGCGCGAGCACACCGGTACCGCGCCGCTGAAGAAAAATCTGGCAGCCGGCATCATTGCCCTGAGCGGCTGGAAGCCGGATGAAGCATTTCTGGATCCGATGTGCGGTAGCGGAACATTCCTGATCGAGGCGGCTGAAATCGCGCTGAATATTGCGCCGGGCGCGACGCGGGAGTTTTCGTTTCAGAAGTTGAAGAATTTCGACGCGGCAGCGTGGAGCAAGATGCTGAGCGAGGCACGCGCGGCGGAAAAACCCAAGACGCTGCTGTCGATTTATGGCTCCGATATGTACGGCTATGCGCTCGATGACGCCTTCGCCAATCTGGAAGCCAATGGCCTGGTTGATTGTGTGCGACTCAAGCAGGCCAATGTGCTGGAAATCTCCGCGCCCGAGCCTGAAGGTGTGCTGGTGACCAATCCGCCCTACGGCGAGCGGCTGGGCGAAACGGCGGAACTTACCGAGCTATACCCAAAGCTGGGCGATTTGCTGAAACAGAAATTTGCCGGCTGGCGCGCCTATTTCTTTACCGGCGACACCGGCTTGCCGAAGGGGGTGCGCCTCTCCGCCTCGAAGAAAACACCGCTGTTCAACGGCAAGATCGAATGCCGTCTTTACGAGTACAAGGTAATTGCCGGCAGCAACCGCCGCGCGCCGCCCACCGAAGATAAAACATAACGCGGCTTCGTCACTGGACGGGCAGGTGAAGCGCGCCGCTTACTTGACGATTTCCAGGTGCTCCATGCCGGCCGCCAGATCCTTATCCTTCGATAATTTGCCTTCAAGTTTTATCTTCAGGCGCAGATCGTTCAGCGAATCGGCGTTGCGCAGCGCGTCTTCATAGGTAATCATGTCGGCTTCGAACAGGTCGAATAGCGCCATGTCGAAAGTCTGCATGCCGATTTCTCGCGAGCGCTTCATCACTTCCTTGATCTCGTGCACTTCGCCCTTGAAAATCAAATCCTGAATCAACGGTGAGTTGAGCAGGATTTCAATCGCGGCGACGCGGCCCTTGCCTTCTTTCTTCGCAATCAGGCGCTGCGAAACGAAGGCCTTCAGGTTAAGCGAAAGGTCCATCAGCAGCTGGTGGCGGCGTTCTTCGGGGAAGAAGTTGATGATGCGATCCAGCGCCTGGTTGGTCGAGTTGGCGTGCAACGTCGACATGCACAGGTGGCCGGTTTCGGCGAAGGCGATGGCGTAATCCATGGTTTCGCGATCGCGAATTTCACCAATCAAAATGACATCCGGTGCCTGGCGCAGGGTGTTTTTCAGCGCGGTGAACCAGTTGTCGGTATCGACGCCGATTTCGCGCTGTGTGACCACGCAATTCTTGTGCTCGTGTACATACTCCACCGGGTCTTCAATGGTGATGATATGGCCGTAACTGTTTTCATTGCGATAGCCGATCATCGCCGCCAGCGTGGTCGACTTGCCGGAACCGGTGCCGCCGACCAGTATGACCAGGCCGCGTTTGGTCATGACCACATCCTTCAGCACCGGGGGCAGGCCGAGATCTTCCATTTTCGGGATGGTGGTGGTGATGGTACGCATCACCAAACCGACGCGTCCCTGCTGGACAAATGCGTTTACGCGAAAGCGGCCAATGCCGGCTGGCGCAATGGCGAAGTTGCATTCCTTGGTGGCTTCGAACTCCGCAGTCTGCTTGTCCGTCATCACCGAGCGGGCAATTTCGCCGGTATGCATGGGGGAGAGACTGGACTGTGACACCGGGGTCATCTTGCCGTCGATTTTCATTGCGGGCGGAAAGCCGGCGGTGATGAAAAGATCGGACCCTTTTTTCGCGACCATCGCGCGCAACAACTCGTGCACAAATTTGAGGGCTTGTTCGCGTTCCATGCTGGCTCCTGTCGGGGCGTGCCCCGCTATTGATAGTCGGGTCTAACCCGCGAAGGTGTCTTTATTGGCGGCCTTGTTGCGCGCTTCAGCCACGGTGATGACATTGCGCCTGACGAGATCGGCGAGGCATTGGTCCATGGTCTGCATGCCGAGCGCCTGACCGGTCTGGATCGCGGAGTACATCTGCGCGATTTTCGACTCGCGGATCAGGTTGCGGATGGCGGGCGTGCCGATCATTATTTCATGCGCTGCAACCCGGCCGTTGCCGTCCTTGGTTTTGCACAGCGTCTGCGAAATCACCGCGCGCAGCGACTCTGACAACATCGCGCGGATCATTTCCTTTTCGGCGGCCGGGAACACGTCGATGATCCGGTCGACGGTCTTGGCGGCAGACGAGGTATGCAGCGTACCGAATACCAGGTGGCCGGTTTCGGCCGCCGTCATCGCCAGGCGGATGGTTTCCAGATCACGCATTTCGCCGACCAGAATGATGTCCGGGTCCTCGCGCAGCGCCGAGCGCAGCGCATTGGCGAACGACAGCGTGTGCGGGCCGACCTCGCGCTGGTTGATCAGGCACTTCTTTGATTCGTGCACGAATTCGATCGGGTCTTCAACGGTCAGAATATGGCCGAACTCATTCTCGTTGATGTAGTTGACCATGGCTGCCAGCGTGGTCGATTTGCCGGAACCGGTCGGACCGGTCACCAGCACCATGCCGCGCGGCTGGTTGGAAATTTCCTGAAAACTTTTCGGCGCGTTAAGGTCTTCCAGCGACAAGATCTTTGACGGAATCGTCCGCATCACCGCACCCGAGCCGCGCTGGTGATTGAAGGCGTTGACGCGGAAGCGGGCCAGGTTGGGGATTTCGAAGGAAAAATCGCACTCCAGATTTTCTTCGTATTGTTTGCGCTGGCCGTCGTTCATGATGTCGTACACCATGCCGTGCACGTCTTCGTGGGTCAGCGCCGGGACGTTAATGCGGCGCACATCGCCATGTACCCGGATCATCGGCGGCAAGCCCGCGGAGAGGTGCAAATCGGATGCCTTGTTTTTCACGCCAAAGGCCAGGAGTTCTGCGATTTCCATTTATACTTTCCCCAGTTTTCGATATCTGCGCGTGGTGGCTTGCAAGCAGACATATTGCCCACACAGGTTGCCCGGCGCGCCAGCAACGACGCGTAACTTCGCAAGTTTACCCTCTATGGCCGCAGTTTTGCCGCTTGATTATGTCCACAATCGAATCGAACTTGCAACACGTCCGCGCCGAGATTGATACCGCGCTGTCGGCAAGGTTGACGAGTGTGCGTCAAACGGTCACCCTGGTGGCCGTCAGCAAGACCAAACCCGAAAGCGTCATCCGTGAGGCATTTTCAGCCGGGCAGCGTGCCTTCGGTGAAAACTATGTGCAGGAAGGGGTGGCCAAGATTGAAGGGCTCTGCGATCTTATTCGAGCCGGCATCGAGTGGCATTTTATCGGTCCGCTGCAAAGCAACAAGGCGCGGCTGGTGGCGACGAACTTTGATTGGGTGCATGCGGTGGACCGCATAAAAATCGCCGAAGCACTGGACCGGCATCGACGTGGCCGGCCGCCGCTCAATGTCTGCATCCAGGTGAATGTCAGCGGCGAGGCCAGCAAATCCGGCGTCGCCCCCGCTGACATGCTGGCGCTGGCGCAGGCCTTTAACGCGTTCCCGGCGCTGCGCCTGCGCGGCCTCATGACCATCATCGAAAATACGCCTGACGCAGCGGCCCAGCGTAGCCAGTTTCGCATGCTGCGCGAATTGCAGAATCAGCTCTTGAACGCGGGACTGACAGTCGATACGCTGTCGATGGGCATGTCACAGGATTTTCGTATTGCCATTGACGAAGGTGCGACCATGGTGCGGATTGGCAGCGCAATTTTTGGAGCGCGGAATTGAAGATCACTTTCATCGGCGGCGGCAATATGGCCCAGGCCATCCTGGGTGGCCTGGTTGCGAAGGGGCAATCGGCAAGCGGCTGCTTTGCCATTGAGCCGCACGAGGCTGCGCGTGCAAAACTGTCGGCGCTGGGCATTGAATCCGCCGCAGGCTGGAATGCGCGGACGCTCGATGCGGATGTGATCGTGCTCGCGGTCAAGCCGCAAATGATGAAGGAGGCCATCGCGCCCCTGAGCGGCGTGTTGCGCAACCAGCTCGTGATCAGCATCGCCGCCGGCATTCGCACCCGGGACCTGTCGCGCTGGCTCGGCGCTTATACCCATATTGTGCGCACTATGCCGAACACGCCTGCGCTGATTCACGCCGGCATCACCGGACTTTACGCGATGCCGGGGGTGACGGCTGCGCAGCGCGCGGCGGCTGAACAACTCATGGCTGCGGTCGGCAAGACCCTCTGGTTCGAGGATGAGGCGATGCTCGATGCCGTCACCGCCGTGTCGGGCAGCGGACCGGCCTACGTTTTTTACATGATCGAGGCGCTGGAAAACGCCGCGCTCGGGCTCGGGCTTGCGGCGCCGGTGGCGCGCGCGCTGGCGCTGGAGACTTTTCTGGGGGGCGCCAAATTGGCCGCACAAGGCAGCGATTCGCCGGCGGTGCTGCGCGCCAATGTGACGTCCAAACGCGGCACCACGGAACGCGCGATCGAAACCTTCGATGCGGCCGACCTCCAGTCCGTCTTCGCGGCCGGCGTGCGCGCCGCCCGTGCGCGCTCGGTTGAGCTGGGCGAGGAGTTGGGGAAAAATTGATGTGTCCTAACCACTGCAAACCGGATATCGCCCAATGCTGACGCAGTCACTCGTTTACGTGCTGGAAATCCTCGTGGACGGCTTCGTGCTGGCAGTGCTGACGCGATTTTATGCACAGGCCCTGCGCGCTTCATTTCGCAACCCGCTGGCGCAATTCATTGTCGCCCTGACTGACTGGGCGATCAAGCCGTTGCGGCGTGTAGTGCCGGCGGTGATGGGGCTGGATACCTCTTCGTTTCTGGTCGCCTGGGTCGCGCAGATACTGCTGTGGGCGGTGATTTTGGCGCTGCTGGGGATGGTATCGAGTGCACAGCCGGTATTCTGGCCGGCGCTGGCCGGCTACGCGCTGGTCAAGGTGCTGAAGCTGTCGATCTACCTGCTGATGGGCGTGGTTATTTTCGAGGCGGTACTGTCCTGGGTCGCGCCCTATCATCCGATGCGTCCGTTCTTTGACGCGCTCAGTCGCCCGTTTTTACGCCCTTTGCAGCGCATCGTCCCGCTGGTCGGTGGCGTCGATCTTTCACCACTTATTCTGTGGATTGTATTGCAGGTGATGCTGATGCTGCCGGTCGCGCTGCTGGAGAACGAAACCTTTCGCCTGCTGCGCAGCTTTACCCTGGCCTAGCGGCCTGCATCGATAACTACCACTTCGGCTGTTACCGTCCGCCAGGCCCGTCAGGAGGGTGCGCAACAAGATTTAACATTTTTCTGCACCGCTCGCCGCCACGAAATTCGCGTAGAACCGGTATTCCGCCTGCGGGAGAACCATGAAGCAGCATGCAACTCGGTGTACGATACGGATGCTTCGGCCCCGTCGCGCGCAAATTCCAATTTTTATATCGACAGCACCGTGGACCTTCCCAATCGCTTTGAATCCGAAATTGCCCGCTATAACCAATGGCGCGAGGAGCTGTCGAGCGCGGTGCACAATTATCACGATTGGCTGGAGCACACCAACCAGCTCGATGTACAGCAATCGATCCGTTTTTACGATTTGCTGGAAACCCTCAACAAGGGCCGCATGTTGCTCGCGTTTCTGGCGGAGTTTTCGCGCGGCAAGTCGGAACTGATCAACGCCCTGTTTTTTTCCAGTTTCAGGGAGCGCCTGCTGCCGTCCGATGTGGGCCGCACCACGATGTGCCCCACCGAGATTTTCCACGACCCGAACGAAGAGCCGTACCTGAAACTTCTGTCGGTCGAGACCCGCTATCGCGACGAATCGATTTCCCAGCTCAAGAACATGCCGGTGGAATGGTCGAAGATCCGCCTCAATATCGACGACGCTGCGCAGATGAAAAATACGCTTTCGGCCCTGGCGGACACCAAGCGCGTCTATGCGCTGGACGCGCGCATGATGGGCCTGATCCCGATGTTCGATGATTCCGGCAACGCGCCCGGCGAGGACGAAATCGTCGAAGTGCCGGCGTGGCGCTACGCGATGATCAACTACCCGCATCCGCTGCTGACCAATGGCCTTGCGGTGCTGGATACGCCTGGTCTCAACGCACTTGGCCTGGAACCGGAATTGACGCTGTCGACGGTGCCGAATGCGCATGCTGTCTTGTTCCTGCTGGGGATTGATACCGGCGTAACGAAAAGCGATCTGGAAATCTGGGAGCGCTACGTCAAAGCGGCTCTGCCGGCGAAGATCGCGGTGTTGAACAAGATCGATTTGATGTGGGACGAGTTGAAGACCGAGACGGAAATCGATGCCGGCGTGCAGCGCATGATCGATACTACCTGCAAGCAGCTCAGCCTTTCTGCCGATAAAGTGTTTGCGCTGTCGGCGCAAAAGGCACTGGTTGGACGCATCAAGGGCGACGCCGAGATGGTCGAGCGCTCGGGCATTGGTGAGCTCGAAGCTCACCTGGCCAATAAAATCATTCCGGTCAAGCGGCAGATTCTGGCCAAGGCCGTCACCAATGAAATCGGTGCAATGATGATCGCCAGCCATCGCAGCTGCGCGAAAAAACTCGTGACCAATCAGGGGCAGCTCAGCGAAATGTCCGGACTGGTCGGCAAGAGCCGCGATTTGACCATGAAGATGTGGCAGAAAGTCAGCGCGGAGAGAGATGCGTACAACCTGGCGCTGGCTGAATACAAGGTGCAGCGCGGTGCTTTCAACCAGAAACGCAACACCCTGCTTGATGTGTTCAGTCCGACCAAACTCGATGTGCTGTGCTCGCGCAGCATGCAGGCGATCAACGACTCATGGACCACTCCCGGACTCACCAACGGCATGCGCGAACTGATCCGCCAGATCAAGAGCGACTTTGCCGCCGTCAACCTCGCGGGCGCCGATGTATTGCGCCTGATGGAAGGGGTTTACAACACCTTCCACGTGCGTTTCCAGTTTGAAAAAATGGAAATGCTGCCGCTGGATTTTGAGGGCGCCACCAACAAGCTGCAATTGCTGGTGTATGAAACCGGGCAGTTCTGCAAAGACCCGGTCAATATGGTGATGACGGAGAAGCGCTTTCTGGTGCGGCGTTTCTGGCGCATGCTGATTGAGCAGGCGCGCAAGATTTTCAACGAAGCGCGCACTGACACCGAGCGTTGGCTTGCCGCCGTGCCGTTGCCGCTGGAGACGCAGATCAAGGACCACAAGGCGCAGCTCGAAGCGCGCCTTGCATCGCTGGCCAAAATCAACGAACGTGGCAGTGCCATTCAGGAAGAGGTGGCGAAGCTGCAACGCGAGCGGACGGAAATTCAGAAGCAGCTCGATCTCATTACCGGCCTGATCATGAAAGTACGCGAGGTCGGTTCGCCACCGGCCGATACGGGGCTTAAGGTGGCTGCTCCTACCCTGAATGCAGCTGCGCCAGGGGTGCTGGCAACTGTGCCGCGGGACGATTCGACCATCAAGGTTGCTGCGATGACGCCTGAAGATTTTCTGAAAACCGCAAAAATCGCAGCCAAGCCGACGATTACCGGTTGATGGCGTGGCCGAGGGCGAGGTCCCGCAATAAATGTCCTTAGGGCAGAGTGCCCGTCCAGCTTGCCGTTTGAGACATTGCCGGGAGCGCACCGGAGAGGGGCCCCGCGCAACGCGTGGGGATCGATGCCGCGCGACCCGGCAAAGGATTGCCTCAATCGAAGCATTGGCGCGTAAGGCTAACTAAAAAAGCGGAGGCTAGCATTGGCGCGGTGTTTGAGGCAAAAGTCCTTGGAAAGCCGCGCCATTGCTGGTTCTACGTGATTTTTTCGCTGATTCCAGCGCTTTACGCTAAACCAGAATCACATCGTATTGTTCCTGCGTATACGAGCTTTCCACCGACAGCGAGATCGGTTTTTTGATGAAATCCTCAAGCATGGTCACACCTTGCGACTCTTCGTCGAGGAAGCGGTCGATCACGGTTTGCGAGGCGAGAATGCGAAACTCCTTGGCATCGAATTGCCGTGCCGAGCGCATGATCTCGCGCAGGATTTCGTAGCACACCGTCTGCGCGGTCTTGATTTCGCCGCGCCCGGTGCAGGTGGGGCAGGCCTCGCACAGCACATGGGCCAGGCTTTCGCGCGTCCGTTTGCGCGTCATTTCCACCAGCCCGAGTTGGGTAAAGCCGTTAACCGTTACGCGGGTACGGTCGCGCGCCAGCGATTTGCGGAATTCGGTGAGCACCGCGTTTTTGTGCTCGTCATTATCCATATCGATAAAGTCGACGATGACGATGCCGCCAAGGTTGCGCAGGCGCAGTTGCCGGGCAATCGCCTGGGTGGCCTCGAGGTTGGTCTTGAAAATCGTGTCGTCGAAGCTGCGACCGGATACGAATGCCCCGGTGTTCACGTCCACCGTGGTCAACGCTTCGGTCTGGTCGATGATCACATAGCCGCCCGATTTGAGATCGACGCGACGTGCCAGCGCGCGTTCGATTTCATCTTCGACGCCGAACAGGTCGAACAGCGGCCGCTCGCCGGTGTAATGCTCAAGTACCGACAGCGATTTGCGCATGTAATGTTCGGCGAAATCGGTCATGCGTGCGTAGGTCTCGCGCGAGTCAACGATGATGCGCTCGGTATCGCTGGTGACCAGGTCGCGGAGCACGCGCAGCGTCAGATCGAGATCCTGATACAGCAAGGCCTGCGCGGCGGCGGTTTTGCTGCGCTCGATGATGCCGCGCCACAGCTTGATCAGGTACTCGATATCGGCATTGAGTTCCTCGTCGGCCGCAGTTTCGGCCACGGTGCGCACAATGAAGCCGCCGGTTTCACCGGCCGGCATCAGCTCGTGTACCTTTTCGCGCAAATGTTCGCGCTCGGCTTCGTCTTCGATGCGCTGCGAGATGCCGATGTGCTGATCGCCAGGCAGATACACCAGCAGGCGCCCGGCGATCGAAATCTGCGTGGACAGGCGCGCGCCCTTGCTGCCGATCGGATCCTTGATGACTTGCACCACCAGCGTCTGGCCGTCGTGCAGCAGTTTTTCGATCGGTTTTTGCTCGCCGTTCTTGTTACTGGACCAGAGATCGGCCACGTGCAGAAATGCAGCGCGCGCCAGGCCGATTTCAATGAAGGCCGATTGCATGCCCGGCAGTACACGGCCGACGCGACCCAGGTAGATATTGCCGACCAGCCCGCGGTTGGAACCGCGCTCGACGTGCAGTTCCTGAACCGCGCCCTGCTCCATGATCGCAACGCGCGATTCCTGCGGCGTGACGTTGATAAGGATTTGTTCATTCACGGCAGTGCACCCCGATGCCAGTCATTAGTTTGAATTTGGTGAGCGCGCTCCGGCCCTGATGCCCGCTCTCGTTCTTGTGTCTATCGGTGGTCGCAGCCGACCTAAAGCGCGACACCCACCTTGCGCAGCAACTGGGCGGTTTCATGCAAAGGCAAGCCCATCACCCCGGAGTAGCTACCGGAAATTTTCGAAATGAATTTGGCCGCCAATCCCTGGATGGCATACGCGCCAGCCTTGTCTTTCGATTCGCCGTTGTCAAGGTAGCGCTTGATATCGGCCTCGGACAGGGTGGCGAAGGTTACATAGCTGGTCGACAGCAGCAGGTGGGTATCGAAATCGAACGATACCGCCACCGCCGTCAACACCTGGTGCGTCTGCCCCGAGAGCTTGCCGAGCATGGCGCGCGCCCCCTCGGTGTTGGCCGGTTTGCCGAGAATATCGTCTCCCACCGCCACCGTGGTGTCCGCCGTGAGGATCGGGCGCACCGGCAACCGTCGCACCCGCATGATGCGCAAGGCGGCGTCTGCCTTCACCTTGACGATGCGCTCGACATAGCTGCGCGGCAATTCGCCTGCCAGCGGTGATTCGTCGATGTCCAGCCGTGCCGGCGGCTGGTCGCGAATCATCAGCAGTTCGTACTGCACGCCGATCTGCTTCAGGAGTTCCCTGCGGCGCGGACTTTTCGATGCCAGGTAAATGATTTGTGAGGGCGGGCTCATGGCCGGATTCTTATTCTCTATGATAGGGATGATTTTGCGTCAGTGACCATGCCCGATAAAGCTGCTCCACCAGCATGATCCGCACCAGCCCATGCGGCAGGGTACAACCCGAAAGCGCCATGGTTTTTCGCGCACTCTGCTTGATATCGCCTGCCAGGCCATCGGCACTGCCAATGATAAAACAAGGGCTGATTCCATCGGCCATCCAGCCTGTCAACCAGGTCGCCAGCTCCGTTGTTTTCACCATCGTACCGCGTTCATCGAGGACGATGCGCTCGGCGTATTGCGGTATGGCGGCATCGATGCGGATCGCTTCCGCCGCCAATACCTTCGCCATCGCCTTACTGGCCCGATCCTCGGGTTTGAGCTCGATCAGATCGATGCGCGCTTCCGGCGGCATGCGCTTGGTGTATTCCTCGACGCCGCTCTGAATCCATGCCGGCATCTTGTGCCCTACCGCGACGATCGATAACTTCACGCGCCCGTGCGCTTGCGTGTGGCGGGCTTCTTGGCAACCGGTTTGCCGGCGGCAGGTTTTTTCGCAGCAGGTTTTTTCGCCGCTGGCTTTTTGACCACGGGCTTTTTCGCTGCGGGTTTCTTGGCGGCAGGCTTTTTGGCCACCGGCTTCTTGACGACGGGGGCTGCGGCAGCGCTTGCAGCCTTGCCGGTTGCGGCCGGTTTTTTTGCGGTCGGCTTCTTGATGGCCGGTTTCTTGATGACGCCAGTGCCCGCCGCCGCATCGGCCCTGGCCTTGGTCGCAGCCGCTGATGCCGTGCCTCTGGTTGAGGTTTTTGCCGTCACCTTGCGCGTCTTGGCCGGGGTTTCAGCTACGGCGGCGGCCTTGGGCATGGGCTTCGCCGTTTTCGGTCGCGGAAATTCCAGCTTGCCCTCGCGCCACAACTCTTCAAGCTTGTAGTACTCGCGTACCGCGGGTTGCATGATGTGAACCACGATGTCGCCGCAGTCGACCAGTACCCATTCGCCGGAGCCTTCGCCTTCGGTGCCGATCACGAAAAACCCGGCTTCCTTGACCTTGGTGACAACGTTATTGGCCAGCGCCTTGGTTTGACGCGTGGAATCCGCGCTGGCGATGGCGATGTAGTCGAATACCGAAGTGATCTTCGATACATTGACCAGTTGAATATCGCGCGCCTTGATGTCTTCGAGCGCATCGATTACGACTGCAGCTAAGGTTTTTTTGACCATCTTGAAATCATTTCCCCTCGGTTAAATACAGTTTATGTCGCTCAATATAGTCGCAAACCGCGTCGGATACCAACCCGCGCAGCGATTCGCCGTGGGCACGGCGGCGGCGAATTTCAGTGGACGAGACATCGGTCGGGTCGATGTCGAGCGTGGCGATGCCGCCGCATGGCGTTTCTGCCAGTGTGGCGACGCTACGGGAACGTGTTTTCAACGCCTCGCCAAGTTGCCCGCTACATGCTCCGGCAATTGCCCGCTCCCCCGCGCGGCGGGCCACTGCAAAATTACAAAGTTCAAATAATTCTTCCCAGCGATGCCAGCTATCGAGCCGACTGAACGCGTCGGCGCCGATCAGCCAGATCAGCGGCACCACATCGCCCAGCTCGCGGCGCAGCTCCAACAGGGTATGCACGGTATAAGTTGGCCCGATGCGATTCAGCTCGCGCTTGTCGATGCTGATCCGGTTCGGCACGTTAAACGCCAACTGCAGCATCGCCACGCGGTGATGCGCCGATGCCAGCGGCAGATGTTCGCGCTGGTAGGGGTTGCCGGCAGGCAATACGATCAGGCGCTCGATAGCCAGCTGATCGAATGCGCCTTGCGCAATGGCCACATGGCCGTTGTGGACCGGATCGAAGGTGCCGCCGAACAGCGCCAGGGGTTTCAAATGCGGCTTTGGACTGGGATTCAAGCCGGCTCAGGTCCTGATTTGGCCATTGCCGAACACAATCCATTTTTGCGAGGTCAGCCCTTCCAGCCCGACCGGGCCGCGGGCATGCAGCTTGTCGGTGGAAATGCCGATCTCGGCGCCGAGCCCGTATTCAAAGCCGTCGGCAAAACGGGTTGAAGCATTGATCATCACCGAGGCGGAATCGACCTCGCGCAAAAAGCGCATCGCGCGACTGTGGTTTTCACTGATGATCGCATCGGTATGCTGCGAGCCGTATTTCGCGATATGCCCGATGGCCTCATCCACATTGGCGACGATACGGATGGCGATAATCGGCGCCAGATACTCCGCGTACCAGTCGTCCTCGGTTGCATCGCCAAGAGGAGAAATGCCCTGCAAGGCAAGCAGGGTGCGGGTTTCGGGGCATACGCGCATTTCAACCGCCTTGGCGGCGTAAATTTTGGCGATCGCCGGCAACACCCGTGGTGCGATCGCGCGCGCCACCAGCAGGGTTTCCATGGTGTTGCACGGCGAATAGCGCTGGGTCTTGGCGTTGTCGGCGATGCGCACCGCCTTGTCGATATCGGCATCATCGTCGATATACACATGGCATACGCCGTCGAGATGCTTGATCACCGGCACCTTGGCTTCGTTGGCGATTTTGGAGGTCAGGCTTTTGCCACCGCGCGGGATGATGATGTCGATCACGCCGCGCATGCCGAGCATTTCAGTGACGGCCGCGCGGTCGGCGGTGGCGACGAGTTGCACGGCTGATTCCGGCAAGCCCGCCGCTTTCAGTCCCGCAACCACGCAGGCATGGATCGCCTGATTACTGGCCAGTGCCTCCGAGCCGCCGCGCAAAATGCAGGCATTGCCCGATTTCAGGCACAGCGCCGCCGCATCGGCGGTGACGTTCGGCCGCGACTCGTAAATCATGCCGATCACGCCCAGCGGCACGCGCATCTTGCCGACCTGGATGCCGGAGGGGCGCAGTTTGAGTTCGGACATTTCGCCGACCGGGTCCGCCAGGGTCGCAACTTCGCGCACGCCATCGGCCATGGCGCGAATACTTATTTCGTTCAGCGTCAGGCGATCGATAAAGGCCTGATCATGGCCCTTGGCGCGCGCGCGCGCCGTGTCGGTTTTGTTGGCGGCGACGATCGCGGCGGTGTTGGCGATCATTGCCTCGGCGGCCGCAATCAGCGCCAGATTTTTTTGCGCGGTGCCGGCGCCGGCCAGCACCCGTGCTGCCGTTTTGGCGCGTGCACCGACCGCGCGCATCATCGTGACGATGTCAGTGGCAGCTGTGGAAGAAAGATCGTTAGCCATGGTGTTCTCAATTCAGAAGTCTACGCGGCGCGACGCGCCATGGGTGAACGCATGCCGCCGATGCCGCAGGCCAGTTGTGCCAGCGCATTCCAAGGGTCGCTGTTGTCCAACCCCTTGATCATGCGATCAATCCTGGCCGCCTGCAAATTGAGGGCGGTGAGACTCGCCTGAGAATGCTTGCGCGATACCCGTTCCAGTTCGCGCGCCTTCGAGGGGTGCGGCGGCCTGCCACCGCGGGTAAAGCCGCGCATGCGCATCAGCATGCGCACTTCATTGCTTAGCACCCACAAAATCAGTGGCGGCGCCTCACCCTCGGCTTTCATGCCCTCAAGCATGCGG
>JANMXS010000058.1:0-5171 GCA_031394335.1 Burkholderiales bacterium
CATCCTCCTCGCTGCCGTCGAGGTTGATGCGGCGCGCGGTTTTCGGCGCCAGGCCCAATAGCGATTTGATGGCGGCAGAGGTCTGCGAGCGCGCCTTCAACTCCAGGATCTGGCCCAGCAGCGTCAGCGAAATGATCACGGCGGCCGCTTCAAAGTACACACCGATGCGACCGTGCGCGACGAAGGTCGCGGGGAACACCCCCGGTACAAGCGTGGCGACCACACTGTAGATGAATGCCGCGCCGGTGCCGAGGCCAATCAGCGTCCACATATTCGGACTCCGATTGACGAGGGACTGCCAACCGCGCACAAAGAATGGCCAGCCCGCCCAGAGCACGATAGGCAAGGACAAGCCCAGTTCCACCCAACTCTGGGTGACGGGTGCAAGCCATCCAAGCAGATGGCCGGACATTGCAAGCGCCGTCACCATGACTGTCAAGGGCAAGGTCCACCAGAAGCGCCGGCGAAAGTCGACCAGCTCGTGGTTTTCCTCGTCATCGAGGCTGGGCATCTCCGGCTCCAGCGTCATCCCGCACTTGGGGCATGCGCCGGGGTGGTCCTGGCGTATCTCGGGATGCATCGGGCAGGTGTAGATCGTACCCGATGCCGGCGCCGCGTCGGCAAGCTGCACGGCATGCAGATATCGGCGCGGATCGGCCTTGAACTTGTCTGCACAGCGCAGACTGCAAAAGAAATAGGTGCGTTCTTCATGGACAGCCGACATCTCCGGATTTGCGGCGACCTTCATGCCGCATACCGGATCGGTGTGCCCGGCATTGGTGGCATCATTTTGCGGCTTCATGTAACTCTCCAGTGGCTTGTATCAAGGTTAAAGAGGTCTGACAACAATCCGTCTTCCCCCATGGACTGGAAGCATCAACATCGCCGATCACGCAAGCATCAGTGCAAGCTTGGGCCAGGCGCGCATTGCCGCAGCATAACTCGCTGCAATCAGCTGGTCGTGGGCGTGTCCTTGCCAATCAACGGGTGCAGATTCATGCGGATAGCAACATCGGCGTAGTGCATTTGTTCGTTGATCAATGCATTCGCCATGATCTGTTAAGTCTGGGTTGCCCTGGCGTTTTTTTATTTATCCCTTATCCCGAAAAGTGATGCACCCATTAGGTATGTATCCCGCTGAGGCATGGCGTCAACCATCCCATTGCGTTGCGAATGCTGCCAATACCATCACGGAACGCCGAGGCGGCCTGCTTGGAGGCTTGCCGTAATGGTGCTTTGGTACATTTTTTAAGTCTAAGAAGTTAGCGTATGTTTGTATGTTCGTCATCGTACGCAAACGCGGGCAACCGGCATTGCTCCCGATTTTTGCCGGCTAGCGTATGGTGTTGTTGTACATCGTGCTCTGCCGTACGGACGACAAGGTGCAGCACGCTTAAACTGAAAAACCCCCCAACCCGGGACGATCAGCGAGTTGGGCTAAGGAAATACATGGGTCTTTTCACGTTGGAACAAAGCAAGGCAGCGTACCGCGCCGACTTCGCATTGTATGGTGCTGCCGTGTTGGTATTGGCGGCTTTCTTGCTGTGGTACGGGCCGCGCGAGCAAAGACTGGTGATAGCGGCCTTCGCATTGCTGGGTCTGGGAAGCTGGACCGCGGTCGAGTACTTATTGCACCGCTTCGTTTTGCACGGTCTGCAGCCATTTCGCCGTTGGCATGCCGAACACCATCAGCGGCCAACGGCGCTGATCTGCACACCGACGATCCTGAGCGCTGCGCTGATCGCCACGCTGGTGTTCCTGCCGGCATTGGTCTTGGGCAATGTTTGGCGTGCCAGCGCTCTGTCGCTCGGCATCGTGACCGGCTACCTGGCTTACGGTGTCACGCATCATGCCACTCACCACTGGCGTGCAAACAACGCTTGGCTGAAGCGGCGCAAGCGCTGGCATGTGCTGCATCACCGCCAGCATGAACAGCCGGGCTGCTACGGCGTGAGCAGTGGATTTTGGGACCATGTGTTTGGCAGCGCGGCCAAGTCAGCCGTGCGGTCGCGTAGCTGATTCGCCCGGTTAAACGCACCGATCAGTTCCGGCTGCTGCGCGCTCCTGAGCTTCACTGGCGTCTGCACTGACGGTGATGCCCGGGCACTTTGCGATTGCGCTCACGCGTAATCGCTTTTTTCAAGAACGGATGGCCAATGAAATACAAGGACTACTACAGCATCCTGGGCGTCGAGCGCGCCGCCAGCCACGACGATATTAAAAAAGCGTATCGCATGCTGGCGCGAAAGTATCATCCGGACGTCTCCAAGGATCCCAAGGGAGAGGAGAAATTCAAGGAGATTGCCGAGGCTTATCAAACGCTCAAGGACACCGAAAAGCGCGCGGCCTATGATCGCCTGGGCAGCTATCAGCCCGGTCAGGATTTCGAGCCCTCACGGGATTGGGGCAAGGAGTTCAACACCCAGTTCAATGATGGTGAGGCATCGTTTGAAGGCGTCGACCTGTCGGACCTGTTCGCCAGCTTTGCGCGCCATCGCGGCGGTACCGGTGGCGGCAGCGACGGTAGTCGTGCCCACGCCAACTTTCAAATTCCTGGCGAGGACTACGAGGTTGCCGCACGGATCAATCTTGAGGATGCCTATCTGGGCACCCAGGTTGCGCTTGATTTGAGCATGCCGGTATACGATGAACAAGGCCGGATACGGCGCGAAAACCGTACCTTCCAGGCGCGCATCCCCAAGGGCGCCACGGATGGGCAGCGCTTGCGCCTGCGCGGGCAGGGCGGCAAGGGACATAACGGTGGACGCGACGGGGATTTGTATCTCACCATCAAATTAAACCCGCATCCGTTGTACCGCGTCGATGGGCACGATCTCTATATTGATTTGCTGTTGGCCCCATGGGAAGCCGCACTCGGCGCCACCATTGAAGTGCCAACCCTGGGCGGACCGGTCAATCTCAAGGTGGCGGCGGCGATCAACAGTGGACAGCAATTGCGGCTAGGCAAACGCGGGCTGCCTAAACCTGGCGGGGGCGATGGCGACCTGTTTGCGCTGGTGAAAATCGTCATGCCGGCAGAACTCAGCGAGCGGGAGAAAACCTTGTTCAAGGAATTGGCCGAAGGCTCGACGTTCAATCCGCGCCGTCATCTCATACAGGAGGCCGCAAATGCAAAATGAACCTCAAGTTGAACCGCATGGCGCGCTTTGGCTGGACCGCTCGCAAACGGTATCGATTGCCGAACTCGTTGAGCTGTCGGGCCTGAGCGAGCGCGAAGTATGCGAGCTGGTCGAATTTGGCGTGCTGGCGCCGACCAATCCCCAGGAAATACAGTGGACCTTCAGTGCCGATTGCGCCGTCGTCGTGCGCAAGGTAAGCCGCCTGCGCGATGACCTGGAGCTTGATGCCCATGCCATGGCGCTGGCGCTGATGTTGCTTGAGCAGATTCG
Source organism: Burkholderiales bacterium (assembly GCA_031394335.1). Lineage (GTDB taxonomy): Bacteria > Pseudomonadota > Gammaproteobacteria > Burkholderiales > Usitatibacteraceae > UKL13-2. The sequence goes on from JANMXS010000058.1 coordinate 3,411, forward strand.
TGGACTCGAGGCGGAGCTGTCGCGTCTGCGCGCGCAACAGCCTCCCTCAACACATCGCTGATCGGGTTTTGATGTGCGCCCAATGCAGGATCAAGCGGTGACGCCAACCGGTTTGTGGGGTTTCTGCGCGATCAAGGTCGCAAACGATTTCACCTGATTATCCGGCGCAGCGAAATCGCGGTACTCGGCATGCAAAATATTCCAGCCGGCAAAGCGTTTTTCCAATTCCGAGCGCGAGAAGAGGCAGTGTCCAGCGGGCTCAAACATGTCCAGGTAGGTCGTGCCTTCGATCAGGACATTGATGATGGCAACGCCGCCTTCGCGCACCTGCGCCTGCAGGTTGGCGAGGCTGCGGAACGCGCTCGGGCAATCGAAAAACATCAGCAGACCGATCGAGACGATGGTGTCGAACGTTTCGCTGATTTCGTAATTGCGCAAATCCGCCTGCACAGCATCAATGGCAAGCGATTCATGTTTTGCCCGGCGCTGCAAATGAGCGATCGCGGCGCCGCTTCCATCCAGGGCGACGACCGAACAACCGCGTTTGGCGGCAGCCACGGCGAGATTGCCCATGCCACAACCGAAATCCAGCACCTTGCCCTGCAAATGCGGCAGCGCGGCCTCCTCAAACGGGTTTAGCGCAAGGTCACCGGCCATCGCCTGTTGCTGAAACTGCCGGTCGAAAAACGCGATGCCATGTTCAGGAATCATTGGCATGGATTATGTTCTCGGCAGGCAAGCAAAATCTTGGGCGGCAATGAGTGCCGAGAGTTTTTTTGAAAATCGGAACTCAAGCACTGGCGCGGCTTTCGGGCCAAAAATGGCTGAAGAAGCTCGCCAACACTTGAGTTTGCCCTCTAGGTGGCATCAAAGCCGGCATTCTCGATTGCCTCGGCAATTGCCGCGCGATCAAGTTTCACCGGATCAAAAGTTACTGTCGCCATTGCCTTGGCGAGATCGACTTCGGCCGTTTGCATGCCAGGCAGGGCGCTGAGCACGCGACTGACGCTTTTGACACAGCCGCCGCAGGTCATGCCGCCGACATTGATGTTCAGGGTTTCCATATTTATTCCTTGGTTGAAATTGCAGAATGACGCGAATGGCGGGAAGGCCGCCAGCGTTTCAGCAGCAGCGAATTGCTGACCACGGAAACCGAGCTCAACGCCATCGCTGCGCCGGCGATAACCGGATTCAGCATGCCGATGGCCGCCAGCGGAATGCCGAGCAGGTTGTAAATGAAAGCGAAGAACAGGTTCTGGCGAATCTTGCGGATGGTGGCGCGCGATAGCTCGATCGCATCTACCACGGCATTGAGGTCATTGGCCATCACCGTAACATCGGCGGCTTCAATCGCGACATCGCTGCCGGCACCCATCGCGAAACTCAATTCGGCCGCGGCCAGCGCGGGCGCATCGTTGACGCCATCGCCGATCATGCCAACATGTTTGCCGGATGCTTTCAACGCGGCAATTTCCGCCGCCTTGTCTTGCGGTGTAACCCCGGCGCGAAAGCGATCGATGCCAACTTCCGCAGCGATCGCAGCGGCAGTGCCGGCGTTGTCGCCGGTCAGCATCACCACCTCGATGCCCTGCGCCTTGAGACGCGCCACCGCATCGCGTGAAGTGGTGCGCAACCGGTCGGCGATGCCGATGAGCCCGACAACGGCGGCACCACGTGAAAGCGCAATCACGGTTTTCCCCTGCCGGGACAGACGATCCACCGCCACCATATCGACAGGCGCAAATTTGACGATCCACGATG
>JANMXS010000059.1:0-4265 GCA_031394335.1 Burkholderiales bacterium
GCGAGTATGGCCGGTGGCGAGATTGCGTCCGCGGCCTCGACCACGCGGTTCCATACCGACTGCGCGGCCTTCACCGAAATCTGCTGGCCGACGATGGCGCGCGCCAGTGTCGAGAACGCATTGCCACGCGAGCGCAGATTGGCTTCGGGGTATTGCTTGATCAGTCCGCGCATCAGCTTGCAGCGCTTGGAGAGGTCGCGGCAGGCGGCTTGCCAGTAGTCAGGGGTCATATTTTGTTGAGTGCGTGTTTTTGTGCGGTCCGGCGTTGTCGATTCTTCCACATTTTCGACACCGCGCAGCGCCAGATGAGGAGTGTGCCGAAATAACCGATGATGGCGGTGATAGTGCTCTGGATGGCGAGGCCGATCAGCAGGGTATCGCCCAGTGAAATGAACCAGTGAAACATTTGCGGAATCACGTTCCAGACCGCCGTGAATGTCCAGTTGAAATCCGGCGGTGCGATGGCGCCGCCGCTATCGCCAGTCACCAGTCCGCCGATCTGGTACGCCAGCATGTACAGCGGAATGAAGGTGAAGGGGTTGGTGTACAGGGTGGCGAACATCGCCGCCAGAATATTCGCCCGCAATGGGACCGCGATCAGCAGCGCCAGCAGCATTTGCACGGGGCCGGGGATCAGGCCGGTAATGAGGCCGATGGCGATGCCCAGCGCCACACTGCGCCGGTGCATATGCCACAGGCGCGGATGCCCCAGCCACGGCGCCAGGTGGCGCAGGTATTTATGCTCGGTGATCGATTCCGGCTTGGGGAGCTTATCGCGGAGGAAGCGCTTCATATTTCTGCCAGGCAGTTGCCAAATGCGAGCCAAATGCGGCTTTCGTGTCGTCAAAGTCGATGGGGCCTGCGTTATGATTTTCGACGCCAAGCTTGAACGGCGCATCCGCGCAGCCATTCAACCTCAACCCAATCGCCGAACCATTCCCGGACAAGTATAGCGTGCGCATTCTCACCCTCGGCCTGCTGATTGGGGCATTTCTGTTGCAGAGCATGGCCGGCCTGCCCCTGAGCGGCAGCGGGTGGTGGCTGGCGGGTAGCGCGGTGCTCGTCGTGGCCGCATTGATGGGTGGCGCGATGATCGCTGCGCGCATGGGGCAGCGCAGTGCCGTCGCGAAATGCATCAGCGTGAGCTTCTTGCTGCTGACCGGCAGCCTGCTCGGTTTCAGCTATGCGCATTGGCGCGCCGATATTCGCCTGGCCGATGAATTGCCGCGCGAATGGGAAGGGCGCGATGTGCTGGTGGTTGGCATCGTCGCCAGCTTGCCCACACTCAATGAGCGCGGCACGCGCTTCGAATTTGATATCGAAAAAACGCTGACTGATGACGCGATCCTGCCTCAGCACATCTCGATCAATTGGTATGTCGAGCTTGCGCGCAGGGGCAAGGAAGATGAACAAGCCAAGCCGCCGCCCGAAATCAAACCCGGCGAACGCTGGCAACTCACGCTGCGCCTGCGCCGCCCGCACGGCACCCTGAATCCGCATGGCTACGACTTCGAGGCATACGCGCTGGAACGCAATATCCGCGCGACCGGCTATGTGCGCGCCAAGGGCGCGAACCAGAAACTGGCTGACGTCACCGGCGGCATCGGCACGCGTATCGATCGCTTGCGCCTGTCGATACGCGAGCGCATGAACGAGGCATTGAAAGACAAACCCTATCGCGGCGTGCTGGTGGCGCTGGCCATCGGCGAGCAGAACGCGATCCCCGCCGAGCAGTGGCGCGTGTTCTGGCGCACTGGGGTCGGCCATCTGATGTCGATTTCCGGCCTGCATATCACCATGGTCGCGAGCCTGCTGTATTGGCTGGCGTTCCGCATCTGGGCGCGCATCCCGGCATTGGCCTTGCGCCTGCCCGCTCAGCGCGCAGCGGTGCTGGCGGGTGCGGTGGCCGCGTTGAGCTATTCGCTGGTCGCCGGATTTTCGGTGCCGACGCAACGCACCCTGTTCATGCTCTCCGCCGTCGCGGTCGCGCTGTGGATGGGACGCGCCACGTCGCCTTCGCGGGTATTGAGCTGGGCGCTGTGCGCGGTGTTGCTGCTCGATCCCTGGGCCGTGCTGGCGCCCGGATTCTGGTTGAGCTTCGGCGCGGTCGCGGCGATTTTCTATGTCACCGCGCATCGCACCGGCGAGATGTCGTCGCTGAAGGGCGCGGTGCTCACGCAACTGGCCGTCACCCTCGGCCTGCTGCCGATGACGCTCGCCCTGTTCCAGGAAGTCTCCGTGGTCTCGCCGATCGCCAATGCCTTCGCCATTCCGCTCATCAGCCTGGTGGTGGTGCCGATCACGCTGCTGGGCGCGGTGCTGCCCTTCGATTGGTTGCTGCTGCTGGCGCATGAAATCATGTCCTGGTGCTACCTCGCCCTGCAATGGCTGGCCGCCACGCCGAATGCCGTCTGGCAAAGTCATGCGCCGCCGCTGTGGACGGTGGCACTCGCCCTGTTCGGCTGCGCCTGGCTGCTGCTGCCGCGTGGCGTCAGTGCACGCGCATACGGGCTTGCCTTTGTGTTGCCGATGTTCCTGGTGCTCCCAGCCGCGCCGCAAGCCGGCGAGTTGTGGGTGACCCTGCTCGATGTCGGCCAGGGCCTCGCCACCGTGGTGCGCACCGCCAATCACACCCTGGTCTACGACAGCGGCCCCAGCTACAACCCCGACAGCGATTCCGGCAACCGCATTGTCGTGCCTTACCTCAGAGGCGAAGGCATCCGCGAACTCGATGCCCTGATCGTCACTCACGATGACGACGACCATAGCGGCGGCGCCCGATCGATCATCGCCGCGCGCAATCCCAAATGGGTGCTGACCTCGCTCGACAAGGACCGCGACATCCTGGCCGGCGCCAATGAAGTGCTGCGCTGCGACGATCGCGACGGCTGGCAATGGGACGGCGTGAGCTTCGACATCATTCACCCAACGAAGGACAACTACGACGACGAGAAACGCAAGATCAACGACCTGGGATGCGTACTCAAAAACACGGCGCCCGGCGGCACGATTTTGTTCGCCGCCGATGTGGAAAAGAAAGGTGAGTTCGAAATGCTGGCGCGTGGCAGTGCGGACTTGAAGGCCGATGTGATGGTGGTGCCGCATCACGGCAGCAAGACCTCCTCGACCGCGGCTTTCCTCGATGCGGTGCAGCCAAAGACGGCGCTCATTCCCGTCGGCTATCGCAATCGCTTTCGCCATCCCAACAAGGACGTGATGGCGAGGTATGTGGCGCGTGGCATCACCACCTATCGCACCGATGAGTTGGGCGCGCTGACCTTGAAGTTTGCGGTGGATGCGAAGGGTGTGCCGATGGTCAGTGCTTATCGAAATGAGCGGCGGCGGTATTGGCTGGATTTGCCGGTGAAGGAAGAGGGGGTGCTGGATTGAAAAACGTAGAACGCCATTTGGCGCGGGTTTCGAGGCAAAAATGCTTGAAAAGGCGCGCCAAATGGCGTTCTGCGGTTTTTTCATGATGACAAACAATGAGGCGTCGTTAGTACAGAGGGCTGTCGCCCCGGAAGGGGTGGCCTAGGGCCATTCAGTCCGGAGCCCAATTTTCGTAGATGCCATACGGTCGTTGCCATAGTTGGCGGGTAGTTCAACCCATCAGGACCGCCAAACCCACAAGCGCAGGTAGTAGACTGCACTGGCAACTTTACCTAAACTGCATGTTTATCAATCCGCCGCCCGGTCGCACGATTAGCGCAATCTGGCGCAGGTAAACCGATGCCGATTTTGCTGCCGCTTTTCACACGAAATTAATACGGTATGAAAACACCACGAAATGCCTTCAAAGCCAGTCTGGATGCGGCTTGCTGCCCAGTCGACTCTCCCGAATTAAGCGGACAGCTGGCCGGTATTAAACGGCAAAACTGCCGTATAAATTTAAGTTATGTCGCACTCCAGTAGACAGCTCGCCTTGCCGCTGGTATTGCTGCTTGCTTCATTCGCAGCTGCACTCACTTGTGCCGCAGGCATGATCGTGGCAGGAGCTCTGCATTCGGGTTCCGGTTCGATCGGCCTTGCACTGGTATTCTTCGCGTCGTACTTCTTCTGGGGCCTTGCCGTCGCAGTCTTAGTTGGTCTGCCGTTGTTTGCGTTGCTCCGGTTGATCCCTGCCAATAAGCACCATAATAAGTCATAGCTGTAGCAGTATAAGTACTATTTGTTGCAGTTCCTAAAGAAGTAAACGAACCGGTAGCCGGGTCGGCAAATACAGTATTTCCATCATCTCTGTTTAAGAGTTCCCTTACATTACCTGT
>JANMXS010000060.1:0-5862 GCA_031394335.1 Burkholderiales bacterium
GCGGTCCTTCTCGGGAATACCGATGTCGATAGGAATATTTGCGGATTTGCCTTTAGCCATGCTTTTCTCCGGTGATTTACATAACGGTTGCATTAATTTTGGCGCCAAAATGATGCTGACGCCAATGAATAACCCCAATTGTATTGATAGACGTAAACTATTTGCAAATCGTTCAGACGCGCCCCTTTTTAAACGTAATCGCGGTTTCGCGACGCGTTTCCCAAATAGCCCGGCAGTTTCCAGGTCGCCAGGTAGCGGCGCCTCTTCCGGGGTGGAATCCGATGGTGACTGCGCCATCAGTCCGGAAAATGAACCCACGAAGTTAATATCATTGCGTATCGCCGCCTTCGAATTGGCTGGCATCAGGCCGGTACCGACCCACACCATCGAGTGTTGCATCGAGAGCGTGAACAGGTAATGAAGCGTGACAATTTGTCGCCGTTCATCGTTGCCGAGTTGGTAAAGCCTGCCGCGATCTTGTCTTTCCAGGCTTGCCCGAACCAGGGCTTGCTCGAGGCATCGGCAAATTTCTTGAACTGCCATGAGACGCTGCCCATATAGGTAGGTGAACCCATGATGATCGCGTCCGCTGCGGCCAGCGTTTCCTAGCCATTCGCGGGAAGATTGCCTTCTGCCTCAATGGTAATCAAATGCGCTTCGATGCCCTTTACCTGCTGCACACCGGCCAGTACCGCGTGTGCCTGTTTGGCCGTATGGCCATACCCGCTGTGAAAAACGACTGCAACTTTTGCCATGAATCTGTCCATATCGAATTAAGGAAATTACGCCAGCCTGACGACGGTTTGCGCGACCTGCGCGCCCAGTTTTTGCAACATTTTTGCGGCTCGCTCATCGCGAATGGTGCCGTCGGTATTCAGCAATTCGCCAGCCTTTGGCACCGCGACTACCGGGAGAACAAAGGTGCCGAGATTGCTCAATATGTAGGACACATGCGGCAGCGCACGGATAGTGCCGAACGCGCCGGGCGAAGCGCCCAGCAAGCCGCAAACCTTGTTGGCGAACGGTGCGGCGCCGTTTTCGCCGCCGACTGACTGCGAGAGCCAGTCAATGGTGTTCTTCAGCAAGGGCGTGATCGAGGTGTTGTACTCGGGGCTGGCAATCAGCAGGCCGTTGGCGGTCATCATCAGCGCACGCAATTTCAGCATGTTCTCCGGAACACCGTTCTCCTGATGCCAGTCGGCGTCGTAGATCGGCATCGGAAAATCGGCGAGGTCGGCAACCGTCACTTCCGCACCCGCCGCACGCGCCCCAGCCACCGCCAGCGACAGCGCCTTGCGATTGAACGACTCTTTGCGAACGCTGCCGGCAAAGGCAAGAATTTTTGCTATGGCCATATTGGTTTCAGTCAATCAGAAGTTGGAAGACAAAAGTGTACGTACAAACTGCGACGAGACCCGCTAAGCGTCGCTATGCCTCGGCGAGCTGCCCCATGCGACCGGTTAAGTACGCCTTTTCTGCTGCGTGCACCTGCTCAATGCTGTTCATTACGAAAGGGCCATGAAACACCAGCGGCCCTTCCGCCGGCGCGCCGCCCAGCAGCATAACGTCCAGCGTGTCATTACCCGTGTTGCTGAAAGCAACGGCACCATCAGCGTTATCAAACACCACCAGCTGCCCCGCCTTGCCGGGGTGTGCACCCGCGCCAAACGTTCCCTCGCCGTCGATAAGGTAGGCAGCAACTTCATGATTGGCGGGAATATCCGCGCGAAAGCTCGCACCAGACTGCAAGCGAACGTGCCATAGCAACAGCGGCATCAACACCTCCGCAGGCCCCTTGTGTGAAGCGTGGTGCAAGACATAGTCGCCAGCCACCACACGCACACTGCCACCTTCCACCACGACTTCCGGAATCGTATCCGCAGTGATCGGCTGATAGCGTGGCTCCATCAGCTTCAGGGCGCGCGGCAGTGTCGTCCACAATTGGATACCGTGCATCGTCATCTCGCTCTCGGACTCCGCCAGCGGCGCTTCGGCGTGAATGATGCCGCGACCGGATGTCATCCACTGCGCACCACCGGCAGCGACGATACCGGTGTGCCCGGCAGAATCGCGATGCTGGTTACGGCCCGACAGCAAATATGTCACCGTTTCGATGCCGGCATGGGGATGCGGCCCGACACCGTCATGGCCCGGAGTCACGCGGAACGGGCCAAAGTGATCGAGAAACACCCAGGGGCCGACCGATTTCCGGTTGTGATCAGGCAATGCCCGACGCACCGAAAACGTCCCAACCGGGGCGACGTGCGAATCGATAATGCGTTCGATTTTTCTCATCATGATCTCCGGAAATTCCCGGCCTTACCCGGCCAGATCAAACAGCAACACTTCAGCATCCCGTGCCTTTTCCAGCTCGACGCCAGTGTTGGCCCAAACTTTGAGTGCATCTCCAGCTACCAGCGAATGGCCGTTCACGGTTACGCTTCCGCGCGCAACGTGCACATAGGCGCGCCGACCGGGCGCCAGGGTATGCAGCAGGTGATCATCCACCGACATCAACGCCGCATAAATGTTGGCGTCGGCATGCACCGTCACCGAACCCTCGCGGCCATCCGGCGAGGCGATCAGCCTGAGCTTGCCTTGTTTCGATGCTGCGTCAAAATGCTTCTCCTCATATGAGGGCGCAATGCCCTTGACGTTTGGTTCGATCCAGATCTGCAGGAAATGGGTGGCGCCATCACGGGAGTGGTTGAATTCGCTGTGTTGCACCCCGGTACCGGCGCTCATGCGCTGCACATCGCCGGGGCGTATTGTCGAGCCGTTGCCCATGCTGTCCTGATGGGCCAGCGCGCCGTCCAGAACATAGCTGATGATTTCCATGTCGCGATGCCCGTGAGTGCCGAAACCCATGCCAGCGGCGACGCGGTCTTCGTTGATTACGCGCAACGAGCCGAACTGCACATATTTTGGATCGTAGTAGTCAGCGAAAGAAAAACTGTGATGACTCTTGAGCCAGCCGTGGTCAGCATAGCCGCGCTCCTGACTTTTTCTGATTTCAATCATTTTGAACCTCATTATTTGGCTGAAACGACGCAGTGGTGCTATGTTGGGCTCGCATTTTTGGTTTAACAAGCAGATAATTTCGATCAATTTATTCAAATAATTTGAATATGCGACTTTCACTCGAAGCACTGCAGGTATTGGATGCCATCGACCGGCGCGGATCATTTGCCGCCGCCGCCAGCGAGCTGCACCGGGTTCCTTCCGCAATTACCTATACGATTCAGCAACTTGAAAGCGATCTTGACGTTTTGATCTTCGATCGCCGAGGCCATCGTGCACAGCTCACGCCAGCAGGACATGAATTGCTCAGCGAGGGACGTCAGCTGCTGCAGGCCGCAGTAGATCTCGAAGCACGCATTCGCCAGGTAGCAAAAGGCTGGGAGACCGAGCTGCGCATCGGCGTTGACACCATTATTGGTGCCGCCCGCCTGTATCCGTTGATCGCACAGTTCTATGCGGAGCAGGGTTCGAGCGCAGGCACGCGTATCAAGGTTACCGAGGAAGTTTTGGCCGGCAACTGGGACGCACTGGTTTGCGAACGCGCCGATCTGGTCATCGGCGTCAACGACGATATTCCGCCCGGCGGCGGCTTCGCGACCTTGCTGTTGCGACCGGTGAGCTTTGTGTTCGTGGCTGCCCCAGACCATCCGATTTGCGCCGAAGCGCAGCCGCTGACCGAGGCGATCATTCACCGCTATCGGGCCGTCAGCGTGGCCGATTCCTCGCGCAATTTGCCACCCCGCACTGTCGGTTTATTGTCAGGGCAGGATGTGCTGACGGTGCCGTCGATGCGCGACAAAATCGCTGCACATATTGACGGGCTGGGCGTAGGCTATCTGCCAGCGCATCTGGCGGCACCTGAGGTCGCGAACGGACGCTTGCGCAGCTTCGAACTGAATTCACCGCGCCCCGAAGCCGCGCTTTACGCCGCGTGGCGTCCGCGCCGAACCGGAAAAGCATTGCGCTGGTTTGCGCAGCAACTGGGGATAGCGACCAATGTCGACGCGTTATTTCCGGCTACCGCGCCGCGATGAGCACTACACCCCCGGTGGCAGGCAGAACAAACCATCATTGTCGGCCGCAAAATCAAAATAACGAACAATAGCCTTGAGCGGAACAGGCGCATAAGCATGCGGAAAATTTTCCCCGCGCCCGGTAAGATCTTCACGCCGGATCGAAGCGGCGATTGCCACGTCGTCGATTTCGAGCAACACCAGGCCGTGTCGCCCCGCATAATATTTGCGTGCAGTGCGCAGCACTTGCTCGCGCTCGGAGCAATGAATGAAACCCTCTTGCAGCAGATCGGCGCTGGCGAATTCGCCGCGCTGCTGCGCTGCCTGCCAGTCGGCATTTTCGGCAATTCGGTAGATCATGATTTCGGTTTTTTAAAAGTCAGGCAATAACTGAGCCTAGCATGTCAACACGCATTTCCCCACCTGCCAACTACATCGGCCGCTTCGCCCCTTCGCCCAGCGGCCCGCTGCACTTTGGCTCACTGGTGGCCGCAGTTGCCAGCTACCTAGACGCGAAAGCGCATGGCGGTCAGTGGCTGGTGCGAATCGAAGATGTCGATGAGACCCGCTGCAAATCCCAATTCGCCAACGATATCCTGCGCACATTGCGAACCTTCGGACTGCATTGGGATGGTGAGGTGATGTATCAAAGCAAGCGTAAAGAGCAATACGAGGAAGCACTAACCCAGCTAACGATGCGCGGCCTGACTTATGCTTGCATCTGCTCGCGCCGGGAAATCGCCGATTCGGCGACATTCGGTCTTGAGGGGCTGGTCTACACGGGCACCTGCCGAGGGGTATGCCATCCCGTTGGCGGTCATGCAATACGCGTAATGACCACCGACGAGCCGCTGCGTTTCGTCGACCGCGTGCAGGGCATGGTCGAGCAGCGATTGCAATCACAGCTTGGCGATTTCGTCATCAAGCGTCGCGATGATCTGTTTTCGTATCAACTGGCAGTGGTGGTGGACGACGCTGCCCAAAAAATCAGCCATGTCGTGCGGGGCGCAGACCTCATTGATTCGACGACCCGTCAAATCCACCTGCAGCGACTGCTTGGCCTGCCGACACCGCAATACCTGCATATCCCGGTGGCGACCAATGAGAATGGACAGAAGCTGTCCAAGCAAACGCTGGCCCCCGGGATCGGCGACAGCGATTCGCAATTGATGCTGCAACGGGCATTGCGCTTCCTTGGCCAGACGGTCAATCTCGATGCCCCGCAGGCATCGGCACCTGCGCTTCTCGCCACCGCGCTACGCGTCTGGACGACTGCGGCGATTCCCGCCACTCGCCATCGCTCGCTTCCAGGTTGGTCCTGAGCAGTCAAGCGGGTACGGGAAAAAATGCGGCTACTGAAAAATTACTTGGGCTGCGGAGTCGGCGCCTGCGGGGCCAGGGCCTTTACACGCTGGCTGCGCGTCAGCATCGCAATCGTTGAATTTTCGGGATAGGCCAGAACCTGATTGCGTCCCGCCGCCTTGGCGCCATACATGGCTTCGTCGGCCCGTTTCAAAAGGTGCGCGATATCGTCGCTGTCTTCGCGACCCAGACGCGCAACGCCGGCACTAACCGTGACGCGCAGCGGGCTGCTGCCCCCGCCAAATCCGGTTCGCTCAACGCTCTGCCGAATGCGTTCTGCAAGCGCTACCGCGCCGTCAAGCGCGACATCCGGCAACAGTACGCAAAACTCTTCACCGCCATAACGCACCAGCAGATCCTCGCACCGCAGACAGGCTTGCACGATCTTGGTGAAGCGTATCAGCACGCCATCGCCGACGACGTGGCCATGCTGGTCGTTGATGCGCTTGAAATGGTCCAGGTCAAG
>JANMXS010000061.1:0-8161 GCA_031394335.1 Burkholderiales bacterium
TTCGGCAGCAGAACCTTGTCAACAACATGGATAACGCCGTTTGATTGGATGACGTCGCCGATCGTGACGTTGGCGGTGCCGCCTTTTTCGTCGGTGACATTGATGCCTTTGTCTTTGACGGTTGCGGTCAGCGTGCCGCCGGATACGGTCTTCAGTGTTGCCTTGCCGCCGCCAGCCTTGATTTCCTTCATCAGCTCGGCGGCGTCATGCTTGCCGGCCACCACGTGATAGGTGAGGATTTTGGTGAGCGTCGGCTTGTTTTCCGGCTTCAACAGCGTGTCGACGGTACCGACGGGCAATGCGGCGAATGCGGCATTGGTCGGCGCGAAGACGGTGAACGGTCCCGGTCCTTTCAGGGTTTCCACCAGGCCGGCGGCTTTGACAGCGGCGACGAGGGTAGTGTGGTCTTTGGAATTGACGGCGTTGTCGATGATGTCCTTGTTCGCATACATCGGCGCGCCACCGACGGTGACTTGCGCGAAGGATGACACTGCGGATAACGACAGGGCGATGGCGAAGCCAATTTTACGAAGTGCTTGGGTGTTCATTTGCGAATTCCTTGAAGGGTTAAATAAATGAGGGGCAAGCGTTATTGCCACTGCCGTCTATTACGACGCATTGATTTAACTGGATTCAGAATTCGCGGCGGGGCGGCGGCAGGCGCTGAAAAAATCGTTGCCCGCAGGGTTACGCCGGCCTTGCGTTGGGCGTGCCTTCAGCGGGGCATATCCTCAGTTGCGCGGCGGCGGGCTTTCGAAGAAGCGATGCTCGATCCAGTGCAGCACAATATTGGCAACCAGCAATACCGCCGCTGCCAGTATCGCCATCAACGGGAAATTCAATCCGGCCAGTATGCCAATCGCGGCGGTGCACCAGATGGTTGCGGCCGTATTCAGTCCGCGGATCGTCGGGCCTTCATGCCAGATGACGCCGGCGCACATGAAGCCCACGCCGGAGACGACCTGTGCCGCGATTCGGGTCGGGCTCGAATCCTGGGTCACCAATAGCGCCACCAGCACATAGGCGGCCGAGCCCATGCAGACGAGGGCATTGGTATGCAGGCCGGCGGGTTGTTTGCGCAGCTGGCGCTCGAAGCCGATGGCCGCGCCGAGCAATAGAGCCAGTACCAAGCCGATCAAAGCCTGCATGATCACCGGTGTTAAGCTGAAATTGATTTCCATATTTCCTGAGGGTGTTCGCAATTATGCAATCGATAAGCAAAGCCATTCTGGATGATAACCGCGGACGCGACCCCGAGCGTCTCAGGATGAAACTGGCAGCATTGCGAGCCGATCCGTTTTCATTCTTTCGCGGCACTTGCCCGCTGTTTTACCGCACGCTGCAGCTGGATCACTCACTGCGTTCATCGCCGATGGTACTCGCCTGCGGCGACCTCCATCTGGAGAACTTCGGCAGCTACAAGGGCGATAACCGCCTAGTCTACTTTGACCTGAATGATTTCGATGAAAGCTGTCGCGCCCCGGTGGCGTACGATCTGGTGCGGTTTCTGGCCAGCACCCTTGTTGCCGCAAAGTCCCTGAAAATCAGCGACAAAGCCGCTGCCAAATTGGCGACCGGATTCATCGATACCTATGCCGCAAACGTGATGGCCGGCAAGCCGCGCTGGGTGGAGCGTTCGCTCGCCACCGGGCCGGTGAAAAAATTGCTGCAAAGCCTGAAGGGCCGCCACCGCATCGATCTGATCCGCGAACGCACGCTGCGAAAAGGCCAGAAAATCCGCCTGATCGTCGATGGCAAAAAGACGCTTGCGGCGTCGCCTCAGGATCGCGCCCGCGCCGAATCGATTCTCGGCGCCTATGCCAGCACCCAGCCATCGCCCGTTTTTTTTGAGCCGCTGGATATTGCACGCCGCATCGCCGGCAATGGCAGCCTGGGACTCGAGCGTTATGTGGTGCTGGTGCGCGGCAATGGTTCGCTGGAGGGTCAGTACCTGATTGACATCAAAATCGCCAACCCATCAGCGCTTGCGGCCAGCCTTGACGGCGCGCAGCCACGATGGCGCAGCGACGCTGAGCGGGTGGTATCGGTTCAACACATTACCCAGGCCATTTCGCCAGCGCTGCTCGGTGCGGTCGGCGTAGGCAAGCGCTCATACTTGATCAAGGAGTTGCAGCCGACGGTCGATCGCGTCAATTTGTCGGCATTGCGCGGCAAGGCAGATGGCTTGAGCGATGTCATCCGCACCATAGCCGAAGTCACGGCCTGGGGCCATTTGCGGACTTGCGGCCGCCTTGAAGCCGCCTCGGTTGAAACCCTCGCCGCCTTTGCCGCAGGTGCCGACTGGCGAAAGCGGATATTGGAAAACGCCCAAAACGCAAAGGACCTGGTGTTGCAACAGTGGCAATCCTATTCGGTAGAATACGATGCGGATGCAGAGCGGCTGTTGCCAGCATCTGGCCGGAATTGATGGCCTAGCGCGAAGGCATTATTACGATATAAAAATAAAAATTCAAGCATTGGCGCGGCTTTCGAGGCAAAAGCAAAAGGCGCCGAGGGCATTGGCGCCGTCGAGGTGGATTCCGCCAAGAACACCATCACGGTGAGAGTGCCGATCCCGCTCTACCCGCTGCCCTACACCGAGACGATCACCACTGACGAGCCCGAAGGCTCCACGGACACGCCCACTCCCAAAGGCCCTCAGCAGAAGCAGCATATGTTTCGCACCCATGCCGGCGGCACCATGTCGCCCGACAAACCATTCACGGTACCGCTCAAAGGCGGCTGGCGCAGCCAGTCCGGCGAACAGGTGGTGATGTTGAAAGGCGAATTTGGCGATGCCGGAAAACTGGTGGTGCGCTGGAAATTCACGGTTCAATGAGCGCTGTGCCGCATGTCAAGACAGTCGCGCGCAAATGCGGCTCACTCAATCTTGATATTGGCGGCACGGATAATCGGCCACCATTTTTCCACCTCGGCCCGATGGTAGGCCCCGTGCCCGGCCGGCGTTTCCTGTTCCGCGGTCGGCAATTCCTGGCCGAGGTCGGCAAGGTGTTTGCGCACGGCAGGATCGGCGAGTGCGGCCCGCAATGCGCCATTGATGCGCTCGACGATGGCCTTGTCCGTATTCTTCGGCGCCCACAAGCCGTACCACACGGATACCTGCAGGCCGGGATAGCCAATTTCATCGACGGTCGGAATATCAGGCGCTGACTGGAGGCGCTGTTTGGCGGTAACGGCATAGGCTTTGATGCTGCCCTTGCGGATAAACGGCAGAGAATTCGAGGGCTGGTCGACCATCAAGGAAATATGGCCGGCCAGCAGGTCCTGAATGGCCGGCGCCGATCCTTTGTAGGGGATGAATTCAACCTCGGCGCCGGTCTCCTTGCGAAAGTTCAGGCCGCCGATATGGGTCGCCGAGCCGACGCCGGCGGTTCCCATCGTCGCCTTGCCGGGATTGGCTTTCAACCATGCGAGCAGGTCGCTGAATGAGCCCGCCGGTACTGCCGGACCTGAAACGATCACCATCGGATTGGTCGCGATCATTCCCAGCGGCTCGAGATCCTTGATCAGATCGTATTGCAGGGGATAGATCGCGCCATTGATGACATGCGTGGCCCAGTGGCCGATGCTCAGGGTGTAGCCATCGGGTGCCGCCTTGGCAACGCGCCCGACCGCGATGGAGCCGGCGGCGCCCGGCAGATTCTCGACGATGATCGCCTGCCCGAGCGTCTTTGCCATCGGCGCGGCGATGATCCTTGCCAGGGTATCGACCGGTCCGCCCGCCGAAAAGGGAACGACCAGCGTGATCGGCCTGGACGAAAATTCGGCAGCTTCGACAGGCAATGCCGAGGCCGAAAGAAGCGCTGCGGCAGCGAGCAAATATTTTGTCATGGCCATGGTCTTCTTCCTCGCCTTCTATGTGCGCAATGCGGTTGACCGAGACTTACATATTCGCGAGTAGCGGAATATCCCTGGCCTTCGGCCCGGCCTTGATGGTCGAGAGATAGGCATGGATATCGGCCAGGTCGGCATCGTTCACAAATTTTTCGTCATAGCGAGGCATATCCTGGCGCGGGTTGCGCAGCTGGATTTTCATCGCGTCCACCGGCCACACATTGGGTGCGAGCCGCGGCCCACTGGTGCGTTCGCCGCCATTGCCGACGGTGCCGTGGCAGGTGAAGCACATATTCTGCTGATACAACTTCTGGCCACGCTCGGCCGACGGCGCATTGCTGCTATCGGTGGCCCATGACGGCGCGGCGATGGCCACGGATAGGGATAGGGTCAGCAGGAATAATTTTGCACGCATGATGTTGTTCTCCTCATTATTTTCGTATTGATACAACTTCAGGGCCACACGGCTTACTTGCTGCTGCGCTTGATAATGACGTCGTCAAACAGTGCGCTTGATTTTGCGGATTCGTCGAGCAATGTCGACGGGTTCAGTACCTTGACCGATAGCTTGCTCAGCGGTGATTCCAGATGCCGGTTGCTTGGCGCATAGCCCAGTTTGGCAATCTGGCGATTGCCTTCCTCGCTCAGCAGATAATCGTAGAACAGCAGGGCGGCATGCGGATGCGGGGCTTTTTTCATTACCGCCATGCCGTCGGAAATGGCGACCGCCGGCTCGATCGCAAACCAGTCGATCGGTGCGCCTTTCTTTTTCAGTTGTTCGGGGCTGTATTGATAAACGGTCAATGCCAGCGGTACTTCGCCCGAGGCAGTCAGGTTGACCAATAGCGGATGCCCGACGCGGGTGGACAGGCCGTTGGCGACCAATTCGCGAAAGAACTTCAGGCCGCTGCCTTCGCCTTGCTTGGCGTCCATATCCCGCATCACGCTGTAAAACCATTCGTGATCGGAAGCCTCGATGCTGAGCTTGCCTTTCCACTTGGGATCCAGCAAGTCTGCGTATGTTTTAGGCAGCTCATCTTTCCTGATCCTGGCGGTGTTGTAGGCCTGCACAAAAATGAAGATCAGGGTCGGCGCCCATTCACGGTGCGCCGGCAGCACGCCGTCGATCAGATTTTTATGTTCGGGTGAGCGCACTTCCTGGGTGAGCTTTTCGCGATACAGGGCTTCCATCGGTGGCGAGATACTTTCAACCACATCGACGGTCCAGCGCCCACCCCTGGCTTCGGCCATCACGCGCTGCAATACCGCCTCCGAACGCGCCCGCCATACGTCTACCTTGATACCGTATTTTTTCTCGAATGCATCGATGATCGGTTTCAGGTACTCCGGCGGGATGGTGGTGTAGAACTGCAGCATGCCTTCTTTTTTGGCGCCGGCAATCAGGCGGGCCATGCGGTCGGGGCCTTCATAGCTGGCGAGTTCAGACAGGGTTTGGGCGTGGCTTGTGGTCGCGAGCAGGTTGAGTGTGGCGACCAAGGACAGTAAAAATTTCCCGATTAGTGCTGTGTTCATGCTCATACCCTCTCGATAATCACGGCGATACCTTGCCCCACGCCGATGCACATGGTGCACAGCGCATAGCGTCCCTTGCGGCGATGCAACTCATACATGGCCGTGGTGATCAGGCGCGCGCCGGAGGCGCCCAGCGGATGGCCCAGTGCAATCGCGCCGCCATTGGGATTGACGTGCGCCGCATCGTCGGCCAAACCGAGTTCACGCATCACCGCCAGCCCCTGCGAGGCGAAGGCTTCATTCAGCTCGATCACGTCCATTTGCGCCAACGTCAAGCCGGCCAGCGCCAGCACTTTGCGCGTGGCCGGTGCCGGGCCCATGCCCATGATGCGTGGCGCGAGGCCGGCGGTGGCCATGGCGACGATGCGCGCTTTCGGCACCAATCCGAAACGTTTCGCGCTATCGGCATTGGCAATCAGCAGGGCGCAGGAACCATCGTTCACGCCGGAGGCATTGCCGGCGGTAACCGAGCCCGTGTCCTTGACGATCGGCTTTAATTTGGCGAGCGATTCGATCGAGGTTTCGCGCGGATGTTCATCCTTCAAAACCACGATGGGATCGCCTTTTTTCTGCGCCAAGGTGACCGGCACGATCTCATTGTTGAAGTGACCTGCCGCCTGTGCAGCCACCGCGCGCTGCTGGCTGCGTAGTGCAAAGGTGTCCTGATCGGCGCGCAAAATTTTATAATCCTCGGCGACGTTCTCGGCGGTTTCGGGCATCTGATCAACGCCGTACATTGCTTTCATTTCGGCATTGATGAAGCGCCAACCGATGGTGGTGTCGTAGACCGCGTTGGTTCTTGAAAATGCGGCATCCGCCTTGGGCATCACAAACGGAGCGCGGCTCATGCTCTCGACGCCACCGGCAATCATCAAGCCAGTCTCGCCGGATTTGATGGCGCGCGCCGCTGTGCCGACCGCGTCCATGCCCGAGCCGCACAGCCGATTCACAGTGCTGCCCGGTACTTCCTTGGGCAAGCCGGCCAGCAGCAGGGCCATGCGCGCGACGTTGCGATTGTCCTCGCCGGCCTGGTTGGCGCAACCCATGATGACATCATCAATCGTCGACCAATCCACTTTGGGATTGCGTTCCATCAAGGCCTTGATCGACAGCGCGGCCAGGTCGTCGGTGCGTACGCCGGACAGCGCGCCACCGTAGCGGCCGAAGGGGGTGCGAAGCGCGTCGCAAATGAAAGCATCGCTCATAGGGTGCCAATACGAGAATTCATTTTTTTGCGGTTGAGTGGCACGCCGCTCAGTTTTTGCAATTCATCAAAGCTAAGACCATCGACCATATCGATGACCTGCAAACCATCGGGCGTGATGTCGATCACGGCCAGATCGGAATAAACGCGGCTGACGCAGCCGATGCCGGTCAGCGGATAGGTGCAGGTGGTGACGATCTTGCTCTCGCCGCCCTTGGTCAGATGCTCCATCATCACATAGGTTTTTTTGGCGCCGATCGCCAGATCCATCGCGCCACCGACCGCAGGAATCGCATCGGCCGCACCGGTGTGCCAGTTGGCCAGATCGCCCGTGACGGAAACCTGGAAGGCGCCGAGCACGCAGATATCCAGATGCCCGCCGCGCATCATGCCGAAGGAATCCGCATGATGAAAAAACGCGCCGCCGGGCAGCAATGTCACGGGTTGTTTGCCGGCATTGATCAGGTCGTAATCTTCGAAGCCGGGCGCGGGCGCCGGGCCCATGCCGAGGATCCCGTTTTCGCTATGCAAGAAAACTTCGCGGTCCTGCGGCAGATGGTTGGCCACCATCGTCGGCAGGCCAATGCCCAGATTCACATAGGCGCCTTCGGGAATGTCGCGGGCGACGCGCGCCGCCATCTGGTCGCGGTTCCACTTGTTCATGCCGCCTCCTTTCTGGCTGTTTCCATTTTAAGGCCGGCCGGCCCGGTGGCGCTGCGCGCTACCTTGACGATGCGTTGCACAAATATTCCTGGCGTCACCACCGTTTCCGGATCAAGTGCGCCCAGCTCAACGATGTCATGCACCGAGGCAATCGTTAATTTGGCCGCGCTGGCCATGATCGGGCCGAAATTGCGCGCCGCCTTGCGATACACCAGATTGCCCCAGCGGTCGCCGGCCTCGGCCTTGATCAGTGCCACGTCGGCGTGAATCGGCATTTCCAGCACATACATACGGCCATTGATTTCGCGTGTCTCGCGGCCCTTGGCCAGTTCGGTGCCATAGCCGGTAGGCGAGAAGAAGGCGCCGATGCCGGCGCCGGCGGCACGAATGCGTTCGGCCAGATTGCCCTGTGGAACAAGTTCCAGTTCGAGTTTGCCGGAGCGGTAGAGGCCATCGAAAATTTGTGAATCGGCCTGACGCGGGAACGAGCAAATGATTTTGCGCACCTGTCCGGCCTTGAGCAGGGCGGCCAGGCCGGTTTCGCCGTTGCCGGCATTGTTGTTGACCACGGTGAGATCGCGCGCGCCTTGCGCAATCAGGCCGTCGATCAACTCCGCCGGCTGGCCGGCGCCGCCGAAGCCGCCGATCATCACCGTGGAGCCATCCTTGATATCCGCCAACGCTTCCGCTATTGAGGCGGTAATTTTATTGATCATGAATCCAGCCAATCCCGGGGCAAAAAAACGCGTGCTTTTTATCGTTAGACGAACGCTTGTGCGCAGCAGAGGCTACGGGATTTTCACTCTTGAAGTCAATGATCCTGGGCTCAAGATTTCGCCCTGTGCTGCCCATCGGAACGAAGCAATACGAGGTACTCAATGCTACAATGTTGCATCTAAGCTTTGT
>JANMXS010000062.1:0-3518 GCA_031394335.1 Burkholderiales bacterium
AACCGCCAGATTTATAACCGAAGGAAATCTGCGAGACGTCACCTTGTCTTGACCACAAGAGCTTCGTAAATTCATGCCCCCTCACCCTACGCGGCACCGTCTTATATATCCGGTTCTTGTCCATTGACTCGCAGCGTGTGCTCCACGCTTTCCCCACGATAGGTTACCCTTTCGCAGGTGCGCTTTGCTCACTGTGGTCAGCTTGCGAGAGGACTTGCCCATATGGAACGTGCATGAAAAAAGGCTTAGCGGTGTTCGCTAAGCCTTTGATTTAATTGGTCGGGGCGAGAAGATTCGAACTTCCGACCCCTTGCACCCCATGCAAGTGCGCTACCAGGCTGCGCTACGCCCCGACCGAGCTGTGAATTATATCGTGTAACCCGGTTGAAGCTACGCGCTCAACATCGAAAGAATGCTTTTTAATTCGCTGCGTATCTGCCGCGCATCGATAGCGCGGCCCGCTTTGTTTAAACGCGTCGGAATTGCCTCGGGAACGTCAAGACGATTGCGGGCACCATTGATGGTGAACCCATGCTCGTACAACAACTCGCGGATGCGCCGGATCAGCAATACCTCGTGGTGTTGATAATAGCGACGGTTACCACGTCGCTTCAGCGGTTTAAGCTGTGTGAATTCCTGCTCCCAATAGCGAAGCACATGGGGCTTCACACCACACAACTCGCTGACTTCACCGATGGTGAAATAGCGCTTTGCGGGAATTGACGGAAGACTACTGGTGGGCAGTATTTCCATTGAATGACTTCTCCACTAGGCTCTTGAGTTTTTGGCTGGCATGAAAAGTCACTACACGGCGCGCGGTGATGGGAATTTCTTCGCCGGTCTTCGGATTGCGACCGGGGCGCTGTGGCTTGCTGCGCAGTTGGAAATTACCGAAGCCGGATAGTTTGACGCTATCGCCCTTTTCCAATGCCAAGCGAATCTCTTCGAAGAAAGACTCGACCATATCCTTAGCCTCACGCTTGTTGAGACCAACTTTTTCGAACATTAAGTCCGCAAGTTCCGCTTTGGTCAGCGTCATCGTCATTTTATTGTTTATTTTCTGAGGGTTGCGCCATGTTTCTGTGACAGTGCTTCAACTATATCTGACACGATTTTATCGCATTCCGAATCTGTTAAAGTTCTGGCAGTATCCTGCATAACTATACGAAACGCAAGGCTTTTCTCCCCAATAGCAAGGCTGGTGCCCCGATACAAGTCGAATAGCGAAAAATCCATCAAACCGGGCACTTTCAGAAATTTCACAGTATCAATTATGGCCTGTACGCTGACTGATTCCGCGACCAATATGGCGATATCGCGACGCACCGCCTGCATCCGTGAAATCGGCTTGTAATGCGGCACTTGCGTTACGCGGACGACTTCGACCGATAGCTCCCAGACCACGGGTGCTAGCGGCAACTCATTGTTTTGCTGCCACATTGGATGCAGTTCGCCAATAAAGCCGACTTCCATATCCCCAATAAGGATAGCGGCTGCCCGACCTGGATGCAAAGCGGGATGCCGCAATGGCTGAAAGCGGGCATCAAGCCCCGCCAGCAGCGCTTCAACATCGCCTTTGACCGCGAAGAAATCGGCTTTATCGGCCTTGTCCTGCCCCCATTGTTCAGGCGCTCTCGCACCATAGGCCAAGCCGCCAATCCGCTCGGGCTGTGCGTCGATTGAGGCCTCGGTACCCATGAAACAACGGCCCAGCTCAAACAACTTCAGCCGCGCCTCGCCGTGATTCAGGTTGTACTTCAGCGAGCTGATCAAGCCCCCAATCAGCGTGGAGCGCATCACGCTCATCTGGCTGGAAATAGGATTTAGCAACTTGATGGGGGCGAGATTGCCAGCATAGTCATGCTCCCATTCGTTAGGCACAAAGCTGTAATTGATGACTTCCTGATAGCCGAGGCTCACTACGCTGCGGCGCAAAGCCGAACGCGATCGGGTTGTCTCGCTGATACGAAGAATCGGCACGGTGGACTTGGGAGGGGTCGCCGGCACTTTGTCATAGCCGAAAACGCGGGCGATTTCTTCGACGAAATCTGCTTCGATTCCCAAATCGAAGCGGAACGATGGTGGCGTAACCGTTAAGGCATCCTCCACTTCAACGGCCACGCAATACAGGCGACGGAGAATTTTCGCCATTTGTATAATCGCGATTTCGGTGCCAATCAACTGCGCTACACGCTGCGGTCGCACCATCACCGGTGGTCGTTCCGGCAATTCACCCGTCGCTTCCGTTACAGGGCCGACCCGGGTGTCGGACGTTCCGCAAATTTCCAAGGTCAAACGAGTGGCGTATTCGATACCATCACGCGCTGATTCAGGATCGACGCCACGCTCAAATCGGAAGGCGGCGTCGGAGTTGATACCCAGCACGCGGGTTTTTCCCTGGATGACAGCCGGATCGAAATAGGCGGATTCAAAAAAAACACTGGCGGTCGTTGCTGTCACCATACTGTGCAGTCCACCCATCACGCCCGCCATTGCTACCGGACCGGCCTCATCGGTAATCAGCAGCATATCGGGTTGCAGCGAAACATCCTGCTCATTCAATAGCTTGATCGATTCGCCTGGCGCGGGGTAACGCACATCAATGCCGCCCTTCAGTTTGTCGAGGTCGAAGGCGTGCATCGGCTGGCCGCGTTCCAGGGTCAGGTAATTGGTGATATCTACCAGCGGCGAAATGGAGCGAAATCCAGCACGTTCCAACCTGCGTTTCATCCAGTCGGGAGTTGCTGCCTGCGTGTTAATGTTCTTGATCACACGACCCAGATATCGGCCACATGCTTTGGGCGCAGATATTTTTACCGTTCGGGAGTCGGTGCTCGTTGATAGCACCGTATCTATACGGCTCACGTTGAGCTTGGCGCCGGTAACGGCGGCGAGGTCACGGGCGATACCGACCATCGACAGGCAATCACCCCGGTTCGGTGTGAGCTTGAGAGTCAGATAGACGTCATTCAGGTCAAGGTATTTGCGAATATCTTGCCCAACCGGCGCGTCCGCCGGTAATGCCAGCAGTCCAGAGTGCTCTTCAGAGATACCGAGTTCACGCGCCGAACACAGCATGCCGCGCGAATCGACACCGCGCAGTTTGGCTTCCTTGATTTCAAGACCAGTCAACCTGGCACCGACCAGGGCAACTGGTGCCCGCATCCCCACCGCCACATTCGGTGCACCGCAGACAATTTGCAGCAGGCCATCTGCTCCAATGTCGACCTCAGTAACGCGAAGCTTGT
This sequence comes from Burkholderiales bacterium, assembly GCA_031394335.1. Lineage (GTDB taxonomy): Bacteria > Pseudomonadota > Gammaproteobacteria > Burkholderiales > Usitatibacteraceae > UKL13-2. The sequence goes on from JANMXS010000062.1 coordinate 3,249, forward strand.
CGGCATTCGGGTGCGGCGCAACTGTTTTGACCTCGCCCACCACGATTTTGTCGAATGCGGGTGCCACAGGTGAAATCTCTTCTACCTCAAGGCCAGCCATGGTCAAGGTATGCGCAAGTTCATCAATGGACAGATCGATTGCGACCAGCTGCTTCAACCAGTTAACGGAAACTTTCATGGCATTACCCTGTTAGCGAAACTGGCTCAAGAACTTGATATCGTTCTCGAAAAAGAGACGCAAGTCATTCACGCCGTATTTGAGCATCGCCA